>JBJXGF010000188.1:0-30541 GCA_046153015.1 Acidimicrobiales bacterium | reverse complement strand
ATGCACGAGAGCCCACCGACCCGGCCGGTGCGTTGCGTGTGCACCTGAGCCTCGCCGACGCGGCGCTCGTCGAGACCGGCAAGAGCGCGTATCGCGACGCCGTGCGCGCACTGACCGCCGCCCGCCGGGCCGCCACCGCCGCCGGGCGGGTTCCGGAGTTCGACGCTCGGGTGGCGGTATTGCGCGAGCAGCACCGCCGGCGCCCGACGTTCATCGCCATGCTCGACAAGGCCCGCCTGTGACGACCCCGGCCGCACCGGTCCATCGACGTGGCTGAGCCGCAGGTCCCGCGCGTTCGTCGGGCGGCGCTCCCGGCCGACGCGATCATCGTCGTCCGGGGTGACGACCTCGACCTGGCGACATCGCGGCGCCAGGCGCTGACGTTCCGGCGTCGCTACCCGGACTGGGGCCGGTGGGGGCTCTCCGCGTTCTATGCCCGCAACGACGCCGAAATCGACGACCTCGCCGCAGATCAGCTCGACCGGTTCCCCGAGCTTTCCCTGTATCGGGTCATCGATTTGGAGGCCGCGGGGTTCTCGGTCGTGCCGACCTTCCGGACGCCGCACGTGACGGTTGCGTTCGACGGCGACCTCGACTCCGGGCTCGCCGCGTTGGCGGGCACGGTTCACGAGCAACGGCGGAACCCATACCATGGGCCGGACGAGCCCGAGGAGGCGCCCGAATGACTAGACCCTCGGTTGACCTCGTGGTCGACCTCAACACGATGGATGACACTGGCCTGCCGTGGGCGTTCCTCGTCGAGGCCCTGACCCGGAGAAGGTGCGCCCCGGTTGCCACATCGTGGTCGGCTCCGGGCGGGCACGCGCGGTCGCGCTCGTCGTCGACATCACCGACGGCATCGTGCACGTCCGACCGCTGCGCGGGCCCGTCGCCGAGAACGCGCACCTGCTCGACCAACCCCAGCGAGCCGCGTCGTAAGGCCTTAGGCGGCGTGCACGAGGGCAGTGGGTTCGCGTTGGCCGCCTCAGGTGCGGAGTGGCGGGGTTGCCGCGTCGGCTCGGGCCGCCGATTCGACGAGCAGGGCGATGCCGAGGGCGGCGGCGAGCAGGGCGTACACACCGACCACGATCGCCAGGGCGGGTGTGAACTGCAGCGGGATCATGGCCACCATCCAGACGCCGAGGGCGAGAGGGGTGAGACGGCGCCAGTCGGTCCAGATGCGTGACCGGGCCACGTCGATGCCGGCGGCGAGCAAACCGCCGGCGGTGAGGATCGTGCCGAGGCCGAACAACGTGAACACCGCCACGGCGCCGGCGTCGTCGACATCGGCGTCGTGCAGCGGGATCGACACCGCATGGGCGGCGACGAAGAGGGATGCGCCGACGACGGCGGACCACGCGCCTCGCCGTCCGCTGCGCCGGGTCAGTGCGGCGGACGTGGCGAAGGCTCGGAGCCCGATCACGAACAGGATCTGGGACAGACCCCACACGACCGAGGTCGTGACGGCGGCGGCGCCGTCCCACGGGTAGCTCAGACGATCGTCGGAGATGGGGGACGCCTCCCGGTAGGCGGTCGTGAGGACGGCGCCGTCAGCTTGGACGGCGCCGTAGACGACGATGAGCAGGCCGGGCCAGAACGCGTCGCCGAGGTGGCGGAGACGGGTCGACGTCGGCTGATGGCTGGTGGCGGATGGTGGGATCAGGTTCGTCATCGCACTGTGCTTTCGGTCGGAGCTGAGCAGGAGATCCGCTACGGCTGGGCCGCCTTGCCGGCGGCGTTCAGGAGCGCCCGCTCGACGAGGGCGACGGTGTCGTAAGTTGCGAGCTCGGCGCGGACGCGGTCGACGTTGTGGCGGAAGCGGGGATCGCCGAGCACGGTGTCGATGGCGCGGGCGATGCGGCGGGGCTTGGGGCGTTCTGTCCGGAGGTTGATGCCGAGCCCGCGAGCTGCGAGGCGCACGTTGTTGTCGTTCTTGCCTTCGCGGGTTCCGGCCGACACGATCGGGACGCCGTGGCGGAGGGCCTGCAGGATGCTGCCGTAGCCGCCGTTGGTCACGAACGCGTCGACGTGGGGGAAGAGGATCTCGTAATCGAGGTAGTCCTCCACGTGGACGGTCGGTGCGCGGTGCCGGCGACGCAGCGCCGCCGTCTCGGAGCCGCCGGTGGTCGCCACCGCGACGTACGGTCCTCCGGAGAGCGCCTCGAGGGTCGGTGCCAGCAGCTTCGAGGGGTCGGTGTTGTCGACCGTGCCTTGGGACACGGCCACCACCGTCGTCGCCGGGTCGGTCACGGCGTCCGGGAGTGGGGCGCTCTCGAGCTCGGTGTCCCGGCGTGCGGGGAGCAGCGGCCCGACCCACTCGGCGTTGCGGGGCGGACGGTACCCGGGGAACTCCATGGCCGGCGAGGCAGTGAGCAGGATGCGGGGCAGGCCGAGCATCGGCGCGTCCGGGAACCCGCCGGGGGCGATGGCGTCGACGCCGTGGCGGGCGAGCACCTCGTTGTAGGCGGTCACGCCCGCCTTGTTCGTGCTCGCCACCATGCGCCGCACGACGGCGTGGACCGCTCGGTGCAGAGGGGTTCGCGCCGGCCGCAGCCCGAAGAACGGGGGCGGCCCGTTCGGATCGGGGAGCACGGTCGACAGCGCGACGGCCACGGTCGCCAGACCGAGCGAGTCGTTCACCAGTCGTTCTGCGTAGAAGGCCCCGTCGCACAGCAGCACGTCGAAGGCGTGGCGGTGATGGAGGTCGGCGACGTCGAGGTAGTGCGCCTCGACGTTGCTCACGAAGAACCTCTCGAGATCGAACGAGAGCCGCTTCGGGCCCCGGAGACGGGCCCGTTCGGGGAACGCCTCGTTGAGGTCCTCCGCGAGCAGCTCGGTCGCCCGCTGGTACGGACAGACCTCGAAGCCGAGCTGCTCGATGCGCCGGGCGTAGCGGGGGCCTGCATACCAGCGCACGAGGTGCCCGCGGTCGCGCAGCGCCACGGCGATGCCGGTCAGCGGGTTGATGTGGCCGTCGCCCGGCATCGACGCAACGAGGATCTTCACTAGTGCATGACTTTAGTGACCGGCTCTAGTAACGTCAAGGGTCGTGGCGCGCCGAACACCGGGAACGAGGGCGACCAAGGCCGCCGCCAACCGGCGCCGCATGGTGTCGGCGGCGCTCGAACGGTTCGCAGCAGACGGCTGGGCGGGCGCCACCATGGCCTCCATCGCCGAGCAGGCCGGTGTCGCCGTGCAGACCCTCTACTACACGTTCCGCACGAAGGCCGCCCTGCTCGACGAGGCGATCGGCGCGGCCGTTCTCGGGATCGACGCGTGGGACGAGCCGCCGACCGATCCGGACACCGCTGCACTGGTGAACCTGCACGACTGGTGGACGAGCTTCGTCGATGCGGCCACGGCCACCGAGGCGCTCGACATCTACGTCACGGCCAGCGCGCCGATCCTGGCCCGGGTCGCGCCGCTGCTCCCGGCCATGCACGGAACCGTCGGCGACCCGGAGGCCGAAGCGGTCGTCCGGCTCGCTGACGAACGGCGGTCCGACTCGTTCCGGGCCGCCATCGACGTGCTGGCTGCCAAACCCCCCGGCCTGGCCGCCGGGCTCGACGAGCAGGCCGCCACCGACGTGTTCCTGGCCCTCTTCAGCGCCGAGGTCTACGCCGTCCTGACCGCCCGGGGCTGGACGAACGAGCGGTGCGCAGACTTCTACCGAGACCTGCTCCGAGAACGACTCCTCGGACGCTGACGCCCAGGCCCGGGCCGGGAGAAGGCTGCCGCAGTCATCAGGCGAGGCGTGCTTGCACGCCCAGGATGCGGCAGGTGTGCAGGGTTGCGACGGTCACGTCGTCGAGCGCGAAGCCGTTGGCGGGGAGCTGGGCGGTGAGGTTGTCGGCGAAAGCCTGCAGCTTCGTGTCGACCGGCGGACAGTGGACGAGGTGGAGGACGCCGTCGGGTTCGAGGTGCGCCCGGACCTGCTGCAGCTCCGGCCCGCACGGCCCGCCGAACACGTTGACGTCGACCGCGAAGACCACGTGGTGGCGGTCGGGGAGGCGGAGCTCGGCTATCGACGACACGACGAGGTCGAGGGCGCCGGTTTGGACGTGGCGGGCGTTGCGGCGGGCGGCGCGGGCGACCATGGCGGGCGAGCGGTCGACGGCGGTGACGTGCCCGCCGCCGACGGCCAGGCAGGCGTGGTCGGCGGCGAGTCCGTGGCCGCAGCCGAGCTCCAGCACCCGAAGCCCCGGCCGCAGGCCGAGCCGCTGGACCGCCCACGCCAGGCGCTCGGGCAAGCAGGTCACGTGCTGGCCCCGCCGCTGGCCTCGAGCTGGCCGGTCGGCGGCGTGGTCGAGACGTGGCGGGCCTGGTGGATCCAGGCGCCGCCGTGTCGTCGCAGCACGTCGGTGGCCGCGCCGCACAGCTCGAACCTCACGCCGCGATGGGTTCCCGTCTCCCACCACTGGTAGGCGCAGACGGGTCGGCGCCGGCGCGAAGCTCGAGGTCGCTGATCGCCCAGTCGTCGACCGCGGCCTCCGCGCTGAACTGCGCGGTCTGCTCGATCACCGCCGAGCGGCCGACGAGACGGCCCTCGGGGCCGCCGGTCACGAGGTAGTCATCGGCGAGCAACGACGCGAGCGCGTCGAGATCGCCGGCCTGCATGGCGGCCCACCACGCCCGGACGGCATCGGTGGGCGTCGAGGGCGAGCGTCGGCCGCTGTGAAGAGATGACGTTGTCATGGGAGCAGCTGTCATGGGAGCAGCATGCGCAACCAACCTGCTCGTGCGCCCGACCGATCTTGCGGTTCTGAGCCCGTCATGCTGGTTCGATGCGGCGCAGCACGAGCCGAAACCTTCCCGTTGATCACCCCCTCGTCGTCAACCGCGCCGCCAGCATCCGCGCCGGCGACGTCGCCGGTCTCCAGCGACTACTGGCGGGCGACTCCGAGCGAGCTTGGATCGGCGAGCCAGGCGAGTGGGTACAGCTCGCGCCGTGCGCAGTCTGATCGGCGCTGCTCGGTCTGCGCGCCGCCTCGGCGCCGGCCGCACGAGCGCCGAGGGGGTGCGGGAGGGGCTTCTCGGCGGACGGCTCCCGTTCCTGGCCGCTGGAGCCGGACCGCCCGTGCTGGTGCTTCCCGGGCTCAGCGCCCGCCACCGCAACCCCAGCGGCCCGGAACGATCCGGTCTGCTCCGCCCCATGCGGGGCCTGAGCGGAACCCGCACCATGTACCTGGTCCAACGCACCCCCGGGGCTCGACCCGGCGTGACGATGGGCGACCTCGCCGCCGACTGCGCCGCGGCGATCCGGGCCGACCTGCCCTCGCCGCTGCCCGTCGTCGGGATCTCCAGCGGCGGCGCCGTCGCGCTGCACCTCGCGCTCGACCATCCCGACCTGGTCGAACGGCTGTTGCTCGTCTCGGCCGCCTGCCGCCTCGACGAGCACGGACGAGCCGCGCAGCGCCGCATGGCCGACGAGCTGTACAGCGGCCACCCCCGCTGCGCCTGGGCCGCGCTCGCCGCCCCGATGGCTGCGGGACTCGCCGGACGCCTGGGAATGGGCGCCCTCCTCTGGGTGGCGGGCCGCCGCCTCACCGGCGACGATCCATCGGAGCTGCTCGCCACCCTCGAAGCCGAGGACCGCTTCGATCTCTGCGACCGGTTGGGCCAGATCACGGCGCCCGCGCTCGTTGTCGGCGGCAGCCGGGACGGCTTCTACGGGCAGGCAGGCTTCGAGCAGACCGCCGCCGGCCTCCCCCGTGCCGAGCTGCGGTCCTCGCCGGCAAGGGCCACGCCGCCTCGCTGTCTGTCGCCGCTTGGCGCCACGTCGGCGACTTCCTACGGATCGAGCCGCCCAGCGCGGGAGACCGGCCTTGAGCTCCGGTGTGGCGGCCGTGCAGTTCGAGCATTGTCGGCGCATCGGGCGTAGCATCTGGCGGGTCATCCCTGAGGAGTTGCGACGCGGTTTTGACCAGACCGCCTGAGGGCGGCGAGAGAGGAACGTGTCTCGTCATGTTGGACCATGTCTCGATCCAGTGCACCGATCTTGCGGCCAGCGCCGCGTTCTACGACGCCGTGCTGGCAACGTTGGGTGGGCGGCGCATCTTCGACTGGTCGGAGGGCATCGGTTACGGGGTTGACTTCCCGACGTTCTGGTTGGGGCCGCACCTCAGCGGGGACGGGTTCCGGGAGTCGCACCTGGCGTTCCGGGCGCCGGACCGGGCCGCAGTGGCGGCGTTTCGTGACGCGGCCGTTGCGGCGGGGGCGGAGGTGCTGCACGAACCGCGGCTCTGGCCGGAGTACCACGCCGGCTATTTCGGGGTGTTCGTGCGCGATCCCGACGGCAACAACGTCGAAGCGGTCCATCACACCTTCGAAGAACACGGGTCGTGATCACCCGCTTTGGGGGCCCGTCGATCGTCGTGGTGACATGTCAATAAGTTGCTAGGTTTGGGCCATGGCGCCCCGTTGGTTGGACGAGCGCGAGGACCGCGCGTGGCGCGGTTTCCTCCAGATGCGCACTGAGCTCGTCGGGCGCCTCGCCCGACAGCTCGTCCGCGACTGCGGGCTCACCGAGGCCGAGTACCAGATCCTCGTCGCAGTCTCCGAAGCGCCCGGGCGCCGCATCCGCTCACGCGACCTGTGCCGCGCGCTCGACTGGGAGCGCAGCCGCCTCTCGCACCAGATCACCCGGATGGAACAGCGAGGCGCCGTCGGCCGTGCGCCGTGCGAGGGCGACGCACGCGGCTTCGACGTGGTGCTGACCGCCGACGGGCTGGCCGCCATCGAAGCGGCGGCGCCGCTGCACCTCCAGGCGGTCCGCCACTGCTTCGCCGACATCCTCACCCCCGAGCAGCTCGACGTGCTCGGCGACATCGCGGAGCTCGTCGTCGCTCACCTCGCCGACGAGCACGGCGACCCACGCTCGGACCAGTGTTGAACGCGAGCGCGCCGGCCAACGGGCGCGTCTGGAGTGTCCGGACCGCGGTGGGAGGGTTGGCGGATGGCCGGACGTTCCGCTGAGGAGATGGTCGCCTACGCGCTGGAGATGGACCCGGAGCTGTTGCCCTACGCGTTGGAGCTGCTCTCGGACCTCGACGCGCTCGGTGCGGACGTTGCGCTGATCGTTGCTGCCGTCGCCGCCCTCGGCCTCGAGTCGGCGACGGTGGTGGACCTCGGATCGGGCAAGGGGGCGGTCTCGATCGCGCTGGCTCGTGAGCTCGGGCTGTCGGTGCACGGCATCGAGTTGTTCGAGCCGTTCGTGCACGTGGCCCGCCAAGCCGCCGCAGCAGCGGGCGCGGCCGGGCGGTGCCGGTTCAGCCACGGCGACATCGTGACGATGGCGGGCGCGACCGCGCCGGTGGACGTGGCCGTGTTCGCTGCGCTGGGCGATGTGCTCGGCCCGCTTGAGGTGACGGTCGGGATCATCCGCCAATACGTGCGGCCCGGCGGTTTCCTGGTGATCAACGACAGCTGCCTGCGCGACGGCGCCGCCGCGTCCTTCCCCGGGTTCGAGCACTGCGGCACGCTGGCGGAGACCCGTCGACGCCTGATCGAGCACGGCGACGACCTCGTGGCCGAGACGATCGAAGCCGACCCCGAGGCCGGGCTCGACGAGGGCGCCGCGATCGCGGCGAGGGCTCAGGAGCTAACGCGCCGCCGCCCCGAGCTGGGGTCGAGGCTGCGCACGTTCGTGGACGCGCAGCTCGCGGAGTACGAGTACCTCGACCGGCACACCATCGGCGCCGTCTGGGTGCTGCGCCGCCGCTGACGCCCCCGCAAGCCGCAGCGTGGGTCGGAGTCCTGCTTCGGCGGGTACGCGTCCAAGCATGAGGACACTCAGCCGCCAGCTTGCATCGCTCGCTTCCCGCTCCGACCTCGCGCTGGGGTGAGTCGTGCCTATCGGCTATGTGCTCGCAGTCGGCGTGGCTGCCCTTGGGTTCGTGGCCGCCGTGCGGCCGTTGCGACGCTCCGGCGCGCTGGGGGGGATCAGCTGGTTCGTGTCGCTCGTCGTGAACGAGTCGCCGTTCTTCGGCCTGTACTGGCTGGCGGCGATCTCGCTGCTGGCCTGGAGCCAGGGGGACCTCGCCGGCCCCGCCGGCTGGCTGGGCCTCGCCGTGGCGGTGGGCGCCGCCGCCGCCAGCGTCGTGCTCGTGCGCCGCAGCCTGACCGCCGGGCCCGTGATGCAAGCCGCTCTGCGCGACGGGCTCGGGCCGCGGTGGGCGGACGCTGCGCCCGCCGGCCGGCCGGGCCGGCGCCCGCTGCTGAGGTGGGTACGCATCGTGCTGGCGCCCCTGCCGGTGCTGGCGTGGGACCTGCGACGAACCCGCAACGTGCGCTACGGCAGCGCCGAGCGCCACAACCTGTTCGACCTCTACCGGGCACGGCGGCGGACGCCCGCTGGGCCGGTCCTCATCCACCTGCACGGCGGCCACTTCCGCACCGGCCGCAAGAGCTTCGAAGGCCGACCCCTCCTGCACCGCTGCGCCCGCAACGGATGGCTGTGCATCAGCGCCAACTACCGTCTCCGGCCGCACGCCTCCTACGCAGACATGCTCACCGACACCAAAGCCGTCATCGCCTGGGCCAAGGCCAACGCCGAGCGGTACGGGGCCGACCCGGGCTGCGTGTTCGTGTCTGGGAGCTCAGCCGGCGCCCACCTCGCCGTCACCGCCGCGCTCACCCCCAACCAGGCGGCCTTCCAGGCCGGGTTCGAGCAGGCCGACACCACCGTCGCCGCCGCCGTCGGCTTCTACGGCTACTACGGACCGGTCGACGGCGGCGAGGCCGGGCCGACGGCGCCCGGCGACTATGTGCACGCCGACGCACCGCCCGTGTTGCTCCTGCACGGCGGCAACGACACCTACGTGGCCCCGGCGAACCCCCGAGCGCTCGTCGCCCGACTGCGTGACGCCGCCGCGCACCCCGTGGTCTACGCCGAGCTTCCCCACGCCCAGCACAGCTTCGACCTGCTGCACTCCGTCCGGTACGAAACCGTCATCGACGGCGTCGAGGACTTCGCCGCCTGGGTCCGAGCGCAACGGCGCCCCCGGCGCTCGGCTGCGCCGTCCGACCGGTGACGGGTGGGCCGTTCATCGGCGGAGGTCCATCTCCGCCTGATGGCTGTCGATGACGGGCTGCAGGATCGCCGCGAGTCGACGGCGATCGCCCGCGCCGAGGTGCCGGTTGAAGTGCCGCTCGATGCCGTCCAGGTACAGCGGCGCCGTGCGCATGAGCGCGGCGCGGCCGTCGGCGGTGAGCGTGGCCAGCCACGCCCGCCGATCGGCCGGGTCGGAGCGCCGCTCGACGAACCCGGCGGCCTCGAGCTCGTTCACGATCCGGCTCACCCTGGTCCGTGACAGCACGGCGCGTGCCGCGAGGTCCTGCATGCGCAGCTGACGCTCTGGGGCGGCGTTGAGCTCGAGCAACACGTCGTACCAACCGAGCGACATCGCACCCGCGGCGTCGAGATCGCGCTCGATCGCTCGCAGCACCCGGCTCTGGGTGAGCAGGACGGCCCGCCAGGCGGCGACGTCGACGTCATCGGTCACGGCGCCAAGCGTACCGGTAGTTGCGTGCGATCGCACGCACCTGATAGAGTGCGTGCATCAGCACGCAACTGGCAAAGGACGCATCCATGAACGCAACCCGCACCGTCGCCGGCGTCGAGCTCCCCGCCGCCGGCGTCTGGGCCATCGACCCGGGGCACGCCGAGGTCGGCTTCGTCGGCCGCCATTTCGGGCTCACGAAGGTCCGCGGCCGCTTCACCGGCGTCGACGGCGCGGTCACGATCGCCGACGATCCGACCGCCTCCCACGTGGAGGTCACCCTCGACATGGCCTCGGTCAGCACGGGCGACCAGAGCTGCGACGATCACCTGCGCTCGGGCGACTTCTTCGACGTCGAGCACCACCCCACCGCCGCCTACCGCTCGACCGCCGTGGTCCTCGATGGCGCCAGCGGCGTGGTGGACGGTGAGCTCACGATCAAGGGCATCACCCGGCCGGTGCGCCTGCAGGTGGACTACCTCGGCCACGCCGCCGACCCCTGGGGCAACGACCGGGCCGTGTTCAGCGCCAAGGGCAAGCTGAACCGGGAGGACTGGGGCCTGTCGTGGAACATGCTCCTCGAGGCCGGCGGCCTGCTGGTGTCGAAGGAGATCGGTCTCGAGATCGAGCTCGAGCTCATCCGCCAGCCGTGAGAGGTGCGGCTGGGCTGTTGCCGATCAGTCACCTGACTGACTAGGGTCAGTCGTATGACTGAATCTGTGGCGCGGCCGGCGGTCGACGTCGTCGTGAGCGAGGTGATCCGACGCCCTGTCGAGGTTGTGGCGGGCTACGCCAGCGACCCTTCCCACGCCCCGGAGTGGTACGCCAAGATCTCCGAGGTGTCCTGGCGGACGGCGCCGACGCTCCAGGCGGGCGCCGAGGTCGCCTTCGTCGCCCGCTTCCTCGGCCGAGAGCTGCGCTACACGTACGAGATCGTCGAGCACACGCCCGAGTCGTTGGTGATGCGCACCGCCGAGGGTCCGTTTCCGATGGAGACCAGCTACCGCTACGAGGCGACTCCCGATGGCGATACGCGGATGACGCTGCGCAACCGAGGCAACCCGAGTGGGTTCTCTCGGCTGGTCGCCCCGTTCATCCGGACGGCCATGCGCCGAGCCGTGCGCAAGGACCTGAAGGCCCTCAAGCAGCTGCTCGAACGTGGCCGGCTCGACGGTTGACCTCCTCCTCGACGCGGCCGAGGTCGAGTTCGCGAGCGCAGGCATCGAGACCGGATCGCTCCGCAGGATCATGCGTGAGGCGGGGGCCGACCCGGGCGCGGTCCACTACCACTTCGGCGGGCGTGAGGCGCTGGCCGCCGCCGTGCTCGAGCGCATCCTCATCCCGCTGAACCTGCGCCGGCTCGAGCTGCTCGACGCGGCGGTGGCGGCTGGCCGGCCGGCGACGTCGCAGCTCATCGACGCGCTGGTCCGCCCCGACGTCGAGGCTGCCCACCTGCTCCACGCGCGATCTCCCGGACGCGCCCGGCTGATCGGCGCGATCTACATCCGTCCTGCCGACTTCGTCGCCGCCACGGTCGCCGGCCACTTCGCCCCCGTCGCCGACGCGTTCCGCCCCCACCTCGAGACGGCGTTGCCCCACCTCGCGTTCGGGGACATCGCGTGGCGGGTCCGGTGGTGCGTGTTCGGCGCCGTGGGTGCACTGCTCACCGACGAGGCCGCGCCCTTCGAGCGGCCGGCGGACGAGCTCACCTCCGAGCTGGTGCGAACGCTGGCAGCCGCGCTCGCCGCGTGAGCGAGCCGCCTCGCTGCGGAGCGATCGGTTCAATCCTCGGTCCAGGGGTTGTGGAGGGTGATCCCGGTGTCGGCGAAGTCGTCCGTGTTGCGGGTGGCGAGACGTGCACGATGGCTCCGGCAGGTGGCCGCGATCTGAGCGTCCGCTGTGCTGATCGGCCGACCGGCCCGCTCGCGGCGAACCACGATGTCCGCGTAGTGGGCGGCCGAGGTCTCGTCGAAGGGCAAGACGCGGTGATCGAAGTCATCGCTGAGCATCGCCTCGATGCGTTCGGCCAATTCGGTCTTGCGGCTTCCCCCCGGAAGCCGGCCGACGCCGTAGAGCAATTCGGCGACGGTGATCGCGGTGAGGTGGACCTCGGTGGCGCGTTGCCGATCGACCCAGTCGACGACCACCGGGGCGGGCGCCGCTCGCATCAGCTCGGACACCACGTTGGTGTCCAGAACGATCATGCCAGCGAAGCCGGTCGCGGGCGTTCGGTCCGGGCCGGTAGCTCCAGCTCGCCGCCGCCGATCGCGGCGAACCGTTGCCGGATGCGGCTGCCGAGCGGTTCCGAAGGTTCCGGTTCGGCCAACGCGTCTCGCAGGATCTCGCGGACCTCGGCCTCCATCGATCGTCCGTGTCGAGCCGCGCGAACCCGCAGGCGATCGCGGAGCTCCTCATCAAGGCCGCGAATGGTGAACGTCGCCATCACGTCTCCCGGGTGCAGGCAATGCCAGCAATGCTAGCAAACCTCGACCGCGCTTCCCGGAGAGCGGAAGACGGGTCTCCTCCCGTAGCGTTCGACCGGGCATGCTCGGACGTTCGACCAGGAGGCCACCAACTCACATGGCATGGGGCCACCTCCCAGCGCAGCGCGGCCGGAGGCCGGCATGACGGCGACCCGTTCCGTGCCGGGGCCTTCGGGTCGGGCCGGCGCGGCGGCGTTGCGCGACGTGCTCGACGCGCCGATGGCGACGGTGGAGGCGCTGGCGGCGCGCTACGGGCGGACCTTCGCCATCCGTGTCGGGCCGTTGACCATCGTCGTGGTCGGGGACCGGGACCTCGTGCACGAGGTGCTCTCCGGTCCGCAGGAGCGTTACCGGTGGGGCCCGATGTTCAAGATCCCGCTCGGCGTCTTCGTGGGGCCCACCTCGCTGCTGGTCAGCGACGGCGACGATCACGCTCGTCGCCGCTACGCGGTGCAGCCCGCGTTCGCGCTCCGCCGCCTCAACGCCTGGCGCGCGCTCGTGCTCGAGGAGATCGACCGCATGATCGACGGGTTCCCCCTCGCCACGCGCTTCGACCTCGCGCCACGCATCCAGACCACGATTCGGCGCGTGGTCGTCCGGGTGCTGTTCGGGGACGGTCTCGACCCCGATGTGGTCGGCGAGACGCTGGCGCCGGCGGCCGAGTACGTGAACCGTCCGATGGCGCGACAGATCCCGCACCCGTTCCCGTTCGGCGCCCGCCAGCAGGCCCGCGCCGCCCGCCGCCGCTTCGACGCCCTGCTCGACGCCGAGATCGACCGCCGCCGGGCCGGCGAGGAGCGGGGCCGACCGAGGGCCGACGACGTGCTCGACACGCTGCTGACTGCAAGCTTCACTCGCGTCGAGGTGCGCGACCAGGTCGTGTCGTTGATCGGCGCCGGCTACGACACCACGACCGCGGCGGCGAGCTGGTTGGTGCTGCGCGCTGCGCCCCGCCGAGACGTGTGGGAACAGCTCCGCGCCGAGGCCGACGCCAGCAGCGCCGACGCGGCGCGGCCGTGGGCCGACGCGGTGGTGCACGAGGCGCTGCGTATCCATCCCGCCGGGGCCTACGCACCTCGGCTCGTCTGGCAGTCGTTCGGGCTCGGCCCGTACCGGGTGCGCCGCGGCTCGATCGTGGCGTGGTCGCCGCTGCTGGTCGGACGGGACCCGGACGCCTGGCCCGACCCGCTGCGTTTCGATCCTCGACGCCACCTCGACGCTGCGCCGCCGCCGCACGCCTGGGCGCCCTTCGGCGGCGGCGCCCGCAGCTGCCTCGGCTTCGGTCTCGCCCGCATGAACCTGACCCTGCTCGCCTCGCGCCTCGCCCAACGCTGCGACCTCCACGTCGCCTCGGAGGAGCTCCCCGCCGCAGTCGGCACGGTCACCGCCCACCCCGCCGGCGGCGTCCCGGTCACCGCGGCCGCCCGCCCGTGAGCGGGCCCGGCGCCGAGAAGTTGCGGCGTTGGCGGCCTCCCCGGCTCAGCTCAGGATGCGCAGGGGCACCTTGCGGGGGCCTCGCACCGGGCCGACCGACCACGTGATGTCGGCGGGGTCGACGGCCAGCTCGAAGCGGGGGAAGCGGGCCACCCACGCGCCGAGCGACACGGCGAGCTCCATGCGGGCCAGGTTCGACCCGAGGCAGCGGTGGACGCCGACCCCGAAGGAGAGGTGGCGGTTGTGGGCCCGGTCGAGCACCACCTCGTCCGGCCGGTCGAACACCTCCGGGTCGCGGTTGGCCGACGGGTAGGCGAGGAGCACCCGCTCGCCCGCCTTGACCGGACAGCCCGCGACCTCGGCGTCCTCGGTGATCAGCCGGGCGATCGTCACCGGCGAGTAGAAGCGCAGGAACTCCTCCACCGCGGAGGGGATCAACTCCGGGCGCTCGACCAGGGTCGCCAAGTCCTCCGGGTGGGTGCCCAGGTGGTACAGCGACGCGCCGAGCGAGGACCACGTGGTGTCGATGCCGCCGAGCATGAGCACGAACAGCGCACCAATGCGCTCACGCTCGGTGAAGGGCCGGGTCGAGCCGTCCTCCAGCTGCACCTGCGCCTCGAGCACCATCGTCACGAGGTCGTCGGCGGGCTCACGGCGGCGCGCCACCAGCTGGTCGGCGAAATACGCCTGGATCTCGCGGTTGGCCTTGCGGGCGATGTCGAGATCGATCTGGCCCTCCTTGAGCATGCCGTCGACCCACCGGCGGAACTGCGGGCCCATCTCGGGCGACACGCCGAAGAGGCGGGCCATCACCTCGACCGGCACGAGCTGCGCGTAGTCGAGCGCGCCGTCGACCTCGGTGCGCCCGTCGAGGTCGTCCAGCAGGCGGTTGACGGTCTCGACGACGAAGGGCTCGAGGGCGGCGACCTCCCGGGGGTTGAAGGCCGGCAGCAGCGCCCGGCGCAGCGGCGCGTGCTCGGGCGGGTCGAGGGTGATGGGCGGCAGCTCCAGCTTGATGTTGTCGGGGTGGTTGTCGTTCACCGCGGTGACCCGGCTGGAGAAGGTCGCCGTGTCATGGGCCACGTCGGCGATGTCGGCGTAGCGGGTCACGAGGTAGGCGCCGTGGAAGCGCTCGGTGTGGGCCACCGGGCACCGCTCCCGCAGCTCGGCCAGGATCTCGGGGCTGTGGGCCGCCCAGGCGTCGCTCAGGTGATCGAAATCGGATGCCCAGTCGGTCACCTCTGGCCGCTGCGTCATGCACCGCTCCTCTCGTCGTGTCAGCTCTGTGCGTACCGGGACGGCGCCACCAGTGTCGCGCGTGACGCCGCCTTCGCAACCCGGCGGGCGGAGGTGGGTCAACCCTCGGCGGCGAGCGTGTCATAGGCGGCGCCGAGGAGATCGGTGACGGCTCGGTTGCGCACCTCGACTCCGAGGGGACCGAGGCGGGTGAGCGCGGCGCGGGCGTGCTCCGAGGTCCAGGTGTCGCCGCCGCTGGCGGCAGGGCCGGGCAGCCGGGCCCCGGGCACGAGCGGCCACCAGGGCGCCACCGCGGCGCGGTCATCGGCGCCGGGCCCGAGGTGGGCCAGCATCTCCGCACGGGTGCGGCCGCGCCACAGCAGCAGGAGCCAGGGGTCGTCGTCGAGGCGATCGGCGAGCACGTAGAGCGTGGCCGCGAGGTGCTTGCACGGGCTCTCCCAGTCCGGGCACGAGCACGACACGCGGAGATCGCCCCACCGCCGCGGCAGCAGCGCCACGCCGGCGCCTTCGAACACCGCCTCCAGCTCGGGCGGAACCTCGCCCGCCAGCAGCTGCGCGGCGAACTGCAGGGTCGCCTCGATCTCGCGTTGCACGGCCGCCCACTGCTCCGCGGTGAGCGGCTCGAGCCGGACGGTGGTCACGTACGGTGTGCGGCGCGAGCCCTGCACCTGCGCAACCACCAGCCCGGGCTGCACGTCGAACGACACGAGCTGGCCCTGGCGGGCGTACCGGCGCCCGCGCTGCATGCGGGCGCCCAGGCCGTAGGAGTCGAGCAGCTCCACGAGGCGCTTCGACCACCAGGCGTCCGCCATGGCGCCGCGCTGGCGGCGCGTGGCGACCCCGCCCTCGACCGGGCGCGGTTTGGAGGCGGGGTACTCGCGCCACGGATCGTCCCAGGACCGGGACCGGGCGGCCATCGTCAGCCCTCCTCCGCCGAGCCGTCGTAGGCCAGCAGGGTGCGGAGCTCGTCATTGGAGAGCCGGGTGATCCACGTCTCCCCGGCGCCGACCACCTTGCCGGCGAGCGCCCGTTTCGCGGCGATCGTCGCGTCGATCCGCTCCTCGACGGTTCCCGTGCTCACCAGCTTGTGGACCAGCACGTTGCGCCGCTGGCCGATGCGAAACGCGCGGTCGGTGGCCTGGTCCTCCACCGCCGGGTTCCACCAGCGGTCGAGGTGGACCACGTGCGTCGCCGCGGTGAGGTTGAGCCCGGTCCCGCCCGCTTTCAGCGACAGCAGGAATACGGCGGGCCCGGGCGCCGACTGGAACTCGGCGACGAGCTCGTCTCGCCGCTTCCGGGGCGTGCCGCCGTGCAGCCACAGGACGGGCACGCCGAAGCGGCCCGCCAGGTGCGGCGCGAGGAGCTCGCCCCACTCGGTGAACTGCGTGAAGGCCAAGGCCTTGTCGCCCGCGGCGAGCAGCTCGTCGAGCAGCTCCTCGACCCGCTCGAGCTTGCCAGAGCGGCCGTGCAGGGCGCTGCGGTCCTTCAGGAAGTGGGCGGGGTGGTTGCAGACCTGCTTGAGCTTGGTCACGCCGGCGAGCACGAGCCCCCGCCGGGAGGCGCCTTCGGCCTGGGCCGTCCGCGCCAGCAGGTCGTCGACGACCGCCCGGTACAGCGTCACCTGCTCCCGGGTGAGGAGGCAGTGCTCGGTCACCTCGATCTTGTCGGGAAGGTCGTCGATGATGCGGCGGTCGGTCTTCAGCCGGCGCAGGACGAACGGTGCGGTCAGCCGCTGCAGTCGGGCGGCCGCCTCGTCGTCGTGGTTGCGCTCGATGGGCACGGCGAAGCGTTCCGTGAACGAGGTGATCGAGCCGAGCAGGCCCGGGTTCACCGCCTGCATGATCGACCAGAGATCGGCGAGCCGGTTCTCGACCGGGGTGCCGGTGAGGGCGATGCGTCGGCCCGCCCGGACGCGGTGCACCGCCTTTGCCTGCGCGGTGTACGGGTTCTTCACCTGCTGCGCCTCGTCCAGCACCAGACGGGCCCAGCGGACGGAGTCGACCAGCTCGGCGTCTCGGTGGAGGAGGCCGTAGCTCGTGATGACCACGTCTCGCCCGGCCACGCCGTCGGCGAAGGCCTCGGGCGTCTTGGGCCGCTCGGCGCCGTGGTGCACGAACGCGTCGAGGCCGGGCGCGAACCGTTCGAGCTCGCGCCGCCAGTTGCCCAACACCGACGTGGGGCAGACCACGAGGGTCGGCCCGCCGGCTGGGTCGGCGAGCACCGCGGCGATGAGCTGGGCGGTCTTGCCGAGGCCCATGTCGTCGGCCAGGCACGCCCCGAGCCCGAGCTGGCCCAGCAGGCGGAGCCAGCCCACCCCGCGTGCCTGGTAGGGCCGCAAGGCGCCGACGAAGCCGTCCGGCTGGGTCGGCGCCGCCGCCGCCCGGTCGACGAACGCGCCGCTCAGCAGCTCGCCGAGGCGGCCCCTGGCGGCGACGCCCACGACCGGGGCGCGGCCGGGGGCGGCGAGGGACGTCAAGCCGAGGCCGGTGCGCACGAGGGCGCCCACCGTCGCCTCTCCCGAGCGCCCGGCCGCCTGCAGCACGGCGGCGATCTCATCGGGGCGGACCTCCACCCACTGGCCGCGCACTCGGACGAGCGCGAGCTTGCTCGTCGCGGCCCGCTGGAGGGCGGCGAGGTCGGCCTTCGTGAGCCGCTCGTCGCCCAGGGCCGCTTCCCACGTGAACTGCACGATGTCGTCGAAGCCGAAGCCTGCCTCGGCGGCGGCGGCGGCGGCGGCCGGCTGCTTCGCGGCGTGGGCGCGCACGCCCAGGCGGCGGCGGTTCGTCCACCACGACGGGACGAGCACGGCCACGCCGACCTCGGCGAGGGGGCGCAGCCGCTCGGTGAGCAGGGTCAGCACGGTCGCCGCGTCGAGCGGGCCGGGCGCCCCGCCGCCGTCGAGCAGCGACGTGAGCTCGGGCGCCACGCGAACCGCACGCCCCAACGTGGCCAGGATCGCCTCCGGGGCGCCGGGCGGGAACGGCGAGGCGGGGCCGAGCGCTTCGGCCAGGGGCGCGGCGAAGCTCGGTTCGTCCACGTCGTGCACCATGGCTTCGATCGCCCACGCGCCGTTGGTCCGTTCCGGCTCCACCACGCGCAGGCGAACGCCGACGGCGCCGATGCCGGCCAGCGCGCCCTGGGCCCAGGCGGTGAGCTCGGCCGCCAACGCCCGCGCCTTGGCCGGGTCGGTGCTGGCGGGAAGCCAGGGGTCGGCGGAGGTGAGCGAGCGCAGCCACAGCTCGGGGGTCGCCCGCCGCCCGCCCAGGCGGCCCACGAGGTCGGCGCCGGCGGCGGCGAGGGACTCCCGGACCTGGCGATCGACCGCGGCGGCGAGCAGCGCCGCGGCCGCACGGTGCGCCGCGACGTCGTTGGCCGCCGGCACGAGCGCAGCGATGCGGGCGCGATCCTCGGCCGCGGGCAGGGGCCACCACCAGGAGCGGGCCCGGCCCTCAGGGGTCACCTCGAGCCCAGGCGTGACCCGGCCGCGGCGCACGAACCACCCGGCGGCGGCCTCGACCGCCTCCGGAGCGGGCAGGTCGGCGGCGACGGCCGCTTCACCGGCTGCGGCGGTGCGGGGCGGCCCACCGGGAAGTGGGCGGGCGGAGGCCGTCGGCACGGCCCGAGTCTGCCCGCGCCCACCGCCCCGCGCACGGATCCTCTCCGAGGTTCACGGCGGCCCCGCTGAGCAGCGGCTTTGCCCGCCGAGCGGCGGGCCTGCGAGCCTTGACGAAGTGACAACTATCGCGAACCGCTGGCGAGCCGCCGCGACCGCCGGCCGGGCCGCTGCGCCCCTGGAGCGCCGCTCGCTCGTCTGGCCCTACGCAGCGCTCGTCACCGTGGCGCTGCTCTGGGGCTTCGGCCCGCCGATCTCCAAGCTGATCACCGCGCCGCCCCTCACCGTGAGCTTCGTGCGCCTCTGGAGCAGCGCAGTCGGCATGGTGCTCGTGCAGCTGGTCATGCGCAACCGCCCCAGCCGGGCTGCGTTCCGGGGGAGCGTGGCCGGAGGTCTCGCCTTCGGCGCCAACTCGCTGTGCTTCTTCTACTCCCTGCAGAACGCGTCGATCGCCACGATCACGGTCATCATGGCCCTTCAGCCCGGCCTCGTGATGCTCGCCGCCAGTCGTCTCTTCGGCGAGCGCATCACCCCACGGATCGTGGGGTGGACGGCGGTGGCCATCGGCGGCGCCGGCCTCGCCGTGCTGGGCGCCGGGGCGAAGGTGCACACCAACGCCCTCGGCATCGCCAGCTCGGTCGGTTCGCTGCTCTGCTTCTCGGCGTTCTTCCTCGTGTCGAAACAGGCGCGGCGCACCCTCGGGGCGGGCGAGTACATCATGGGCGCGATGACCTGGGCGGCGCTGCTCGTCACCCCGGTCGTGGCGCTCGGCGGCGGGCTCGCACACCTCGATTCGGTGGGCCGCGGCGACCTGTTCTGGGTGCTCGTGATGTTCATCGGGCCCGGCGTCGGGGGCCAGGTCCTCATCGGCTGGACGTTGCGCTGGGTTCCGGTCTCGCTCTCGGCGATGGTGCAGCTCGGCGCCACCGCCATCTCGATCGTGGCGGCCTGGCCGATCCACAGCGAGGTCCCCACCTTGGCCCAGCTCCTCGGCGGAGCGATCGCCCTGGCCAGCGTGGGGGCCATCCTCCGCTCCGCCAGCGCAGACTGAGCAGCTCAAGTGGGGGTCGCCGCCTCCACGCTTTGCGCCTCGACCTCGGGCAGGACCCGGCGCAGGCGGCGCGGGAGCCACCAGTTGGCGTCGCCCAGGAGCGACATCGCGGCGGGGACGAGGACCATCCGCACGATCGTGGCGTCCACGAAGATTGCCGTGGCCAGCCCCAGGCCGAGCATCTTCACCTGATCGCTCACCGAACGCGAGGAGGACGTGCTCCTGGCCGTGGCGCGCGGCCTCACCAACAGCGAGATCGGCGACGCCCTGCACATCAGCCTCAGCACGGTGAAGACCCACCTCGGCAGCCTCATGGCCAAGCTGGCCGCCCGCAACCGGGTCGAGCTGGCGATGTGGGCCTACGAGACCGGCCGAGTGCGCAGCTGACCAGCGGCTAGCGCGGCCGGTACGGGCGGATGCCGTCGGCCGGGACGGTCCCGAGGCGGCCCTGCTGGTAGTCCTCGAACGCCTGCTGCAGCTCGGCTCGGGTGTTCATGACGAACGGGCCGTACGCCGCGACCGGCTCGCGCAGCGGCGTGCCGCCGAGCAGCAGCACGTCGAGCGGCTCACAGGGACCGGCCTGCATGGTCACCGTGGCGCCGTCGCCGAGCACGGCCAGCTGTCCGAGCCGGAACGGCGCCGCGTCCGCGCCGATCGAACCGGTTCCGGACAGCGCGTAGGCCAGCGCGTTGAACTCGCCGGGCCAGTCCAACTCGAGGCGGGCCGAGGGGGCGAGGGTGGCGTGAGCGACGAGGATCGGCGTGTGCGTCCCGCCCGGCCCCCGGAACCCGCCGAGCTCGCCGGCCACGAGGCGCACCAGCGCGCCGCCGTCGGGCGACGCGAACAGCGTGACCATGTCGGCCTCGAGGTTCTGGTAGGCCGGCGGGATCATCTTCGCCGCGCTCGGCAGGTTGACCCACAGCTGCACGCCATGGAAGAGGCCGCCGCTCACCACCAGCTCCTCGGGTGGGGTCTCGATGTGCAGGATGCCGCGGCCGGCGGTCATCCACTGGGTGGCGCCGTTGGCGATCCGGCCGCCGCCTCCGTGGGAGTCCTGGTGCACGAACTCGCCGTCGAGGATGTACGTGACGGTCTCGAAGCCGCGGTGGGGGTGCCAGTCGGTGCCCCTGGGCTCGTAGGGGCCGTAGTCGACCTCGCCCATCTGGTCCATGTGGATGAACGGGTCCAGCTCCGCCATGCTCACACCGGCGAAGGCGCGGCGCACCGGGAACCCCTCGCCCTCGAAGCCGCTCGGCGCGGTGGTGAGCGAACGCAGCCGCTTGGCGCGCCCCCCGGCGCCGGCCGGGGCGGCGATACGGGGCAGCCTGGCGATGTCGGCGGTCACAGCAGGCATGGGCGCGAGCTCCTTCGTTGAGACATCAACAATCATGGCGGGACGGCGCGCCGCTTTCAACCGCCCGGCCTCGCTCGCGCTCAGGACACAGGCCGGATGATCTCGCGGAATACGCCGTGGTCGTGCATCCGGCGGATGAAGTCGAGCTCGTAGGCGCCCTCGGGGTCGTCCCGCACGAGCTGGTCCAGCGCGTGGGCGTCGTCCCCCACGAGAATGCGCCAGCGCCCGGCGCGCACCCCGTCGAGGATGATCGTCGCCGCCTGCGCGGCGCTCGTGGGGGCCTGGTTGCGGAACGCCGCGCCGCGTTCGGACAGGGTCGGGCTCACGTCCCCGCCGAGGGCGAGGACCGAGTTCACGGTGATCCCGGTGCCGATGTAGCCGGGCATCACGACCGACGCCTGCACGTGCGGGGCGTGGAGGCGAAGGTCGGTCAGGAGCGCCTCGGTGAAGCCCTTCACCGCGAACTTGGCCGCCGCGTACGCGGTGTGGGGCCGCCGGGGCCCGATCGAGGCCCAAAAGCCGTTGACGCTCGAGGTGTTGACCACGTGCCCGGCGTCGGCCCGCACCAGCGCGGGCAGGAACACCCGGCAGCCGAGGTAGACGCCCCGCCAGCACACGTCGAAGGTGCGTTCCCACTCGGCGCGGTCGCCCTCGACGAAGCTGCCGCCGCCGCCGATGCCGGCGTTGTTGAACAGCAGATGGGCGTGGTCGGTTCCGAACTCGGCCAGGAGCGCGTCTCGAAACGCCTCGAGCGACGCCTCGTCGGTCACGTCGCAGCGCTGGGCGAACACGCGCCGGGCGCGGCCCGCCGGCGCCGCCTCTCGGCAGCGGCGCAGCGTCTCGGCCATGTTCTCCTCCGAGAGGTCGCACACCGCCACGTGCGCGCCGGCCGCGGCGAGCTGCACGGCCAGCTCCCGGCCCATGCCGTCGCCGCCGCCGGTGATGACCGCGATCCTGTTGTCGAACTGGTCCATCGCTCCCCCTCAGTCCCTGCGGTAGAACGCCTCGCGCTCCTGCGAGGGCGGCACGATCGGGATCTCGTCGTCGGCGAGGGGCTTCATCCAGCGCTTGCGGGCCATCGCCGCCTCGATGTACGGGGCCAGCTCCTCCTGCTTGGCCGCCTCCCGCCGGTCGCGGTCCTCGAGGAAGTAGGGGTGCACCTCACGGGCGAAGTATTCGAGGCTCTCGCAGATGTGCTCGTGGCGGTTCTTTCCGCCTTGCTGCAGGAAGATCATCTGGTCAATTCCGGCGTTCTGGAACTCCGTGGCCAGCTTGAGGAAGTTCTCCGGGGTCCCGATGCCCGGCGCGGCGAGCGAGGGCAGATCGGGGCCGCGCAGCTCCTCGTACTCCTCCCACAGCCGACTGCGGCCCGGACGCGTCTCGTTCGCCACCAGCGCGTTGATCGCATAGCGGAAGAACTGGAACCCGTCGATCCCGCGGCGCTGCGCCTCCTGCGCGTCGGGATGGATGGAGAAGCCGGCCACCATCGCGAAGTTCGGGTTCACCGAATGGCCGAGCGGCACGCACTCCTCGCTGCGGATGATGTCGTAATAGACCGACGCCCAGTGGCGGGCCGATTCCGGGTCGAGGAAGCTGAACGCCAGCACGCCGAGACCGTTGCGGGCGGCGACCTCGATCGTGTGGCGGTTGGTGCAGGCCATCCACATCGGCGGGTGCGGCTTCTGGCGCGGCTTGGGAATCACGTTGCGGCACGGCATCGAGAAGCCCTTGCCCTCGAAGCCGGGGTAGGGCTCCATCACCATCATGTTGGCGATCTGCTCCGCCGCCTCGAGCGAGAGGGCCTGCTTGCTGCGGGCGTCGATCTGGTAGCCGCGCAGCTCGAGGCGGGTGGCGCCCTCGCCGATGCCGAGCTCGACGCGTCCGTTCGAGATCAGGTCCATCATGGCCACCGCCTCCGCCGTGCGGGACGGGTGGTTGTAGTTCGGGATGACCTGACGGATGCCCAGGCCGATGCGGATGCGCTCGGTCTTGGCCGCCAGCGAGGTGAGGAACACCTCGGAGGCCGAGCAGTGCGAGTACTCCTCCAGGAAGTGGTGCTCCACCGCCCAGGCGTGCTCGATGCCCAGCTTGTCGGCGAGGACGACCTGCTCGGTGGCCTCCTGCACGATCCGGTACTCGCTGTCCTCGTCCCACGGCTTAGGGATCTGCAGCTCGTACATGAGTCCGAACTTCATCGGCAGTGCTCCTTGCGGGTGCGGTGGGCGCTCAGACCGGGCGGGGCGCCGCCGGCGAGTGTAAGTCATCTCCGGCCGAGCCCCGCCGGGCCGTCCGATCAAGCAGCCGATCAGTAGGCGGCCACGCCCTCGAGCGTGTCGTCTTGGTGGAGCCGGGTGAGCGCCTCGGCGAGGAGCGGCGCCAGGTCGACGGTCCGGCACACCGCGGGCGCCTGCTCGGGCTCGACGCTGTCGGTCGTGATCAGCGCAGCCAATGGCAGCGCGGCCAGCCGCTCGAGCGCCGCGCCGGCGAAGAGGCCATGGGCGGCCACTACCGTGACCCGCGGGCGGGCGCCGGCCTCGGCGGCGGTGCGCCACGCCTCCACGATCGTCCCCGCCGTGCTGATCATGTCGTCGACGATGATGACCGAGCGGTCGGCGACCTCGCCCACCAGGGCCTCGGCCCGCACGGACTCGCCCGACAGGCGCGTCTTGCGCACGAGGGCGGCGGGCGCGCCGAGCCGGGCTGCGTAGCGGGCGGCCAGCTTCGCCGCGCCGAGGTCGGGGGCGAGGATCACCGGGTCGGGCGGCAGGTCCTGGCGGAGGGCGTTGGCGAGCAGGTCGAGGGCGCCGAGGCGGATGACGGGCAGGTCGAAGGCGAGCTCGACCCCGGCGCCGTGCGGGTCGAGCACCACCAGACGATCGGCGCCGCCGAGCGTGATCATCCGCGCGACGGTGCGCAGGCCCAGCGATGCGCCCGGCCCCGGCCTGCGATCCTGGCGGGCGTAGGCGAGGTAGGGGGCGACGACCGTGAGCCGTCCCGCGCCCTCGGCACGCGCCGCATCGAGCAGGAGGCCGAGCTCGAGCAGCCGCCGGCTCGGGTCGGGCGCCCCGCCGTGGAGGATGTACGCGTCGGCGCCGCGCACCGCGGCCGGAACCGTCGCCGTGAGCTCCCCGTCTGGGAAGGCCTGCACGACGGCCGGCGCCGAGCTCCAGGCGGCGCCGAGTCGGGCCGATAGACGCTCGCCCAGGCGTCGGTTGGCGGCGGTCCAAAGCAGCACTCTACGCATCTCGGCCGCCTGCTCAGCTCTCGGGGCGGGTGAGGTACGTGGTGAACCACCCGCCGGCGAGACGGGCGACTTCGCCCAGGGCGCCGGGCTCCTCGAAGAGGTGGGTGGCGCCCGGGATGATCTCGAGGCGATGCTCGCAGCGCAGCTCGGCGGCGGCCGCGCGATTGAGGGCAAGAACCTGCTGGTCGTGGCCGCCGACGATGAGCAGCGTAGGCGCCTTGATCTCGCGCAGCCGGTTCGCGGCGAGATCGGGCCGCCCGCCGCGGGACACGACCGCCGCCACTTCGGCGGGCCGATCGGCGGCGGCGACCAGCGCGGCCGCCGCGCCGGTGCTGGCCCCGAACAGACCGACGGGCAGACCAGCCAGACGGGGCTCGGCCCGCCGCCACGACAGCGCCGCTTCGATGCGTTCGCCCAGCAGCGCGATGTCGAACACGTTGGAGCGGTCCAGCGCCTCGTCGACCGTGAGCAGGTCGAGGAGGAGCGTCGCCAACCCGGCGCGGTTCAGCGCGGCGGCCACGGAGCGGTTGCGAGCGCTGTGGCGACTGCTGCCGCTGCCGTGGGCGAAGACCACCAGCCCGGCGGGCTGCGCCGGCATGTCGAGCGTCGCCGCCAAGGCGCCGGCGCCGATCGGGATCGCTTCCTCGTGGGTTTCGGCCGGATCCCGGTCTGGGTCGACCTCGGCCATCTCCTGCCGGTTGCGGCGCAGCAGCTCGATCACGGTGTCGTCGCTGGTCTGTGCGAAGTCGGCGTACCAGTACCCGATCGCCACCAGATCCGCCGGCGTCGCCAAGGCCACGATCTCATCGGCCAGCGGCGCGAGCGCATCGAGGGTCTCCGGAGCGGCCACCGGCACGGCGAGGACGAGCCGGGCGACGCCGCGGGCGCGGGCCGTCTGCAGAGCGGCCCTCGCTGTTCCCCCGGTGGCGATACCGTCGTCGACCACCACGACCGTGCGGCCAGCGAGGGGGACCGCCGGCCGTCCGGCCCGGAACAGCGCGGCCCGCCGCGTCACCTCGGCCCGTTCACGCTCCTCGACCGCCGCGAGCTCGGCGTCGGAGATGCCGGCGAGGCGAATGATGTCGGCGTTGAGGGCCCTAGCTCCGTCTTCTCCGACGGCGCCCATGCCCAACTCGGGCTGGAAGGGCAGGCCGAGCTTGCGGACCACGATCACATCGAGCGGCGCGCTCAGCGCGGCCGCCACCTCGAACGCGACCGGCACGCCGCCGCGGGGTAGGCCCAACACGACCGGCGAGTCCCCGGCGAGGTGAGCGAGCGCGGCGCCGAGTCGGCGCCCGGCGTCGACCCGGTCGCGGAACAGCGCGGTTCGGCTGGGCAGCATCGTGGTTCGCTCCTCCGGCAGACGGCGCACGGTGGTCGCGCGCCCGGTCGCCCCGAGCCTCGCTCGGCCGGCGTCGGCCGGGCAGAGCCAGACGGACCGCGTCGGCCCCGCCCCATGACTTAGCTTCGGTCGGGCGGTTGGCTCGGCGGTCTCGTCGCCTCGAGTTCGCCCTCGCCCCGGGTCGAGTAGCCTGCGGAGATGGGCCGGATCGTGGTTGGCGTCGACGGATCCGAGCACAGCGTCGCTGCGCTGCGTTGGGCGGTTGAGGAGGCGAAGCTGCGCAACGCACAGGTCGAGGCCGTGATCAGCTGGCAGTACCCCGTCTACGCGGCCGATCCGATCGGCGCCACGGCCATCTCCAGCCTCGATCCGGAGCTGGTTCGGGACGGGGCCCGACGGGCGCTGGAGGAGGCCATCGCCGCGGCCGACGCTGGTCCGGCGCCGGTCACGCCCGTGGTGCTCGAGGGCTCCGCCGGGCACGCGCTGATCGAGACGGCGCGCGGCGCCGAGCTCCTGGTGGTCGGCTCACGGGGCCACGGCGGCTTCGCCGGCCTGCTGCTCGGATCGGTCAGCACGCAGTGCGTTCACCACGCGCCCTGCCCCGTCGTCGTCGTCCGCCCGGCGAAGCTCGACTAGGGGAGAGGGGGCTGGGCCCCCTCAGGCCGGCTTGGCCTTCTTCGGCTTGCGGGCCTTCGGCGCTTTGGCGGGCAAGGCGGACACGTGGTCGAGGGCCCTCGCCATCCACTGATCCGTGCTCGCCCGGTCGGCGCGCCACGCGGCGGGCAGCGCGACGTAGCCGCCCATGGGCCGCTCCGGTGGACCGAACGGGCCGCCTCCCGCGGCCGTGAGCTCGCCCCGGTCCGCGTCGGCGAGCTTGACCCCCACGTCGGCGCCGAACAGCCCGGCGAACATGTTGCCGTTCACGAAGGCGGCCACGTTGCCGAACATCGGCTTCACCTCGACGCGGGGGTCGTCCGGAACGATGGAACGGAAGTAGTCGAGGTCGTCCGGGCTGGGCTTGGGGATCTGCATCGCCGGGGTCTCCTTCGAACGCTCGCGTATCTATCCTGCCGCCGCCCGGGCGAGCTCGCCCAAGTAGTGCGCCCACCCGTGATGGTGATCGGCGGCGGCAGCCGGCGGGAGCTGGCTGTGGCGCAGGACGAGACGGGTGCCGCCGGCCTCCGGCGCCAGCGTGACCTCCACGCGCGTGGAGCGCGGGGGCACGCCGTGCTGCTCGCCCTCCCACCCGAAGAGCAGCACCAGCCGTTCGAACGGGGTGAGCTCCACGTAGCTGCCCGACATCACGGGCCCCTCGGGGCCCATCACCACCCGGCAGACGCCGCCGGGTCGCGGGTCGAGCTCGGCCTCTGCGCCCCACCATTCGCACATGCGAGCCGGATCGACCCAGAACTCCCAGACCGTGGCCGGGGCGGCGGCGATGAACACGTCGAAGTCGAGCGCGGGGGCCGGCGCGGGCCGGGAGTCGGTCATCAGGCCTCCTCTGGAGGGGACGCGAGGCGAGCGGCCTCCGCCCGTTCGGCGGCGGTCTTCAGGCGCTGCAGCGAACCCTGCCACATCTGTTCGATGAACGCCCAGACCTCTTCGAGGCCCTCGGGCCGGGCGCGGTAGAGCCGCCGATTGCCGTCTCGGCGGACCTCCACGAGGCGAGCCTGGTGCAGGACGCCGAGATGCTGGGACACCGCCGGTCGGCTGATCGCGGAGAACGCGGTGGCGATGTCGCCCGCGGCCCGCTCGCGGTCGCGCAGCATGACCAGGATCTGCCGCCGGGTCGGGTCGGCGAGGGCGCGCAGCGCGGCATCGAGCGGGGCGACCGCTCCGGGAGATTGGCGAGGCCTGGACAGCGGCGCCGGCACATGTGTAATAGTAGCCTTACATAGTGGGGTGGCAAGCCTCCGCCGTACCCAAGGAGAAGCCGTGGAGACGATCGCAGCGCTGTCGAGCACGTTCGACGAGATGCATCGGGTGGCGAAAGGGGTGACGCCGGCGCAGCTCAGCAACCCGACGCCGTGCTCCGAGTGGGACGTGCGGGCGCTGCTCGGCCACGCCTTCGGCGTGGTCACCGGCCTGGGGGCGGCGGCGGGGGGCCGGGCGCCGGCGCCGTTCGAGCTCGACGAGGGCGACATCGCCGGCCAGTTCCGCCGCGTGGCCGACGAGGCGCTCGCGTCGTGGCGCAGCCCTGGCGTGCTCGAGCGGGAGCTCGAAGGCGGGGCCGGGCCGATGCCCGGCGCACAGTACGCCAGCATCAACACGCTCGACACGCTGGTGCACGCGTGGGACCTCGCCCGCGCCACCGGCCAGCAGTCCGACGCGCCCGCCGAGCTGGTCGAGCACACGCACGCGATCTGCCAGGCGATCGTCACGCCCGAGATCCGCCAGTTCGCCGGCTTCGACCCGGCGGCGGACGCCCCGGCGAACGCCCCGGCCATCGACAGGCTGGCCGCCTTCCTCGGCCGCCGGCTGTGAGGCTGGCCGACCAACGCGTGGTCGTCGCGCACGAGGCGTGGCTGGCCGCGCGCATCGAGCTGCTCGAGGCCGAGAAGGCGCTCACCCGAGCGCGAGATGAGCTGTCCGCCCGGCGCCGGGCGCTGCCCTGGGAGTCGGTGGAGAAGACCTACGTGTTCGACACCCCGGACGGGCCGCGTTCGCTGGCGGAGCTGTTCGAGGGACGCAGTCAGCTGATCGTCTACCACTTCATGATGGGCCCGGACTGGACCGAGGGCTGCCCGAGCTGTTCGTTCTGGACCGACAGCTGGAACGGCGCCCACGTGCACCTCGCCCACCGCGACGTGAGCTTCGTGATGGCATCCCGGGCGCCGCTCGCGGCGATCGAGGCGTACCGCACCCGCATGGGCTGGGACGTGCCCTGGGTGTCGTCTCTCGGCTCGGAGTTCAACCTCGACTACGGCGTCTCGTTCAGCCCCGCCCAGCAGACGGCTGGCGCCACGTACAACTACGCCCCCACGGACAGCCCCGGCGAGGAGGCGCCCGGACTCAGCGTGTTCGCGTCGGACGGCGAGGCGGTGTTCCACACCTACTCCTGCTACGCCCGAGGCCTCGACGCGCTGAACAGCGCCTATCAGCTGCTCGATCTCGTGCCGAAGGGTCGGGACGAGGATTCGCTGCCCTGGACCATGGCCTGGCTGCGCCGACACGACGACTACGACGACTGAACCCGTACTGCTTGGGCCGCAGGCTCTACTGGTTGGGCCGCAGGCGGTTCTGCTGTTCGAGGTGGCGGAGCGGGTCGCGGGCGTCGACATAGCCGAGGAAGGGCGGCGCTATGGAGTAGCCGAGCACCCGGAGCACGGGCTCGGGGACGCCGGCCACGCGATCGGGCGGCACCACCAGGTACTGGTTCTCCTGTTGACGAACCCAGCCCGCGGCGTACTCCAGGTTGGCGCCGACCCGCACCTCGCTGCTCTCGTTGGCGCCGCCGCCGTGCCACAGACTGCCCAGATAGGCGATGACCGAGCCGCGCGGCATCACCGCGGCGATCGTGCGCTCGCCCCGCGGTGGCCGGCGCTCGGGCCCCCACCGGTGGCTCCCCTCGACCAGGCGAGTGGCGCCGTTCGCCTCGGTGAACGGGGTGAGCGCCCACATCGTGTTCACCACCACCTCCGGCTCGGGGCGGGGGAGCGGGTACACCTGCGCGTCGTAGTGCAGGGTCTGCGCCCGCTCGCCGGGGCCGATGGCGATCGCCGTGGCCGAGGACACCCGGAACCCTTCGCCCAGCACCGCCTGGCACAGCGACGTGATGGCCGGGTGGGCCACCAACGGGTCGAACGCACGCGACTTGCCGAGCAACGCGTAGACCCGCTGCGTGCGGCGGCCCTCGAACGAGTCCCGGCCCGTGGGCGTCGAGGTCAGCAACGAGCGTACTGCCGCCTCCGCGGCGTCGAGCCAGGCGTCAGCCAGGCCGTCCAGCCTGACCCATCCGTCGCGCCGCAGCGTCTCCACCTGCGCGTCGAGAACCACCGTTGGAGCGTACCGCCAGGGCGGGGGCCGGACGGGCCGGCGCCGGGTCGGAGCGGCGGGGCGCCATGCTGGGCGCAATGGCCCGCTTCATCCTCGCGTCGCTTGTCGCGTCGATCGTGCTGACCGTGGTGCTGAACGCCGCGCTGGCGGCCTCTCCCAAGGCCCGGCGGCTGCTGAGCCGCCCGGCCGGCGCCGGCGACGGCCGGGTCTTCATGCCGTGGAAGGTGATGCTGCTGGTGTCGCTGGCGCTGACCGTGCTGCTCAACCTCGTCGTGCGCTGACCAGCGTGCGGGATGGGGCCGGTGGGCGCCGCGCCGCCGGGCCTCTAGGCTCGAGCGCGCCGAACTGGCCGAATCCTGGAGGGCGTCGATGATCACCGCCATGCCCCGCATCGCCATTGCCGTGCGCGACTACACGGCCGCCGTCGAGACGTTCCGGGAGGCGTTCGGCATGCCGGTGGCCGACTACTCCGAGCACACGGTCCGCGCGCTGGGCGCGCACGTGGGCATGTGCGCTCCCGAGGGCGGCAGCAACCTCGAGCTGATGTCGCCGGCGGATCCGGCCAAGCCGCTCAGCCGCAGCCTCGCCAAGTTCCTCGATCAGCGGGGCGAGGGCTTCTATGCGCTGATGCTCGAAGCCCCCGACCCGGACGCCGAGGCGGCCGAGCTGGCCCAGCGCGGCCTGGAGGTGATGCCGCTGATGAAGGGCGCCGCCGGCCGGGATCTCCACCCCCGCTCCACCCACGGGGTGCTGATCCGGGTGTACCCCGACGACTCGGTCAGGCACAAGGGACCGCGGGTGAGCGCGGCGCCGAACCTGTCGGGCATCGCCAAGGTGCTCGTGGCCGTGCGCGACCTCGGCCACGCCGCCGAGGTGTACGGCTGCGGCCTCGGCCTGGCGCTGAACCCGCCGACGGCCGACGAGGCGCTGGGGGTGACCCGCGTGGTGTGCCGGCCGCCCAAGGGTGGGTCCATCGAGCTCGTCGCGCCGGACGGGAGCGACCGGCCGCTGGCCGCCGCGCTGGCGGAGCACGCGGCGCAGCGCGGCGAGGGGATGTTCGCCCTTGTGCTCCAGGCCGACGATCCCGAGGCCGCGGCCGGCGTGCTCGAGCGCCGGGGCGTCGAGGTCCGCCGCGGTCCGCTGGGCTGCGAGGCGCGGGCCTTCGGCGCCCGGTTGCTGCTCGAGGCGCGGGGCCCGGCCGGGCTCGGCGCCGGCTGAGACGGCGGCGCCGCGCTCAGCGTCTTGTCGCTGGGGGCTGCGCCCCCAG
>JBJXGF010000167.1:0-7856 GCA_046153015.1 Acidimicrobiales bacterium | reverse complement strand
GTTGTGGTGGTGGCGCTGGGGGCGGCGGGCGCGCTCGTCGTGGCCCGCCGCGGCGACGGCGCCCGTGTCGAGGCCGAGGTCGCCCTGTCCAACGCCGGGCTCGACCCGGCCGGCGCCGCCGGCTCGGGCGTGGCCGAGCTCACCGTGCGCGACGGGCGCTACGAGCTGGTGGTGCGGCTGAGCAACGTGGCCGCTCCCGGCGACGCGTACCTCGAGCTGTGGCTGATCGACCGAAGCGTCGAGGGCTTGGTGTCGCTCGGCCCGTACCACGGCGACGGCGGCTACCCCCTGCCCGCCAGCGTGGCCCCGGGCGCGTTCCCGGTGGTCGACGTGTCGATCGAGCCGGTCGACGGGGCGCCCACGCACAGCGGCCGCAGCGTGCTCCGGGGCGTGCTCGAGCTCTGAGACGCCTCGGGGAGACGTGCATCCGGATGCGTCGGCGGCGGCGTAGTTCACCGTCGACAGCGTTCGACAGGGAGGTTCCAGGATGCGCAAACGAGTTGCTGCTGTTCTAGCGGGTGCGTTGGCGGCGGGTCTGGCTGTGCCGGCGGCGTCCGGCGCACAGGACGACGAGCCGAGGACGATCGCCGCGATCGTGGCCGCCAGCGGCGGCGAGTTCGACCGAGACCGACACGACTACGACATGCTGCTCACCGCGGTGAAGGCCGCCGGCCTCGTCGACGCGCTCAACGGCGACGATGCGCAGCTCAGCGTGTTCGCCCCGAACGACCGGGCCTTCGTGCGCCTGGCCAGGGACCTCGGCTTCGACGGCGAGGGCGGCGAGCGCGGCGCCTGGGAGCACCTGGTGCACGCCCTCAGCGACCTCGGCGGCGGCGACCCGATCCCGGTCTTGCGCAACGTGCTGCTGTACCACGTGGCGCCGGGCCGTCTCGGCCTCGCCGACGTGCTCAACGCCGACGAGATCGAGACGCTGCTCGACGGCGGAACGATCGGGGTGCACGGTCTGCGTCTCGTCGACGAGGCGCCCGAGCTGCGGGACCCGCGCCTCGTGCGTCCCTACGAGCTCGAGGCGTCGAACGGCGTGGTCCACCCCATCGACCGGGTGCTGCTCCCGGTTCCCCTCCCGTGATCTGAGAGGATGACGAGCGGTGCTGATCGGCCTGCTGGAGATGCGACGCGCCAAGGCCCGTTTCGCGTTGCTCGCCGGCGCGGTCGGCCTGCTCGTCTTTCTCATCCTGTTCCAGCAGGCGCTGCTCGGCGGGCTGGTGACCCAGTTCATCGGGGCGCTCCGCAACCAGTCGGCCGAGGTGCTCGTGTACGGCGCCCAGGCCCGCCGCAACTTGGAGGGCAGCCAGGTGGCGGCGGACCAGGCCGCCGCGGTGCAGGCCCTCGGGGGCGTCGCCGCCGCGGGGCGGCTGGGGGAGGGGACCTTCACGGTCACGGCAGGCGGCGAGCTCACCGACGCGGTGATCCTCGGCTACGAGCTGGGCGGCCCCGGTGAGCCGACCACCCTCGAGGAGGGCCGCCTGCCCGAACGAGACGGCGAGGCGGTGGCCAGCCGACGCAACCGGGGCGAGGGCTTCGGCCTCGGCGACGCGGTGACGCCCGCCGTGGCGGCGGGCGCGGCGCCGGCCGCGCCGATCACGATCGTGGGGCTCGCCCGGGACATCAACTACTCGGTGGCGCCGACCCTGTTCGTGAGCTACCCCACCTACGAGGCGGCCCGCCGCGTCCGCAACCCGAACGCTCGCCAGGTCCTGCCCTCGGCCTTGGCGCTGCGGCCGGCCCCGGGCGAGACGTCCGCCGAATTGGCGGCCCGCATCAACCAGGCCGTGCCCGGCGTCGAGGCGCTCACCCGCAGCCAGGCGGTGGCGTCGTCGCCCGGCGTCGCCGCGGTGCGCCAGTCGTTCTCGGTGGTGCTCGCCCTGTTCTACCTCGTGGCGCCGCTCGTGATCGGGCTGTTCTTCCTCATCGTCACGTTCCAGAAGGCCCCCTCGCTCACGTTGCTGCGGGCGGTGGGCGCACCGGCCCGGCTGCTCGTCTCGGGCCTCTTGGTGCAGGTGGCGGCGGTGGTGGTCGGCGGGGTGCTGGCCGCCGCGCTGCTCTTCGCCGCCGCCGCTCCCGGCGTGCGCAACGTGGGCGTGCGGGTGACCCCGGGGCCGATCCTCGCCACCGGCGCGGTGGTGCTGGCGCTGGCGTTGGCGGCGTCGTTGGCCGCGGTGCGCCGGGTGCTGGCCATCGACCCGATCGACGCCACCGGCGCAGCGCTGGCGCGGGCATGAGGCTCGGCCTGCTCGAGCTGCGCCGCCGGCCGGGCCGCTTCGGCGTCGCCTGCGCCGTGCTGAGCCTGCTCGTGGTGCTGCTGCTGTTGCTCGGCGGGCTGCTCGACGGGCTGTTCCTCGGTTCGACCGGCGCGCTGCGGGCGCAGCGGGCCGACGCCGTGGTGTTCTCCGCCTCGGCTCGCGAGTCCCTGCTGCGCAGCCGGCTCACTCCCGAGGACCGGGCCGTGGTCGAGGCCGTCGACGGCGTCGACGCGGTGGGCGGGCTCGGCGTGGCGCTGGTGGCGGCGCGCGTCCCCGGCCGCAGCGCGCTGGCCGACGCCGCGGTGATCGGCTACGAGCTGGCCCCCCGGGGTACGCCCGCCCCGCCCCCGCCCGGGCAGGCGTACGCCGACACGCGCCTGCGGGCCGACGGCGCGTCGCTCGGCGACACGCTGCTCGTGGGCCTGGCCGAGACCCCGATCACGATCGTGGGCTGGGTGGAGGACACCAGCTACCTGCTCCAGGGCGCCCTGTGGGTGGCGCCGGACACCTGGCGCGAGGTGCAGAACCGCTCCCGGCCCGACGCCGCGCTCGGCGAGGGCGAGTTCCAGGCGCTGGTCGTGCGAGGCGGGCCCGACCCTGCCGCGCTCGCCGCCGCGGTCGACGCCGCCGCCGGCGGCGCCACCACCACGCTCACGAAGAACGAAGCGGTCTTCTCGCTGCCCGGAACCCGCCAGCAGAACAGCACGTTCCTGCAGATCATCTACACCACCGTGGCCGTCGCCGCCCTGGTGGTCGCCCTGTTCTTCGCGTTGATCACGCTCGAACGCAGCGCGCTGTACGGCGTGCTCAAGGCGCTGGGCGCGTCCTCCGCGCAGCTCTTCGCCGGCGTGCTGAGCCAGGCGATCGTGGTCGCCGGGGTCGCCCTCGTGGTCGGCGGGGCGGTCACCTGGCTGGTGGCCGAGCTGGTCCCGGTGGGCGCCGTGCCGCTCCAGCTCGAAGCGAGTCGCGCGCTGTTCTCCGCGGTGTGGGTGCTGGCCGCCGCCGCGCTCGGCAGCGCCGTCTCGCTGCGCCGGGTCGTGCGCGTCGATCCGGCGTCGGCGATCGGGACGGGGCCGTGAGCGCGCTCGAGCTGCGCGACGTGCGCAAGGTCTACCGCTCCGGGGACGCGGAGGTCGTGGCCCTCGACCATGCGGAGCTCACGGTCGGCGACGCCGAGCTGGTGGCCCTCGTCGGCCCGTCCGGTTCGGGCAAGACGACCCTGCTCTCGATCGCCGGCGGTCTGCTCACGCCGTCGAGCGGGGTGGTGGTGGTGGGCGGACAGGACATCTCGGGGTACGGACCGAGGCAGCTCACCGAGCTGCGCCGCGAACGCGTCGGCTTCGTCTTCCAGGCCGTCAACCTGGTGCCGTTCCTCACCGCGGTCGAGAACCTGACCGTGGTCGACCAGTTCGGCCGGCGGCGGCGCCGGCGGGAGTCACGGGCCCGCGCCGTCGAGCTGCTGGGCGATCTCGGCCTCGCCCACCGCCTCGCCAACCTGCCGGGCCAGCTCTCGGGCGGTGAGCGTCAGCGGGTGGCGATCGGCCGGGCGCTGATGAACGAGCCCAAGCTGGTGCTCTTCGACGAGCCCACCTCCTCGCTCGACACCCGCCTCGGCGACTCGGTGATGGAGCTGATCCGCGCCCAGCTCGCCGCACAGCACGCGGCGGGGGTGATCGTCACGCACGACGCTCGCATGACCCACTACGCCGACCGCACCGTCGAGATCGTCGACGGGCGGCTGCGGGCCTGAGCGGCCGCGCCACCGTCACGCGATCGCAATACAAGCGTGGGCGCCGGGAACCCTGAGCAGAGTTGACCGAACCAACGCCGAACCGGGTTGCTGCTCGATAATCGAGGCCAGTCCGAGAAGACCGATCCTCGCCGATCTCGACAGCCCCTTGGGAAAGGCGTCTAGTCAATCCATCTGTCTTCATAAACCGCGGTCGGCAACGAGCCATAGGCGTCGAATCTCGGGGGACAGCACGCGTGAACCACACGTACTATGTTCGGTCGACGCCGCCTGGAGGGGCAAGAATGCCGAACTGGACCGCGCTGACGTTGGCCTACGAAACCTGGGTTCGAGACGGTCGACCGGCCGCCGACGAGCGGCCGGCGCCCAGGCACCGAGACACCCTCGGCTTCTCGGCCTGGGCGGCCGCGCAGCGGATCGTGTCCGGAACGTCGTCGACCGAGCGGGCCGCGGCGGCGCTCGTGGCCATCCGCCCGGCCCGCCGCCCGAGCGCCCCCCCGGTGGAGATCTGGAGCGCGCTCAGCGGCGAGCTGGAGCGCCTCGACGACGCCCACTGCACGACCAATCCGGGTGATGTGTGCATGGCATTTGGCGCCGGTTGGGGCCGATCCGCCTGCTTCGATCGCCGGGACTGGGAGGGCGTGTGGCCCAACGCATTCCTCGAGCTGTTGGCCGAGGTTCGCGTGGTCTTGACCGCTGCTCGACGGGCGCTCGACGAGGTCGGTGTCGAGCTGACCGACCGCGACATCCGGGAGCTTCCGGCCATCATCGCCACCTCGCTCCTCGGCCTGTGCGACTGCGGGCACCACGTGCGGGGAGGCTGCGCCCGCAGCGACGAGCACGACTGCTGCTTCGCCGATCACGACCTGCGCACCTGGCGCCCGGAGCAGGGCCTGCACCTGCGCCCGTTCCTCGACCAGGCGGTCCGCGGCCTCGCCGCCCCCCGGCTCCTGGCCGGCGCCTTCATGCAGAGCATCGTGTACCGGATCCTCGAACGCGAGGGCCGGGTCCTGTGCCGCCCCGTGGAGTTCGCGCTCTGCCCGGGCTGCGGGGAGAGCTACGAGGGCGACCGCTGCCCCACCGAGGGCTGCGCCGCTCCCGGCCCGGCGCTGCGCTACCCGCGCCTGCACCGGTTCATCCGCCCCGAGAGCGAGGGCGGCGGCTACCGGGAGGTCCAGCGGTGGGTCTGCGGCGAGGAGACCTGCGCCAACCTGGCCCCGGTGCGCGTGGCGCGGGGAGCGGTGCTGGCGCCTGAGCCGTGCCCGCGCTGCGGTTGGGCGCCGGCGCCGGGCCGGCGTCCCAAGCGGCGCACGGTGTGGGTGAGGGTGGCGCACAGCCGCGGCCCCGGCGTGGAGGGGACGGACCGGTGAACCGGCCGCTCAGCAGCCTGCTGGCGGGGGAGTGGGGCCTCGATCGGCTGCCCGCCTACCTCAGCGCGCCCGGGCTCGTCGTGGTCGTCGAGGGCTTCGAGGCCGACGAGTCGGCGACGGCCCACCACGTGGTCATCACCACCCGCCCGCCGGTGGCGGGCGCCACGCTCACCCTGGTCAACGAACGCGGCTGCCGGTTTGCGGCGTCCTCACCCCGGCCGGGCCAGTACTGCGTGGACGGCGTCGAGGGCGAGGCGTGGCTGGTGGAGGTCGACGAGCCGAGCAACGTCGTGAGCCTCGCCGGCCGCTTCGCGGCGCTCACCCGTGTGCTCGACGCGGCGGCGGCGGGCGGCGAGCACCGCCAGGTTCGGGGCCGCTACAGCAGCGCCGACGGCGCGTTGCGGACCGAGGTGGAGGAGAACGAGGACGGCCACCTGATCGTCACCGTGGCCACCGTCGACGGGGTCGACGAGGTGGTGGCGGCCCGCGCCCGCTGGGCGCTCGTCCAGACCAACGACGTCGGGCCGGTGCGCACCCTGGCCGTTCCGCTCGCGCCCCGCCGGGCGGGGGGCGCCGCCACCGCCAGCTACGACCTCGGGAGCTTGACCGGGGTGGAGGCGGTGCACGTCGAGGCCGCCGAACCCATCCCCCTCGGCGAGCTCGGCCCCGCCGAGGTCCAGGCCGCGTTCGACCTCGGCCCGTACGGCGATGCCATCCGATCCTGGCGGAGCTGGGCCGAGGACCCCCGCTGCTCGCCCGAGCTCCGCCGCGCCATCTTGGAGGCGGCGCCGTGACCGAGGCGCCGCCCGACCCGCTCGGCGCTCGGTTCGAGCGTCTCTTGGGCGAGGGCGAGCTCAGCGCCGCCGACGCCCGCTGGCTCATGGCGCCGCACGGGCTCACCGCAGTCTGCCGCCAGCTCGTGGCCGCCCAGGCCCTGCCGCACGACGCCGAGGCGTGGGCGGAGCTGTGCGACAAGCTCGACGACCGCTCGCCCGGCGGCCGCTCGGTGGCCCGGGCGGAGGCGATCATGGCCGCCGCGCTGCTGGCCGCCGGGTTCGGCGGCGCCGGCGAACGGGATCTCGCCGCCCGGGACCTCGCGCCCCCCGGCGCCGAACCGGCGGTCGGCCTCGCCGCGCTCGACAGTCTCGTCGCGTGGCTGGCGGGCGGGCCGACCGCGCCGCCCGACGCGGCGGTCACCATCCTCGTCTCCCGCTTCGCGCGGGGCGAGGCCGCCACGCTGCAGGTGTGGCGGGCCGGCGACGAGACGCTGGCGCCGAACCTGGTGGCGGCGCCGTTCCAGCGCTGCGACGCGACCTTCGCCCAGGCCGTGGCCACCGCAGCCGCCGTGGTCGGCTGCCGCGGCGCCCGGTGGGCCGTGCTCTCCCCCCGCTCCAACCACCCGCTCGACTCGGTCGGCGGGCCCTCCGTCGGTCTCGGGGCGGCGTTGGCGCTGCGCGCCCTCGAATCCGACCTGGTGATCGACCCGTCCTGGGGCGTGACCGGCGCCGTGCGCCCCGACGGCGGCACGGACAGCCTGCTCGACGAGCGCCACGACCTCGACGAGTATCGGGCGAAGCTCACCGCTGCCGCCGGCCGGACCGTGCTCGTGCCGGCCATCGACCACGCCGAGGTCGCCGCCGTGGCCGAGGCGGAGGCGCCCGACGTCCGCGTGCTCGGCGCGGCAACGGTCGACGAGGCGACCGAAGCCATGCGCCGCCACCTCGCCGGCCGCGGCGCCTACGAACAAGCCCTGGCCGGCGCACTGACCCGCCTCCGCCGCTGGCCCTGGGCCCTAGCCGGCGCCGGGCTATTGGTGCTGGTCGTGGGCGTGGTGCTCGGCCTACGAGCCAAAGACGTTCGCGCTTCCGAGAATGAAGCCAGGGCGGCAGCTCGGGGTTCAGCCGCTCGGCGGGAAGCGGTGGGGACGCCCGACGAGTTCGATCTCCAAGCCACCGAGGTTACGAATGGGCAATGGTCCCGGTGCGCTGCCGTCGGCAAGTGTCGCGTTCCTCCGGCTGGAGTCTCCGACGACGAAAGCGTCGCGGCGCGCTCGGACTTTCCGGTTGGAAATGTGACAGCCGACGAAGCCCGCTCGTTCTGTCGATGGATAGGTGGCGACCTTCCGACCTTTGAGCAGTGGGTCGAGGCGAGCCAGTCCGAGCTCGAACGCACCGATCATGAACTCCGCGTCCTACCGGATATAACAAGCAAACAAGATGCCAGTTCCGGCTGGGTAATCGGGAATCAGGCTGAGTGGAGTCGTACCAGTTGTGAGTCCGGCCAGTGTGCGACCGTCGAGAAGGGGCGCCTCGACAGAGCGGTAGGAATCCTCGGCCTATCTTGGCTGTCGCTCGCCAGATGGAAGGGACCGGGGTCTCGCCAGTGTGATGGGACCGGGTGCCTGGGTTTGGTGACGGCGGCATGATGTTGTCATTGGCCGCCGTTGGGGTCAACTGGTGCGGGGTCGTTGTC
>JBJXGF010000163.1:0-11630 GCA_046153015.1 Acidimicrobiales bacterium | reverse complement strand
CGAGGAGCGCGGCCGAGCGAGCGCCAGCGAGCCGGCCGCCGATGGGGTCTGGGGGCGCAGCCCCCAGCGACGGTACGGCTGAGCGCAGCGAAGCCGGGCCTGGGCTCGAGGGCCTCGCGGTGCTGTTCGTGCGGGCGTTGCGGGAGGCGGGGCTGCGCATCCCGCTCGGCTCGGCCATCTCGTACGTGCAGGCGTTGACCGAGCTCGGCATCGAGCGCCGCGCCTCGGTGTACTGGGCGGGGCGGGCCACGCTGGTGCAGCGCCCGGAGGACATCGGGCTCTACGACCAGGTCTTCGCCGCCTTCTGGCAGCGGGGTGAGGCGCCCGAGCTGGTGGTGACCCGCACCGACGAGCTCACGCTCGCGTTCGACGACGAGGAGGACGGCGCCGAGCCCCCGGCCGACGAGGACGCCGAAGAGCGGGTCGAGGGCGAGGTGATCTCGGTCCGGTACAGCGGCGTCGAGGTGCTGCGCGACAAGGACTTCGCCGAGTGCAGCGTGGCCGAGCTCGACGAGGCCCGCCGGCTGATGGCCGAGCTGCGCCTGCACGGGGCGTTGCGGGCCAGCCGCCGGCGGCGGCGGTCGCGGCGGCGGCGGGGTCGGCCCGACCTCGCCCGCACGGTCCGCTACGCCCTGCGCCACGGCGGCGAGCCGATCCGCCGGGCGTACAACGAGCCCGGCGAGCGGCCCCGGCGGCTGGTGCTGCTGATCGACGTGTCGGGTTCGATGGAGGCCTACGCCCGGGCGCTGGTGCGTTTCGTGCACGCCGCGGTGGTGGGCCGCACGAAGGTCGAGGCGTTCGCCCTCGGCACCCGGCTCACCCGCATCACCCGCGAGCTGTCCAACCGGGATCCCGACGCCGCGCTCGCCCGGGCGGCCCGGGCGGTGGTCGACTGGTCCGGCGGCACCCGCCTCGGCGAGGGGCTGCGCGCCTTCAACGACCAGTGGGGCGTGCGGGGCATGGCCCGGGGCGCGATCGTGGTGATCCTGTCCGACGGGTGGGATCGCGGTGAGCCGGCGGTGCTCGCCGAGCAGATGCAGCGGCTGCACCGGGTGGCGTTCAAGGTGGTGTGGGTCAACCCGTTGAAGGCCTCGCCCGGTTATGCGCCGCTGGCGCAAGGGATGGCGGCGGCGATGCCCTACGTTGACGAGTTCGTGGAAGGCCACTCGCTGGCGTCGTTGGAGAACCTCGCGGAGGTCATTGCCGCATGAAAGAGATTTTGGACGACCTCGACCGTTGGCGGGCCGCCGGCAAGCGCGTGGCGCTGGCCCGGGTGGTCGACGTGGAGGGCTCCGGGCCCCGGCTCCCGGGCTCGGCGATGGCGGTGAACGAGGACGGCGAGGTGGCCGGGTCGGTGTCGGGCGGCTGCGTGGAGGGCGCCGTGGTCACCGAGGCGCTCGACCTCCTGGCCAACGGCGGCCGGCGGATGGTCACCTACGGCTTCAGCGACGACGAGGCGTTCTCGGTGGGGCTCACCTGCGGCGGCACCATCCACCTCTTCATCGAGCCGCTGGATTGGTGATGATCTACGAGCAGCTCACCGAGGCCATCCGCGCCGAGCAGCCGGCGGCGTTGGCCACCGTGATCGCCGGGGCGTCCACCGGGGCCAAGCTCCTCGTGCGGCCCGGGCAGGCGCCGCTGGGCTCGCTCGGCCATCCCGACCTCGACCGGGTGGTGGCCCGCGACGCGGCCGGCGAGCTCGAGGCCGGCCGCACGCTCGTGCGCCACTACGGCGCCGAGGGCCAGGCCCGGGAGGAGGCGGTGTCGGTCTTCATCGAGTCCTTCGCGCCCCCGCCCCAGATGCTGATCTTCGGCGCGGTCGATTTCACCGCCGCCCTCGCCAAGGTGGCGAAGGTGCTCGGCTACCGCGTGACGGTGTGCGACGCCCGACCCGTCTTCGCCACCCGGGCCCGGTTCCCGATGGCCGACGAGGTGGTGGTCGACTGGCCCAACCGCCTGCTCGAGAAGGTCGGCGCCAGCCTCGGCCCGCGCGACGCGGTGTGCGTGCTCACTCACGACCCGAAGTTCGACGTGCCGGCAGTGATCGAGGCGCTGAAGACCCGGGCCGGCTACGTGGGGGCGATGGGGTCGCGCCGCACCACCGAGGACCGCAACCGCCGCCTGCAGGAGGAGGGGGCGCCCGCCGCCGACCTGGCGCGGATCATGGCCCCCATCGGGCTCGACATCGGGGCCCGCACCCCGGAGGAGACCGCGGTGTCGATCTGCGCCGAGATCATCTCGGCCCGCACCGGCCGCGCTGCGCCCAACCTGAGAGACGCCGAGGGTGCGATCCATCGCGGCTGACGCGTCGTACACCTGGTCGTGACCACCTGGGACCACGCCCGCCGGGCCAACCTCGCCCGCTGGGAGGAGCGAGCCCCGGCCCACGCCGCGTCGGCCGAGTACGGCTTCGACCGCCTTGCCGCCGACCCCTCGGCGCTGTCGGGCGTGGTGCGTTTCGACCTGCCGCGGCTCGGCCGCCTCGACGGGCTCGACGTGGTGCACCTGCAGTGCCATGTCGGAACCGACACGGTGTCGCTCGCCCGCCTCGGCGCGAGGAGCGTGACCGGCCTGGACTTCTCCCGCGCCGCGCTGACCGAGGCCGAGCGCCTCGCCGCCCGCTGCGGGGCCGACGTGGCCTGGGTCGAGGCCGAGGTGCACGACGCCGCGTCGGTGCTCGGCGCCGGCCGGTTCGACCTCGTCTACACCGGCATCGGCGCCCTGTGCTGGCTGCCCTCGGGCGCCCGGTGGGCGCAGGCGGCGGCGGCGCTGCTGCACCCCGGCGGGCGCCTCTTCGTGCGCGAGACCCACCCGCTGCTGTGGGCGCTCGACGAGCGCCGCGGCGACGGGCTGCTCACCCTCGAGCACGCCTGGTTCGAGCAGGCGGAACCGGCTCGGTTCGACGAACCGGGGACCTACGTGAGCACCGACGTCGCGTTCGCCAGCAACCTCGCCTACGAGTGGAGCCACGGCCTCGGCGACCTCATCGGCGCGGTGCTCGCCTCGGGCCTGACCCTCACGGCGTTCGACGAGCACGACAGCGTCCCCTGGAATGCGCTGGAGGGTCAGATGGTCGAAGGCGCCGACGGCGAATGGCGCCTGCGTGACCGGCCCGAGCGCCTCGCCGCCAGCTACACCCTCCAGGCCGGCAAGGCGAGCTGAGGCCGGCGGGCCGAGTTGCGCGCCGGCTCGGCTGGGCTGAGACTGGCGGCGCCCGAAACCGACCCGCACGGGAGCCAGAGCCGTGGACTTCACGCCCAACCCCGACCACGAGGCCATCCGCGAAGGCATCCGCACGGTCTGCTCGAAGTTCCCCGACACCTACTGGGCGGAGAAGGACGACAAGCACGAGTTCCCCTGGGAGTTCTACGAGGAGATGGCGAAGGGGGGGTGGATCGGCATCGCCATCCCCGAGGAGTACGGCGGCGGGGGCCAGGGGATCACCGAGGCCTCGATCGTGCTGGAGGAGGTCGCCCGCTCGGGGGCGGCGATGAACGGCTGCTCCGCCATCCACCTGTCGATCTTCGGGATGAACCCGGTCACCAAGTTCGGCACCGAGGAGCAGAAGCGCCAGTACCTCACCGCGGTGGCCGAGGGCAGCCTGCACGTGGCCTTCGGGGTGACCGAGCCCGACGCCGGCACCGACACCCCCTCGATCACCACCCGGGCCCGCCGCGAGGGCGACAACTACGTCGTGCGGGGCCGCAAGGTGTGGACCACCAAGGCGCCGTACTGCCAGAAGGTGCTGCTGCTGGTGCGCACCACCCCCCGCGAGGAGGTGAAGCGGCGCACGGAGGGCATGACCCTGCTGCTGGCCGACCTGCAGCGCCCCGAGGTGACGATCACGCCGATCCCCAAGGTGGGGCGCAACGCGGTGGTGAGCTGCGAGGTGGTCTACGACGATCTGGTGGTGCCGGTGAGCGACCGGATCGGCGAGGAGGGCCTCGGGTTCACCTACCTGCTCGACGGCATCAACCCCGAGCGGCTGCTGGTGGCCTCCGAGGCGCTCGGCATCGGCAAGCTGTCGGTCGAGCGGGCCGTCAAGTACGCCAACGAGCGCAACGTGTTCGGCCGGCCGATCGGCAAGAACCAGGGCATCGCGTTCCCCCTCGCCGAGGCCTACTCCCGCCTGAAGGGCGCGGAGCTGGTGCTGCGCCAGGCCACCTGGCAGTACGACCAGGGCATGCCCTGCGGCGAGGGGGCCAACATCGCCAAGTGGCTCTGCGCCGACGCCGGCTTCACCGCCGCCGACCAGGCGATGCAGACCCTCGGCGGGTTCGGCTACGCGAAGGAGTACCACATCGAGCGGTACTGGCGGGAGGCTCGGCTCATGCGGATCGCGCCGATCAGCCAGGAGATGATCCTCAACTATGTGACCGAGCACGTCCTCGGCCTGCCCCGGTCGTATTGATGGCGCTCGACCATCTGCACGTCGAGCGCCGCGACGGCCCGGCCCGGCCGGCGCTGGTGTTTACCCACGGCGGGGGCGACAGCTGGGAGACGTGGTCCAAGCAGCTCGACCACTTCGGCGCCGCCCGCCGCACCGTGGCGTGGGATCTGCGGGGCCACGGCCGCTCGCACGCCCCCCACGACCCCGCCTATTACACGCGGGAGCTGGCCCTGGCCGATCTCGCCGCGGTCGTCGAGTCGGTCGGCGCGCCGGTGGTGCTCGCCGGGCATTCTCTCGGCGGGTACCTCTCGATCGCGTACGCGCTGGCCCACCCCGAGCAGGTGGCGGCGCTGGTGCTGGTCGCCACCGGGCCGGGTTACCGCGACCCGAAGGCGCGGGCCGGCTGGAACCGCATGGTCGACAAGAACGCGGCCGGCCTGTCGATCCCGGCGGCGGCGGCCGAGCTGATCAAGCAGCACGACACATTGGTGATCGACCGGCTCGACCAGATCGCCGCGCCCGTGCTGGCCGCGGTCGGCGAGAACGATACGGTGTTCCACGCCAGCACCGCCCTCATCGCGGAGAAGGCGCCCCGCTCGGTCGGCGCCCACGTGATCCCCGGCGCCGGCCATCACGTTCACCGCCACGCCGCGGCGGAGGTCAACCTCCTCATCGAAGGGCTGCTCGCCGCACTGTGAGGGAGCGCAGCGACCGAGCAGCGCACGTGCTGTGAGCACCGCCGCGGTGGTGCTCGCCGCGGGCGGCGGAACCCGCTTCGCCGGACCGACCCACAAGCTGCTGGCCCCGTTCCGGGGCCGTCCGGTGCTGGCCTGGGCGGTCGAGCATGCGCTCGCCGCCGGCCTCGACGAGACGATCGTGGTGAGCGGCGCGGCGGCCTTCGAGGAGGCTCTGACCGCCGGCGCCCGGATGGTGCACAACCCCGACTGGGCCAGCGGTCAGGCCAGCTCCCTCGCCCGGGCGGTGGCGGCCGCGCTGGCCGCCGGTCACGACGCGATCGTGGTCGGCCTCGGCGACCAGCCCTTGGTTGGGCCCGACGCGTGGCGGGCGGTAGCGTCGTGCCCCAGCCCGATCGCGGTCGCCGTCTACGGCGGGCGGAGGCGCAACCCGGTCCGCCTGGCGCGGGAGGTGTGGCCGCTGCTGGCGGTCACGGGCGACGAAGGGGCGCGTAGCCTGATGCGAGCCCGGCCCGAGCTGGTGCAGGAGGTGCCCTGCAGCGGCGACCCGGGCGACATCGACACCGTGGAGGACCTCGACCGATGGAACTGACGAACGAATTCGAAGTCGACCGGCCGATCGACGAGGCCTGGAAGGTCCTCACCGACATCGAACGCATCGCCCCCTGCATGCCCGGCGCGCAGCTCGAGGAGGTGGAGGGCGACGAGTACCGGGGCCTGGTCAAGGTCAAGGTCGGCCCGATCACCGCCCAGTACAAGGGCCGCGCCACCTTCGTGGAGAAGGACGACAGCGCCCACAAGGCGGTGATCAAGGCCGACGGCCGCGACAGCCGCGGCCAGGGCAACGCGTCGGCGTTGATCACCGCGCAGCTCACCTCGACCGGCGAGGGCCGCACCAAGGTCAACGTGAACACCGACCTCACCGTCACCGGCAAGGTCGCCCAGTTCGGGCGGGGCGTGATGGCCGACGTGTCGGAGAAGCTGCTCAACCAGTTCGTCGACTGCCTCTCGACCAAGGTCTTGGCCGGCTCCATCGCCGCCGACAACGGCGCGGCCGTTGCGGCGCCCGTCGAAACGGCGCCGGCGGAAATGGCGCCGGCCGAGGCCGCGCCGCGCAGCTCGGCGGAAGGAGTGCGCAAGATCACCCCGGTCGAGCCGGTGGCGCCGGTCGACCTGATGGACGCGGCCGGCGCGTCGGTGGCCAAGCGGGCGGCGCCGCTCGTCGCGGTGCTGGCGCTCGTGCTGCTCGTGCTGCGCGGCCGTCGCCGTCGCCGCCGCCGTGCCCGCCGATGACCATCAGGCCGTGACCGCGCTGCTCGGGCGCGCCCCTCGCGGCGCGTTCGAGGTGGCGGTGCGCGACCATTCCGGCGAGCCGGTGGTGATCGCCACCGCGCCGCTCTTCGATGACGGCACGCCCATGCCCACCCGCTGGTGGCTGGTGGGCCGCCGGGAGCGTCTCGCCGTCGCCCGCCTCGAGTCCGACGGCGGGGTCCGCCGAGCCGAGCGTGAGGTCGACCCGGCGGCGCTGGCCGACGCCCACCGCCGCTACGCGCAGGAGCGCGACGCGCTCATCCCGCCCGACCACGCCGGCCCGCGGCCGAGCGGCGGCGTCGGCGGCACCCGCACCGGGGTCAAGTGCCTGCACGCGCACTACGCGTGGTATCTGGTGGGGGGTGGCGACCCGGTCGGCGCGTGGGTCCACGCCCGCCTCCAGGAGGCGGGCGGCCCGTGATCGTCGCCGCGCTCGACATCGGCACCCAGTCGACCCGGCTGCTCGTGACCGACGGCGCGTCGGACCTCACCCGGCGGGCGGTGGTCACCCGGCTGGGCGCCGGCGCGGCCGCCGCCGGCCGCCTCGCCGACGAGGCGGCAGAGCGGACGCTCGCGCAGCTCGGCGCGTACCGGACGGAGCTCGAGGCGCTGGGCGCGGTCCGGGTGCGGGCGGTGGCGACCCAGGCGGTGCGGGCCGCGGCCAACGGGTCCGAGTTCCTCGACGCGGCGGAGGCGGCCCTCGGGGTGCGTCCCGAGCTGATCAGCGGCGCCGAGGAGGGCGCCTTGTCGTTCCGGGGCGCCACGGCCGGCTTGGCGGCGGAGTCGGGGCCGTTCGCGGTGGTCGACCTCGGCGGCGGCTCCTGCGAGTTCGCGGTCGGCGCCGAGCGCTGCGACGCGGTGTTCTCGGCGCCGTTCGGCTCGCTGTCGCTCACCGAGGAGTTCTTCTCCGCCGCCGACCCGCCGTCGCCGGCCGAGCTGGTCTCGTGCCTGTCGGTGGTCGAGCTGCACCTCGACGACGCCGCCCGGGAGCTGCCCCTCCTCGCCGAGGCGGCCACCTTCGTGGGCGTGGCCGGCACGATGTGCACGCTCGCCGCGGTCGAGATCGGCCTCGCCGTCTACGACCGCGGGGTCATCGACGGGTTCGTGCTGACCAAGGCGGCGGCGGAGGACGTGTTCCGCACGCTGGTGACCGAACCGTACGAGGATCGCCTGGCCAACCCCGGCCTGCCGCCCGAGCGGGGCCGCTCGATCCTGGGCGGCGCCTGCGCGGTGGTGGGGCTCATGCGGCGCTTCGGCCTGGCGCAGCTCACGATCCGCGACAGCGACCTGCTCGACGGCATCGCCGCCGGCCTGCTGGAATCGGGCGGTTGAAGGCAGCAGAGGGAGAGCTATGGCAGTCGAGACGCTGGCGTGGGGCTATGGCCTGCTCGAGGGGCCGCGTGTGGACGCGGAGAACGCACTGTGGTTCAGCGACATCCCCAACGGCGGGGTGCATCGCCGCACCCCTGACGGCGAGGTGACCGTCGTCGTGCCGGGGCGCAAGATGATCGGCGGGCTCGTGCTGCACGCCGACGGCGGGGTGGTCGTCACCGGCGGGAGCGTCGACCACATCAGCCCCGACGGCTCGGTGCGCACGCTCTTGAAGCGCGACGGCGTGCCGCACTGGAACGACTGCCACACCGACGCGCTGGGCCGGGTGATCGTGGGCGCCGTCCGCTGGGAGCTGATGAAGCAGGGGGCCGAGCCCGCGCCGGGCGAGTGCTGCCGGATCGGCCTCGACGGCTCGGTCGAGGAGCTCTACGACGGGATCACGGTGTCCAACGGCATCGGGTTCTCGCCCGACGGTTCGGTGCTCTACCACGTGGATTCGGTCGCGAAGGCGATCATCGCTCACGACGTGGACGCCGAGGGCCGCTGCTCGAACCGCCGCGTGCACGCCGCCGTGGCTCGGGGCGTGCTTGACGGGATGTGCGTCGACGCCTCCGGCGGGATCTGGGCCGCGCACTTCGGCGGGCGGCGAGCGGTGTACTTCGATCCGTCGGGCGCTGAGGCCGGCGAGGCGCCTGTGCCGGCCAAGCAGGTCACCAGCGTGTGCCTCGGCGGCCCCGACGGGCGCGACCTGTACATCGTCACCGCCGACAACACCGAGGAACCCGAGCGGAAGGGCACGATCTTCCGCACCCGGGTCGACGTCGCCGGCGTGCCCACCCCCCTCGCCCGGGTCTGAGCGCTCGTTACTCGAGGGCCTCGGCGATGACCAGCTCGGTGATGCGGTCGTCGTCGTAGCCGAGGATGCCCGACAGCACCTCCTCGGCGTGCTGGCCGTAGGTCGGCCCGGCCCACGCGTACTCGCCCGGCGAGCGCGACAGCCGGTAGGGCGGCTGGTCCACGAGCGCCTGGCGGACGTAGGGATGGGGCGTCCAGCGGAACATCCCCCGCCACGCGAGCTGCGGGTCGGACAGGCACTCCCCGGCCAGGGCCACGTGGTGGGCGGGCACGCCGTGGGCGGTGAGCCGCGTGGCCACACCGACCGGGTCCTGGCCGGCCGTCCACGCCGCCACCAGCGCGTCGAGCTCGTCCCGGCGGGCGAGCCGCTCGGCCGTGCCCAGCTCGGCCAGGTCGGCGCGGCGCATCTCGACCGCGAGCGAGCGCCACTGCTCGTCGGTCTCGCACACCACGGCCACCCAGCGGTCCTGGCCCGCCGCCGGGTACACCCCGTGCGGCGCGAACGCCGGGTCGAGGTTGCCGGCGCGGGTGAGCTTCGCGCCGCTGCGCTGCAGCTCGACCAGCGCCGGCGCGAGGAAGTGCGTGGCCGCCTCCATCTGCGAGAAGTCGAGGTGCTGGCCCTCGCCGGTGCGGCGGCGGTGGTCGAGCGCGGCGAGCAGCGCCATCAGGCTGAAGCGGGGCGAGGTGTAGTCGGTGTAGGCCATGTACGGCCCGGCCGGCGCCCGGTCGGGCCAGCCGGTGAGGTCGAAGAACCCGGCCACGGCGGCGGCCAGGTTGCCGAACCCGGCGAAGTCGCGCAGCGGGCCGGTCTGGCCCATCACGCAGCTCGACAGCATCACCAGGCTCGGGTTCAGCTCCCGCAGGTCGTCATAGCCGAGGCCGAGGGCGCTGAGCGCGCCGGGCGTGAACGACTCGGTCACCACGTCGGCCCACCGGGCGAGGTCCCGGGCCACCGCCCGGCCTTCGTCGGTGGCGAGGTTGAGGGCGAGGCCCAGCTTGCCGGCGTTGACCACATGCCAGGTGATGGCGTTGTCCTGCTCGGCGATGTCGTCGCGGTGGCCGAGCGAGCCCCGCAGGATGTCGGGCCGGCGGCTCGACTCCACGCGCACCACGGTGGCGCCCCAGTAGGCGAGGATGCGGGTGGCGAGGGGCATGGCCGCCACCCAGGCGAAATCGAGCACCTTCAGCCCGGCCAGCGGCTTGGCGCCGGCTTCGCCGGGTGACCCGCCGGCGGCGAGGGGGGCGGGCGCGTCCCAGCCGAGGGCGCCGTCGTGGGCGCCGGGACGGGGGGCGGCGCCGAGGCGGCGCAGCGGCGTGGCGGCGGCCTTCACCATGGCGCCCGGCTGGCGGATGCCGTCGACCTCCTCCCAGTAGCCGCGGGCCTCGAGCTGGGGATTGGCCAGCACGTCGGCGAGGTCGGCGACCGGCACGATCAGCAGCCGCCGCACCGACGCCTGCTCGGCCAGCTCGGCCTTGCTGCGCCCGGCGGTGAACTTCTCGATCACGTCCATGAGCCGGGCCAGCTCGTCGAGGGTCTCCTCGCCCGTTTGGAGCTGCAGCGCGAACTCGACCCAGTTCTTCGCCCGGGTCGCCTCGTCGCAGAACCCCTCCTCGGCGATCCAGTCGAACAGGCGCTGCATGTAGGGGCCGCCCATCGGCCCGAACAGCACGCTCACCACCACGTGCCCGTCGGTCGCGGGGTACACCCAGCGCACCGGCAGGGTGCCGAGGATCACCCCGCCGCCGGCCCGGCGGGCGTTGGGCAGCCCAGCGGGGGCGTTGAGGGTGGCCGGCAGCGAGGTGCCGAGGGCGGCCTGCTGCACCGAGCAGTCCACGTGCTGGCCGAGGCCGCTGCGCTCTCGTTCGTGCAGCGCGACGAGCGCGCCGACGGCCGCCTCGGCGCACCCGTGCAGCCAGGCCTGGGGGAGCGCGGTGCGCACCGGGGGGCGGTCGGGGTCGCCGGTCACCGCGAGCTGGCCGCTGGCGGCGAACAGCGTGAGGTCGCTCGCCGGCCAGTGCGCCTTGGGCCCCTCCGAGCCGTAGGGCGTGATGGCCACGGTCACGAGGCGGGGGTTGGCGGCCCGCAGGGCCTCGAGGCGGCCGGCGATCTCGGGGCCGCCGCTGGCCACCACCACGTCGGCCGCAGCGGCCAACGCGGCCACGGCCCCGTCGTCGGCGGCGATCACCGAGCGCTTGCCCCGGTTGTAGGCCTCGTGCCAGGCGTCGCGCCGGTGGCCGCCGGGCGGCTCGGCGAGCGCCACGTCGGCGCCGAGCTGGGCGAGCAGGAAGCCGCAGAGCCAGCCCCGCCGATCGGTGAGGTCGAGCACTCGGTAAGGCGACAGCATGGCCGCCATCTTGCCCGCTCGCCGCCCGAGCCGTCGCCGCCCCGCTGGCCGACCGCTCGAGGTTGTGCGCGCCGACCCCGCATGCGGGGGTCAGCGCCCACAACCTCGGCATGTGCGCTGGTAGAGTCGCTGGCCCATGAAGCTCGCTCTCTACCTCCCGAACTTCCGCGACAAGGTGACCGTCAAGGAGCTCGAGGATCTCACCGCGCTCGCCGAGTCGCTCGAGTTCGACTCGGTGTGGACACTGGACCGGATCGTGGTCCCCGAAGCGTCGGATCGCCAGGAGCTGCAGTACCCGTTCGGGATGATGGAGCAGTTCCCGAAGGCCCTGCCCGTGTCCGCCCGGGGCGAGTGGCTGCACGGCATGCCGCTCATCCCCTGGCTGGCGGCGAAGACGACCAAGCTGCGGATCGGCATGAGCATCATCGACACGCCGTACCGTGCGCCGGGGGTGCTCGCCGGCGAGATCGCCACCGTCGATCAGCTCTCCAACGGCAGGGTCAACGTCGGGCTGGGCTCGGGGTGGATGCCCGAGGAGTTCGCCGCGGCCAGCGCGGCCGACGTCTTCCCCAAACGGCACAAGCACGTGCGCGAGACCATCGAGATCATGCAGGGCATCTGGACCAACGAGCTCTTCGAGTACCACGGCGAGTTCGCCGACTTCGAGCGCTGCGGGTTCGGCGCGAAGCCCGTGCAGAAGCC
>JBJXGF010000151.1:0-7168 GCA_046153015.1 Acidimicrobiales bacterium | reverse complement strand
TCGGTGGTGAGAGCTGTTTCGCAGCGGTACGTGCCCCGCCGGTAGCCGAGAACGAGCCCGTCCTCGCGGACATCGCGGTAGTGATCGCCGGCCTTCTCGAGCTGCTCCTTCACTTCGAAGAGATCCGTGAAGTCGGCGCCGACCTCGATCCGCAGTTCCAGGCGCACCGCCTGAAGGCTGTGATTAAGCACCGCGATCTCCTCACGGAAACCCAAGTCGATCGACCGCCTGCGGATGACGGACAACTGCGCATCATCGATGACCGACCCCGTCGGCTGCACCAAGATGACCGACCCCGTCGGCTGCACCAAGAAGAACTGGGCGGCGTCGTGGGAAGCGTCGTCGATGGACAGGACCACGGGAGACACGCCGTTCACGGTCAGCCGGAAACGGGAGAGATAGCGCATGTCGGCATGGAACAGCCCGTGGGGGCTCGCCGGCGTGGCGTCGATGTCGCCACGCCGGTCGCTGATCACGAACGTCGCACCGTCGAGGATGCTGACCACGTCACGCTGCACGTCGGCCCACCGTTCGGCCCGAATTGACAGCAGCGAGCGCTTCGCGGCCGTACCAGGCGTACGCGACAGCGAACATCAACCGCTGCAGCACCCCGTAGACACCCGGGAAGGCGCCCATGCCAATCGACAGGCCCAAGGTCGACAGCGCCGTGAGCAGATCCATGGCGGCAGCGCGGCGGGTTTGGGGCCTGCGGGCGAAGAGCACCGATGCGGTGCCGGCGATGAACGCCAAGCCCATCGTCGACGCGAAGATCGTGTGCAGCAGGTCCTCACTGCGCACGTAGGCCATATCCTCCTGCCACGGTTTGGTGGAGAAGGCCGCGACCCCGAGCATGCAGAGACCGAAGCTGAAGTGGAGCACCGTTCCGGCGAGCTGCCACGCCGCGGCGCGCCGCTCGGCCAGCCACATGACGGCGAGGCCGAACAGCAGGAACGCCATGCGGGCCATCCACGCACCGTCGACACCTTGAGCGGCGGACTCGCTGATGCCGTGCTCCCGCCACGAATAACCAGGCGGCATCAGAGCGGGAGCGGCAACCACCAACCCGGCCGACACGGCGAGCATGGCGGTGACCACGACGCCAGCAAGGTCTCGGCGTTGAGACCGGCCGTCATGGAGGATCGGACCGGTTTGGGGAAGCGGGTGGGGCGTTTCTCGCTGCCGGGTTCCCGGATCCTCGTGGAGTGCTCGACGCCGCGTCATACGCCCGGGACCTTCAGTCCGTGATGCGTAGGGCGGCCGCAGGGTGGATGTGCGCCGCTCGCCGGGCCGGCCACAACGCAGCGACAAGCGTGGAGATCACCGCGATGGAGATGATCAGGGCTACCTCTCCGATGGGGACTCCCCAGGTGAGCCCTTCGGCCCAGTCGGCGCCGGCGGCGGCGAAGCCGTAGGAGGCCACAAGTGCGATCGTCACGCCGATGAGGATCCCCTCGACGGCAACGAACGCGGCTTCGAACACCAGGACCTGCGAGACGCTGCGAGCCAGGAAGCCCAACGATCGCAGCACGCCCACCTCGCGTCGACGCTCGCGAACGGCGCGCACCATGATGACGCCGATGCCAGCGACGCCGACGACCAGGCCGGCGCCGACGAACTGCTGCATCAGCGTGAAGAACCCTGCGCCTTGGGATTGCACCGACTCCACGACGCTTGCCACCGTCGAGGCGTCGGCGCCGTTGGCTATGAACGCCGAGCGGATCGCAACGGCGGTATCAGCGGGGGCCGACGCCGACACGAGGAACCTCGAAGGCGACGCACGGGTGCCGAAGAGCTCCCGCAGAACCGAGCCGCTGACGTACGGTCCGCTGCCGATCAGGTCGTCTTCGGCCTTGGCGGCCACGGTCAGGTCGCGCTGCTCACCGCTCTGCGGGTCTCGCATGGTAATGACGTCGCCGATCTCCGCCGGCCGCCTCCCCGGGCCACCTGCTGTGACCAGGAAGTTGTTGTCCACGACGATGAGCGATGGATCCTCGTACACGGCGGCCCACGCCGCGTCGTTCGATTCGTAGGCGCCTAGCTCGACGAGCTTCGGCGGGGCGCTGAGGACCTCGGGGCCGATCCCGGTCACGGGCCACATCAAAGGATCCCCGCGACCGCGCTCGAACTCCGCAGCCACGAAGGCGACGGGGGCGACGCTGTCGACGCCATCGATACCGTCCAGTTCGGCGCGGGTCACCGGGTTGGAAGGATTCGAGGTGGTGACGATCTCGAAGCCCCCGGCGAGGTCGGCGGCCAGGCGGTCGGTCTGGCCTTGGAACATGTAGGACAGCACGCTCATGTAGACCAGGGTGAGCATCACGATCGAGAACATGCCGAGGGTCATGCCAGTGCGGAACCGGCGGGCCAACGGGTAGGCCAGCCCGAGCCGGACCGGCAGGGAACGACCGCTGAGCCGGGCCATGAGGCGGCCGATTGCCTCCTGCTGACCGTTCACGACCACGATTGCGGCCGCGGTCATCGTCAGACCCTGGACGAGGAAGATCGGGATGTCGATGGAAACGTCCATCGCGGCCAGGATTGGCACCGCGACGACCTCCCAAACCAGCACGACCACCGCTGCGGTCGTGGCGACCGTGCGCCCCGGCCACCGCCTGGCCAGCACCGGCACCACGCCCGCAACGAAGAGCGCGGGGCCCAACATCACCCCGTACCCGTTCGAAGTGGCGAAACCGAGGATCGAATAGCCCAGGCCAAGCAACGCGACGCCCTGCCCGATGCGGGCGTAACGGCGCCGCGGCCTCGCCCGGTGCGGTTCCCGGATGTCCCGGATCGCCCGGATGACGTTGAATCGGGCGATGCGCACGCTGGTGACCACGATGGTCACCAGCGCGATCAAGAACCCCAAGGCGAAGCCGTTGAGCACCGAGTTCGCCGTGAAGCTGAACGCCATCTTGAGCGCCGTGTCCTCACGACCGCTGCTCAGGATGGCGTCGGCCCGCCACGCGATCACCCGACCGACCCCGATGCCGACAACGGCGCCGAGAGCGCTCGACACAAGCGCGTAGAGCCAGCCCTCAAGCGCGAACGCGCCCACCAGCGGGGCTTGTCTCATGCCGATGGCTCGCAACATGCCCAATTCGGAGCGTCGCTCGTCGGCGAGCATCACGAAGATGTTCACCAGCAGCATCACCCCGGCGGCGACAGCGAACATGCCGATCGTGAAGTACAGATCGCTCAGCCCCTTGCCGTTCTCCTCCGCAAGGTCAAGCAAGCTCTGTTTGACCGGTACCGCCGCAAGGCCGAACGGGCCGACCACCTCGTCGATGGCCGTGATGGCAGCGTCGCTCGACGTCGCTCCGGACACGACTCCGCCGACATTGGAGATGGCGACGGTGACCTCGGGCGGCACGAACGTCGCGTCGCCGGACTGCGAACCGACCGACGAACCCGCCGACGATCGCGCCGCTGCGCTCAGAAGCGACGCGATCGTTCCCGGCGCGACCAACACGTTGTAGGACTGCTGTCGGCCATCGACGTTCCAATACCCGGCGACACCGGTCCGGGGCAGCACCCGATCGACCTGCAGCTGCCGCTGCTGGCCGTAGGCGTACACCGTGACACGCCCGCCGGCCCGCAGGTTCAGCCGGTCGGCGAGGTCATCGGTGATCGCGGCGCTCCCCGGGCTGGGGGTGTCTCCCTCGATCCCCGTGATCGCTGGGTCCGGGCCGAACGCGCGCGCCGCGGCGAAGTCCACCTCGACGAGCTGCGCGCGGGGCTGGGTGGCGCCGCCGGGTGCGTCGTTGACGGCCGAGGCCCCCGCCGTGATGAAGGACAGGACCCCGTCGGTCACCGGCGAAGAGAACCCGGCGAGCTCCGCGGTCAACGCCTCGCCCTCGGCGAGCCCGTTGACCGAGACCGTCTCGTCAATCGGTCCGAGCTGGTCGTAGGCGCTTGCCCGGATCGACCGGTCGATCGTGTCGCCCACCACGAGGGACCCGGTGATGATCGCGGTGCCCAGCAACGAGCCGACCACGACCAGCAGCGCCTCGATCGGCCGGCGGGTGGCGTTGCGGCCGGCCAGTCGCCGCAACGTGCTGTGCCGCGCCAGGAGCCACAGGAACGGCAGCGACAAGATGACCGCGAAGACGATCATGTGCCACCGCGTCCGATGACGGCCTGCAACCGCTCGTCGGCGACGATCTCACCATCACGCATCTTGACCATGCGCTCCGCCCGCGCCCCGACGCCGGGGTCGTGGGTGACGAGGATTAGCGTCATCCCACCCGCCTGCAGCTCGCACAGCAGATCCATCACCTCGCCCGCGCTTTCCGAGTCCAACGCCCCAGTCGGCTCGTCCGCCCACACCAGCCGCGGCCGGCCGGCCAACGCCCGAGCAATTGTGACCCGCTGCTGCTCGCCGCCCGACAACTCCGGCGGCCGATGGTTCGTGCGGTGGGCCAGACCGACCCGAGCCAACGTCTCCGTGGCACGCTTACGCGCCTCACGATCATCTGTCCCTGCCAACAGCAACGGCAGCTCCACGTTCTCCGCCGCGCTCAACACCGGGATCAGGTTGAACGCCTGGAACACGAAACCCATCGAACGTGCCCGATCTCGTGTGCGGTCGGCGTCGCTCAGCTCGTGCAGGCGCTTCCCATCCAAGGTGACGCTGCCCCCGTCGATGTCGTCGAGGCCCGACAGGCAGTTCAGCAGCGTTGTCTTGCCGCAGCCCGAAGGCCCCATGACGGCCACGAACTCGCCCTCGGCAACGGTCAGATCGAGCCCTCGCAACGCCTCGACTTCCCCCGCAGCCGTCCGGTAGATCTTCCGGACCTTGTCAGCGACCAGCACATCAGCCATCGCAACACGATGCGACCCCCCTTCCCCCACCGACAGAGCACAAAGCCCCGCCACTACCGACCGTGCGGCTGCGCCGGAACGGTTCCCGCCGTGACCTCTCGCGTTCTCGGGCGAATCACCCACGAACAGCCAAGTGGCCGCCACTGGCTGTGTCTGCGTCGGTGCGCCCGCCTTCACCACCAAGAGCCGACGACGAGAACGCGCCCCGGAACCGGCGATACCCTCGCGCGTGTCAGGCGACGCAGTGATGGTCATCGGCGTTCGATGCCAGGCGCCCGATCCCGCCGCGCGAGTTGCCCGAGTGATGTCGGCCGCATGTCGACCTCGGCCTCGTCCCGATCGGCGCCGCTGTCCGAACCTACCCTGCGCCCGCTGGCCTCGCTGTGGCCGACCGGAACGCACTCGTGAGCGGCCTGCGCGAGCACCTCACCGTCTACCTGCAGATCCGCCGGGCGGTCGGGTTCAAACTCGCCCGCACCGAGCTGCTGCTCAACGATTCATCGACTACCTCGACGACCGCCAACTCCAGGTGGTCACCATCGACGCCGCCATCAGCTGGGCCGCCCTGCCGGCGAAGGGCCGGTCGAACTGGCGGCCGCATCGCCTCTCGATCGTGCGCAGCTTCGCCCGCCACCTCCAGGTGATCGACCCGATCCATCAGATCCCGCCGACCAAGATCTTCCCCACCCCCACCTCGAGGGCCGAGCCGTCCATCTACACCGACGATGACATCACCGCCCTGATGGGCGCCGCCCGGCGCCTCCGCTCACCGTTGCGCCGCGGTCATGGAAACCATCGTCGGGTTGTTGTCGGTCACCGGTCTCCGCATCTGCGAAGCCCTCCTGGGCTTGGACTGCGGCGACCTCGACCCCGCCGGCGGGACGCTCGCCGTCAACGATTCGAAGTTCGGAAAATCCCGCCGAGTGCCGTTGCACCCCAGCACCGTCAACGCGCTCGACGCCTACCTCCAGCTCCGCGACCGCCACACCACCGGACCCGGCGAGGCAGCGGTGTTCATCTCCGCCGCCGCACGACGGCTTCGCTACGACAACTTCCATCACAGCTGGCTTCAGCTCGTCACCCTCGCCGGACTGTCAACGACCCGGTGGGCCGCAACGGGGCGAACTCCCGCAACGGCGCCCGGGCGAGGCGGGTGGTCACTGAGGTCGGTCCGGTGGAGTTGGAGGTGCCTCAGGACCGGGACGGCGCCTTCCAGCCGAAGATCGTCCCGAAACGGGCTTGTCGTCTCGCGGGTGTGGACGAAATGGTGGTCTCCCTGGTCGCCAAGGGTTTGACGACCGGTGAGGTCCAGGCCCATCTGGCCGAGGTGTATGGGGCGGGGGTGTCGCGGGAGACGATCTCCAAGATCACCGACGCCGTTCATGGAGCGGATGGCGGAGTGGCAGTCCCGGCCCCTGGACCGGGCTTGGTGTACCCGGTGTTGTTCATCGATGCCCTGTTCGTGAAGGTCCGCGACGGCCAGGTCGCCAACCGGCCCATCTACGTCGCCATCGGCGTGAACGTCGACGGCGAAGGCGACATCCTGGGCTTGTGGGCGGGCCGGGCGGTGAGGGCGCGAAGTTCTGAGCACAGGTGCTCACCGAGACCCAGACCTGTGTCCTGCACCTGCTGCGCAACAGCTTCCGGTACGCGTCGAAGAAGTACTGGCCGGCCATCGCCCGTGACCTGAAACCTGTCTACACGGCCTCGACGGCGGAGGCCGCCTGGGAGCGGCTCACCGAGTTCGCTGCCGTGTGGGAGGACCGCTACCCCGCCATTGTGAAGCTCTGGGAGTCCGCGTGTCGGAGTTCATCCCGTTCCTGGCGTTCCCGATCGAAATCCGCACCGTCCTGTACAGCACGGATGCGATCGAGTCTCTCAACGCCCGGTTCCGCCGGTCGGTGAAGGCCCGAGGCCACTTCCCCAACGAGCAGGCCGCGCTCAAACACCTCTACCTGGTGCTCGTCAGCCTCGACCCGACCGGCCGAGGACGTCAACGATGGGTCACCAGATGGAAGCCCGCATTGGACGCATTCACTATCATGTTCCCAGGACGCATCCAACCGAAGTAACAGACCACCAGCGTCAGTTACACCGGAAAACGGACGGTCCCCGCCGTGCGCCAGAGACCGTTGCGGATCAGCCGATAGAGGGGACCGCGCCAGCGCCGGGGACGGGACGCACCCAGGCGGCAGCGGCGAACGGCCCGACGTTCGTCCATCTAGCCTGGAATGGTCATGGCGGTAGTCATGCGGTCGAGTCGGAGTCCGCGGAAAAGCCCTTCTGGGCTGGGAGAATACGGGTGCTCTAGATCCGTGTCTCGCAGGCCAGGAGGGCTCCGTGAAGG
>JBJXGF010000138.1:0-15789 GCA_046153015.1 Acidimicrobiales bacterium | reverse complement strand
CCCCCCCCCCCCCCCCCCCGCCCTCGACCAGACGGACGGGCTCGCAGCCTGCGTCGCCCCTCCCTGGTTCGAGACCTGTCGTGCTCGGCGCCGGTTGCGGTGGTCTGACCAGCAACGTCGCCGCCAGTATCGCACCTCCGTCATTGAACCGCAACAATCTGGGGTGGTGTGTGGCAACCGCTGAGGAGCCCAATATCGTGCTACCGGGCAACTTGACCCATATGTCCTCCCCCCAACGCCGTCAGGCGGAAGGAAGAGCTCCGATGCGTTCCACCGGCTCCCCGTCATCGATCACGCCCCGGAGGCGCGCGGTGCGCAAGCTGGCGGCAGCCGCTGCCGCTGCGGCCGCTGTCGTCACGCTTGTCTCGACCGACGTTGCGGGCGCGGCGTCCGCGGTCGACAACGTCACCTACAACATCGGCGGGCGGTACCAGCTCGTCGGCGACTTCGACGGCGACAACTTCCCCGACGTGTTCATCTACACGCCCGACGGCGGCGGCGACTTCGTGCTCTACGGGTCCCTGCCCGGCCAGTCCGCCCCGAGCCCGACCCCGGTGCCCCGCACGGTCACCTCCGGCTACACCCCGATGGTCGGCGACTTCGACGGCGACACCAACGACGACATCTTCTGGTACGCGCAGCTCGGCGGGAACTCCTACATCTGGTGGGGTATCGACAACAACCGGAACATGGGCTCGTCCGATTCGGTGTCGCGGGTGGTCGCCGGCGGCTACGACTCGCGGGTGGGCGACTTCAACGGCGACGGCAAGGACGACATCCTCTGGTACGCGCAGCTCGGCGGGAACTCCTACATGTGGACCGCCACCGGCGCCCGGGACGAGGCCGGCGCCTTCACCGACAGCGCACCCTTCAACCCGGTGGGCGGCTACGTGCCTCAGGTCGGGGACTTCGACGGCTCGGGGGACGAGGAGATCTTCTGGTACGCGCCCACTGGCGGCTCCTGGATCTGGTGGAGCTCGACCGATCGAGGCGCCGACCAGTTCCGGGGCGCGGTCGGCGGCTACTCGCCGACGGTGGGGGACTACAACGGCGACAACCGCAAGGACATCTTCTGGTACGCCCCGTTCGGCGGCACCTCCTGGGCCTGGTACGGCGGCGCCGGCACCACCTTCACCGAGCTGCCCTTCCAGGCGCCGGTGACCGGCGCCACGCCGTACTCCTACGACGTGGCCGTCGACGGCACCAACAGCGACGACATCGTCTTCTGGAAGCCCACCGACGCCACGCAGTACGTGTGGCAGGGCTCCACGCTCAACAACTTCGGGGAGCACACCGTCGCCACCGCGGCGCTGGCCGCCGCCGGCCTGGTCTGACCCAGGGCGCCGGCCCGGCGGCTCGGACGTCGCGGAAGCGGGAGGGCTGAGGCCCTCCCGCTCTCGCGGCGGCGGAGAGGGTGGGATTCGAACCCACGGACAGGATTGCTCCCATCAACGCCTTAGCAGGGCGCCCCGATCGACCGGACTCCGGCACCTCTCCAAGGCTTCCGAGTGTACACCGGGCCCCGCCGTCGAACCGCGCCGAGCGCGCCCCGGACGGACGCCAATGGGGCGCGCACGCAGCATGCCGAACTACGATCAACCCATCGCGCGCGGTGATAGGGGGTAGTCATGCTGGATCTGGTCATCAAGAGTGGAACGGTCATCGACGGGAGCGGTAAGCCGGGCATCCGGGCCGACGTCGGCATCAAGGGTGGCAGGGTCGTCAAGATCGGGGAGGTGACGGAGGACGCGGCGAAGACCATTGAGGCCGCCGGGAAGATCGTCGCCCCGGGCTTCATCGACATCCACACCCATTACGACGCCCAGGTGTTCTGGGACGGCAACCTCTCGCCGTCGCCGCTCCACGGCATCACCACGGTCATCGGCGGCAATTGCGGCTTCACGATCGCGCCGCTCGAGATGGAGCACGGCGAGTACCTCATGAAGATGCTCGCCCGGGTCGAGGGCATGCCCCTCACCTCGCTCGAGCAGGGCGTGCCGTGGGGTTCGTGGCGCACTTTCGGCGAGTGGCTCGACTGCCTCGAGGGCCAGCTGGCGGTCAACGCCGGGTTCATGGTCGGCCATTCGGCGTTGCGCCGTCTGGCCATGGGCGAGCGCTCGATCGGCAACCACGCCACCGACGGCGAGCTCGCCACCATGAAGCGGCTGCTGGCCGAGAGCCTCGAGGCCGGCGGCCTGGGCTTCACGTCGTCGTGGGCCACGAGCCACAACGACGCCAAGGGCGACCCGGTGCCTTCGCGTCACGCCAGCCGCGAGGAGATGGTGGCCCTGGCCGGGGTGTGCCGTGACTTCGACGGCACCCAGCTCGAGTTCATCCCCACCGTCGGCCGGTTCGAGCAGAGCCACATCGAGCTGTTGACCGACATGTCGCTGGCCGCCAACCGGCCGATCAACTGGAACCTCATCGCGGTGAACCTGTCGCCGAAGCAGATGGAGGTCATGAACAACCGGCTCTCGGCCACCGACTACGCCCGAGCCCGGGGCGCCGAGGTGCTGGCGCTCACCGTGCCCTGCGCGGTGAAGAGCCGCCTGTGCCTCGAGTCCGGCTTCACCTTCGACATGCTGCACGGCTGGGCGAAGCCGATGGCGCTGCCGGTGGAGGAGAAGATGGCGCTGCTGGCCGATCCGGCCACCCGGCGGGAGCTGGGCGAGCTGGCCCAGGGCCCGAGCCCGATGCGCGGCCTGGCCAAGTGGCACAAGTACACGATCGGCGAGGTGTTCAGCCAGGAGAACCAGGAGTACATGGGCCGCACGATCGGCGAGATCGCCGAGGCGGAGGGTCGCGAGACCTTCGACGTGCTGTGCGACATCGTGGTGGCCGACCGGCTGAAGACCGGTCTCTACCAGCCGGTGATCGGCGACGACCGCGAGACCTGGGAGAAGCGGGTGGAGGTGTGGCGCGACAGCCGCACCGTGGTCGGCGGCACCGACGCCGGCGCCCATCTCGACCTGCTCGCCACGTTCAACGCCACCACGGCGATGCTCGGGCGCGCCTGCCGTGAGCTCAAGCTCCTGCCGTGGGAGGAGGCGATCCAGCTCATCACCGACGCCCCCGCCCGGCTGTACGGCCTGCAGGAGCGGGGCCGCCTGCAGGAGGGCTGGCACGCCGACGTGGTCGTGATCGACCCCGAGACGGTAGGCGCCCGCCCGATCGAGATCCGCGAAGACCTGCCGGGCGGCGCATGGCGCCTCTACGGCGAAGCGGACGGCATCGACAACGTGATCGTGAACGGCGTCGAGATCTGCCGCGCCGGCGAGTTCACCGGCGCCAAGCCGGGCGGCATCATGCGCTCGGGCCGCGACACCGCGGGCACCGCCATCGGCTGAGCCGAGCCGAACCCAGCCCTGGCCGGGGCCGCCGCTCGTGCAAGAGCGGCGGCCCCCGGCGCGTCCGGCCGGCTGCGGGGCGGGGATGCTCAGGCGAGGGTGGTGAGGCGGTAGGCGCGGGCGGCGGTGTCGTGGAACAGGTCGCGCTTCTCCGCCGGCGAGCAGTCGGCCGCGATGCGCTTGAACGCGTTCCACAGGACGGTGTAGCTGCAGCCTCGCTTGTCGACGGGGAAGTTGGACTCGAACATGCAGCGGTCCGGACCGAACTGCTCGATGCAGAACCGGATCTCGTCGCGCCACGGCGCCGCCAGCTCCTCCGAGGTGGGCGGCTTGTCCTGGCGGTCCCAGCGGATGCCGAACATCGGCATGCCGATGCCGCCGAGCTTGAGCACCACGTTCGGGCAGGATGCGAGCTGCGCCATGGCGGGCCGCCACGCCGCTAGCACCTCGACCCGCTTGTCCTTGAAGGGCCCGACGCCGATGGGCCCGCAGAGGTGGTCGGCCACGATCGTGACGTCGGGGCAGGCCCTGGCCACCTCGACCAGCTCGGGGATCTGCGGGTGATAGCAGAACGCGTCGTAGGTGTAGCCGAGCGCGCCGACCTTGCGGACCCCGGCCAGGTACCGCTCGTCCTGCATGAGCCCCGGGCCGGCGCCGACCGCCAACGGCGGGTGCTCGTTGTACGCGGCGATGAAACGGACGCCCCGGAACCGGCCCCGGCCGGCGGCCTCGTGTGCGGCCATCACCTCCTCCACGGCGTCGCCGAGCAGCAGGTTGGCCGTGCCCATGATCCCCGCGATCTCGGCGCCCCCGCCGGCTGCGCTCCGCTCGGCCAGCTCCGCGACGAACTCGGTCTCACCGACCGGGCGCAGCTCCTTCGGCCCGCTCTGGCGGTATTCGGCGCCGCATTCCAGGAAGACCGTCCGCACCACGTTGTGGCCCGAACCGGTGTCGGCATGCAGATCCTCGAGCGTGTAGGGCCAGCCGGTGTGGCCCTTGTCCAGCCAGAGGTGGTGATGCGGATCGCAGATAGGAAGGTCCGGCTCGAGCGCCGCCTCGTTAACCTGCGCCAGCCAATCGGTGTGCTCGCTCATGGCCAGACCCTAGTTTCGTCGTTGGCGGAGGCCCGTCCGGACAGGCCCGCCGGGCCCCTTCGGGACCGTCCGATCGGCTGCTGGAGGGGGCGGTTCTTCCCTTTTTCGGCGCGATTGGACCGATTTCAGCGTTTACGGGCCGCTGCATCCGTGTGTTCGCCGCCACCGTGCGGTACAAACGGATGTGGTTGTTGGAGCAGGGGAGTCTTGGTCGTGAATCGCAGAGAGTTGAACAACGCAGTTGCCGAACGGGTCGGCGTGGACGCAAAGCTCGCAGGGCAGGTGTTGGACGCCTTCACGGCCGTGACGACCGAGGCGATCTGCGGCGGCGACAAGGTGACGCTGCCCGGCTTCGCGGTGTTCTCGGTGCGCGACGCGCCGGCCCGCATGGCGCGCAACCCCGCCACCGGTGAGCCGGTGAAGGTGGCCGCGTCCCGCAAGACGCGCATCACGCCGCTGAAGGGGTTGAAGGAGGCGGTGGCCGCCAAGCCGAAGAAGGCGGCGGCCAAGACCTCGAGCGCGAAGACCACGGCCAAGGCCGGCGCGAAGACCGCCGCCGCGGCCAAGACCGCCGCGGCGAAGACCACGGCGACGCCGGCCGCCGCCGCCACGCCGCCGGCGAAGCCCCGAGCGAAGAAGGCCTGAGGGCCCCGCGCCCTGGCGCCTCGCCGGCGCGCCCGGGGCGGCGTCCGTCTCAGCCCGAAGCGGCGCGATAAGCGGCGCTAACCTGCCCCGAGGCCCGCAGCGCCGGGAGGGATGGCAGAGCGGACGAATGCGGCGGTCCTGAAGTCAGAACACGTGTTCTTGTTCTTCTGTCGTCTTCCGCGCTGCCGCGCAACTCGCCGAGGGATCGTGCCAACGCCTGGAGGTGCGCCGTGTCGGCGACTGCGCCCAACGAGGCGACGACGCGCTCGAGCGCGTCGATGTCGACCTCGTGGCGGGGTGGCGGGGAATCGTCAGGCGATATCCACCACCCCGTACCGCCACGATGGACTCGGGTCCGATCACGCGGCGGAGGCGGCTGACGATCGTGCGCAGGTCTCGCTTGGGGTCGGCGGGCGGCCGGTCCCCCCAGACCGCATCGCGATGAGGATCGCTGCGTCGATCGCCCGTGGGGTGCCGAGAGCGAGTACGGCGAGCACAGCGCGTGCCTTGACGCCGCCGATGTCGAGCTCGATGGCGTCCCGCTGCACGGACACGCCACCGAAGAGGCCGACTCGCAGGTGCTCACGCTCGGGAACGGGGGAATCGAGCGAATCCGACACGACACACCCTCTGCGACGTCAGCTCAACCGCTCGCGTTCGACGGCTCGCTGGAACGAGCGACGGACACCACGTTCAGCAGCCGGTTCGACACTGCCCACCGATTGCCGGCCCGGGCCGGCGGTCAGCCATGGTCAGCTCCGAAGACAGTGCAGGAACGATCCGGCGAGCCGCCCCGACACCGTCAACCACCGGTGCCAACGGCGTCGATGGGCCTCGACGCAACAGACCCGACGCCACACGCTCGCTGTAAGCTGACGCGCCGGGAAGCCGGCGCGCTATGGTCTCTTGCCGCAGGGGGTGGCTGGATGACGAGCGGCGATGAACGGACCGCGAGTGCCGCGCTCGCGCCGCCCATCGAGTTTCCCTTCGTCGGCCGGGCGCGGGAGCTGACAGCGCTCGACGATGCCTTGGGCGAGGCTCGCGAGGGCCGCGGGTGGACGGTCGTGGTTGCGGGCGAGCAGGGATCCGGCAAGTCCCGGCTGCTCGAACGCTTCGTCGGCGACGCTCGAGGCCGTGGGGTCGTCGTCGTCCACAGCCGAGCGTTCGATGCTGACGGGACACCTCCATTCTGGGCGTGGCGGACCGCGCTCGAGCAGCTCTACACCAAAGCGGCGGACCTCGCGGTGGACCGGCAGGAGGTCGCCGCGCTGCTGCGCCGGGTGAGCCGCCCGACCGCCGCAGCCGAGCGGTCGTCGAGCCGCCACGCGCTGCATCATCGCCTGGCGCAGGTCTTCGCAGGAGCTGCGCGTCGTGCGAGTCCACTCGTGATCGCCCAAGACGACCTCCACTGGGCGGACCGGGCGTCAATGGAGTTCTTCGCCCATCTGGCCCGCACGGCTAGCTCATCGCCGATCATGCTCGTGGGCACGTTCTGCGGCGAGGCGGCCGGCCCTGACGCGACCACGGTGGTCGCTGGGGCGCTGCGAAATCCCACCGCCGTCCGTCTCGAGTTGGAGCCCTTCCAGGCGGCGGACGTTGCCGCGATGGTGGGCCCGGTCGCAGACAGAGAGGCCCGGGCTCGAAGGATCGTGGCAGCGACAGGCGGCAATGCCTTCTTGGTGACGGAGGTCCTTCGCCAGGGGGGGCAAGAAGGGCAGACCGGACGGCGAGAGGTTCCCCGCTCGGTTCGCGACCTGGTGGCGAGCCGGCTAGCTGCGCTCTCGCCGGACGGCGCACACGTTGTCGAGCTCGCGGCGGTGCTCGGCCGGCGAGGTTCGCTCGCCGTCATGGCCGCGATGTCTGGCGGGCGCGCCGGGTTGGGCAACCTCGACGGTGCCATCCGCGCCGGTCTCCTCGACGACGTCGCTGCGGGGGTCTTCGCCTTCCGCCACGCGCTCGTGCGCCAAGCCGTGCTCGAGTTGCTGACGCCCGATCGTCGAGCGCAACTCGAGGCGGCTGCAGCAGCGGCTCTCGCAGCGCGGAATGCGAGTGACGACCTGTGGGCCATCGCTCGGCACCTGACCCATGCAGCCCGCGTCGACCCGGCCCGGCGGGCCGATGCCCTCGAAGCGTGGCGACGTGCCGCGCAGCACGCGTCCGACGTCGGCGCGTATGACGATGCAGCGGCCCACCTACAAGAGGCCGTCGGCCTAGCGGCCGACGCCCAGCGGCCGTCGTTGCTCCTCCACCTCGGGACAGCGATGCTGCGGGCGGGCAACCCGGCGGCATCTCAGGTTCACTTTGCACGAGCTGCGGCGGCGACGGTCGACCCGGAGGTGCTCGCGGCCGCGGCGCTGGGCCACGAGGATGCCTGTCTGATGGGTGGAGGGGTCCGCCCCGAGCGGAGCGACCCGTCGATGGAGTTGCTGCGGCGGGCCCTCGCGGCCCAGCCCGCGGGTTCCCGGAGGATCCCTGCGCTCGCGGCCAGCCTGGCGCGGGCGGCATGGTACAACGCCGACGCCGACGCCGGGCGCTGGTTGTCCCTGGCCAATGAGGGGCTCACCGACGATGACGCCGACGGCAGGATGCGTACAGCGTTTGCGTGTCGCGTCGTGGCGGGCGGCCCGGGCCATGCCGAGGCAGCGGCACGGGCGTGCGCTGAGCTCGCGGACGTCGCACTCGCCGCGGATCGACGAGACGTCGTCCTCGACGCCATGCGTCAGCGGGTGCTCAGCCTCGTTGAAGTAGGTGACCTCGACGCCGCAGACGACGAAATCGAACGCTTCGACCGACTCCTGCAGAGATGGCAGGAACCGTTGTTCCTTCCCTATGTGCCTCTGCTGCGAGCGATGCGGATGCTGCATCGCGGCGAGGTCGCCGTCGCGAGGCGGCTGAACCGCCGGGTCGTGGAGCTGAGCCGGTCGCTCGACAGCGTCCACACCATGCAGATGGCCCTGATGCAGCGATTCGCGCTCGATCGGTCGACGGGGTCGCCGGGCGCGACTGCGCGCTACGCAGATCGTCTTCTCGCCTACGCCGGCCCCACTGGCAGCGCGCCGCTCTGGTACTGCGCGGCCGCCCTGGCCGAGATCGAGAACGGTGGCGCCGAACGGGCTCGCCGGTACCTCGATCGGGCGCTCGGCTCCGGCGCTGCGAACGGCCTCCACCGCAACGAGTGGTTCCTCATGGCCACGGGAATGGCCGCGTTCGTCTGCTGGCATCTGGGCGACACCGCCCGCGCCGCGGTGTTGGCCCAGGACCTGCTCCCGCACTGCCGGTTCTTGCTCGGCAACGTGGCGCCGTTCTTCGGCCCCGTCTCGCACGCCGCCGGCGTGGCCGCCCTAGCGGCCGGCCGTCCCAACGACGCGGTGCAGCTGCTGGCCGAGGCGTGCCAGCGCAGCGAAGCACTCGGCTGCCCACTCTTTGCAGTCGAGGCCGAACGCATGCTGCGCCTGGCCAAGGACGCCGCGGATGGTGACGCCGAGCGGGCGAGGTCGCAGCCGGCCCGACCGGCGTCGGCGCGCGCCCCAGGGCCCGACCGCGGCCACCGGGGAGAGCAGTTGAGCCCTTGGGAGCGGGAGGTGCTCGCGCTGATCGCCGCCGGCCGGTCCAACGAGGAGATCGCGGCGCAGCTGTACATCAGCTACCGCACGGTGAAGACACATGTATCGGCGATCCTGCGCAAGCTTGGCGCACGCGACCGCACGCACGCAGCGGCGCTCAGCCGGCTCGACCAGGCACGGTGACCGCACGTAGCCCGCCCGGCGGGCGGCGAGAAGATCAGAGTGCGTCCGCCGCCTCGAGCTCCGAGCGTACGGTCACGGCTTCGCCGAGGTGCGCGTAGCAGTGCCCGGTCGGCAGCCAAAGGAACCAGATGAGTGGCTTCGTGGACCAGAACCCGGGGATGTGACCGGCGTGGGGACCGAACACGCCCATGTCTCGCAGGTGCTCTACCTGAGAGGCGGCCATCGCGGGGACAGCCAAGCGCTCGTCGTCGAACTCGGCCATGGCGACGCGGGTCTGCCGGGCCACCGCCAGCCGGTAGGCGATGAGGGCGTCGACGTCCACGGCGGCGCTCATGGCGGCGACCTCGTCAGCGGTCATGCCCGTGCCGATGTCCACCCGATCGACGCGTAGGTCGCGGCGCCAGGCGGCGTCGAGCACCTGGTCGGCATCGCAGATGACGGCGTTGACGGCTACGTCCTCGGAGCGGGCCATGTGCCACAACAGCCAGGCGATGGAGTTCAGGTTCGGGCGCGGGACGCATCGCACCTGTGCGGGGTCCAAGTCCTTCAACACCAGGTCCTGGTAGGAGATCGGCACCGGGCCGAGCTCGGCCGAGTTGACATGGCTGTGCTGCGTCTCGAAAAGGTCGCGCCATTCCATGGAGACCCTCCTCTGCTCCGGGCGTCTCATTGCAGCATGCCGGGCACAAGGTCCGGCCACATCCGTCCCGAGATGTATCCGGGCCGAGGAGGCTCGGATCCGGAATCGGCAATTGCCGAACGTCGGAGGGTCCATGTTCGCAGCGAGCGCGTTGTTGAGGGGGCTCATGGCTCCCGCCCAAGCCAGGACCAGCGGCACGTCGTCAAGGGCGTCCGGCGCGACTGCGTCGCGAGCGTCGCGCAACCGCCCTTCTGGAGGATGCGACCGAGCAAGGAGGAGATCCTATGAACGTCGACAACTCCACGACGGCGTTGTTGGTCATGGACCTGCAACACGACATCGTCTCCATCGATGGAGCTCTGGGCTCGCACGGGCTCGGTTTCGAGGTCGAGAAGGCGGGCACGATCGAAGCGTGCAGCCGGGCGCTGGAGGCGGCGCGGCGCTCTGGCACCCCAGTCGTCCACGTCGGCGTGGCGATCCCAGACGGCTTCGCCGTCAACACCGCCAGCCAGCTGATGCAGACGGTCGTCGCGGCAGGGGCACTGCGGGAAGGATCAGCAGGAGCTGAGTTCATGGCCCAGGTCGCGCCCCGCGACGCCGAACTGGTGGTGATGAAGCAAACCGTCAGCGCGTTTGCTGGCACCTCGCTCGCGCTGCACCTCCACAACGCCGGGATCCGTCATCTGGTGCTTTGCGGTGTCGCCACGAACTTCGTCGTCGAGGGAACGGCACGCCAGGCCGTCGACGGCGGGTTCCAGGTGACGATCCTCACCGACGGCTGCTCGAGCTTCAGCACGGAGTGGCACGAGGCGGCCCTCGAGGTCCTGGCGATGCTGACGTCGTTCGCATCGGTCGACGAGTTCGTCGCCGCCGTCCCTTCCTGAGAGCGGCAATGGAACAAGCACGTCGTGCATTTCAGGAATTCGAGCGCAACGCCTTCAACTCGGTGGCCCGAGCGTACGCGGCATGGGCGGCGGACAAGACGACTCAGGTGCTCCCGGTCCTCCTCGACGTCACGCGGCTGTCGCCGGGGCTATCCGTCCTCGATGTCGCCACCGGTCCTGGCTTCGCCGCCGCAGCGGCGGCCGGGCACGGGGCGAAGGCCGTTGGCATCGACGTGGCCGAGGCGATGATCGAGCAGGCCCGCGCCGCCCATCCTGAGATCGACTTCCGCGTGGGCGCCGCCGAGGACATCCCGCTGGAAGACGACAGCGTGGACGTGGTGCTCAGCTCGTTCGGACTGCCCCATTTCGCCGATCACGACGCCGCCTTCGGGGAGTTCCGGCGCGTCCTGCGCCCAGGCGGCCGGCTCGCCATGTCGACGTGGGCCCCGCCCGATCGGAACCCGTTCATGGACCTCGCCTTCGGCGGCGTCATCGCCTGCGGCGATCCGGCCGCCGGATCGCTGCCGCCAGGTGAGAGCCCGTTCGCATACGCCGATCCTGACCGCTGCGTACGGGACCTCGGCCGGGCGGGTTTCGACGACGTCACGGTCTTCGACGTTGCGTTGACGTTCTCGATCGGTGGCGCCGACGGGATCATGGAGTTCCTCGCCGACGTCGGGAGCCGGTCGAAGGCGCTCTTCGAGGCACAGAGCGACGAAGTCCGCACGGACATCAGGGCGTTCATCGCTGAGCGGATCGCGCCCTTCGAGGGCGCCGACGCCGTGCATCGTGTACCCGCCGTCGCCGTGGTGGTCGCTGCGACCGCCTCGACGGTCTGACCCCCGGCGACCCAGCCGGGGCCGACCCAGCGATGTGAGGAACTGCGCTGCGCGGCGCCGGCGGGCGAGTTACCCTGCGCGGATGGAGGTCGGGATCCTCGGCCCTCTGATCGTCATTCGTGGCGCGTCTCCCGTGGCGGTGACGGCCGGCAAGGAGCGCGGGCTCATCACCGCCCTGGCGCTGCGGCCGGGCACGACGAGCTCGGCGGAGCTCGTGGACATGCTCTGGGGCACGGAGCCTCCGGCCTCTGCCGCCGCGACGCTGCGCGGCCTCGTGTCACGTCTCCGACGGCTGCTGGGGCCCGACGTGCTGCGATCGGTGTCGGCGGGCCGCGCCTACCGCCTGGACGTCCCGCCGGCCGCCGTCGATGCGACGCGATTCCACACGTCGGTCGACGCCGGCCGCCTCGCGTTGCAGCGCGGCGACATCGCCGCTGCCGACCGGGCCTTTGCTGAAGCCCTCGCCGAGTGGCGCGGGGAAGCGTTGATCGACCTGCCCGAGTCGCCAACGGCGACCGGCGCGCGTACACACCTGCGTGAGCTCCGGCTCGAAGCGACAGAGCTGCGCTTCGAGGCCGCGCTCGCGCTCGGCCGGGGCCCGGAGCTCGTCGGCGACCTCGAGGCCGAGCTCGCCGCCCACCCGCTGCGGGAACGCCTCTGGGGACAGCTGATGGTCGCCCTTTACCGGGCAGATCGGCAGACCGACGCCCTTCGTGCCTTCCAGCGAGCCCGGGTTGTGCTCGTCGACGAGCTCGGCATCGAACCCAGCGAAGGCCTCCGCGAACTCGAAGCGGCGATCCTCGTGCAGGACCCGATCCTCCGGGGCGCGTCCGGCATCGCGCCCCGCGATCACGGATCGGCGAGCGGCCGGAGGGGCGACGGGGACAGCGGGCCTGCGGCGTCGGCGGTCTTGGCGCCAGAGCCGGTCGCGCTGCCACGCTCGACCGCCAGGCACAGCGGCAACCTCCCCGTGCAGCTGACCCCGTTCGTCGGCCGACACCAAGACATCGCCGCGCTGCGCCAGTTGGTTCGCTCGCAGCGCCTGACGACGCTCGTGGGGACCGGCGGCATGGGCAAGACCCGGCTTGCGCTCGAAGTTGCTGCGGCGGCGCTCGACGACCTCCCCGACGGCTCCTGGCTGTTGGACCTCGCTCCCATCACGTCGCCCGAGGGCGTCGACCACACCGCGATCGCCGCGTTCGGCTTGGAGCCGCGCGACGCCTTGACCAACCGCGAGATCGTCGGGCGGGCCCTCGCCGATTGGTGGGCCCTGATCGTCGTGGACAGCTGCGAACACCTCCTGCCGGCCGCTCGGAGCCTCGTCGCCCACCTCCTCGAGCACTGCCCGCACGTGCAGGTGCTCGCCACCAGCCGGGAGCCGCTGCGAATCCCGGGAGAGCGGGTCTGGGAGCTCGGTCCGCTCGACTTCGAGGCCGAGGCAGTCGAGCTGTTCGCCGAGCGGGCGGGCGCCGTCCGGCACACCTTCGAGCTCACCGCCGCGCTGCGCCCGATCGTCGCGAGCATCTGCCGCCAGCTCGACGGGATGCCCCTCGCCATCGAGCTGGCCGCGGCACGGACTCGCTCGATGAGCCCCGTCGAGCTCGCAGAGCGCCTCGACGAGAGGTTCCGGGTGCTTCGTGACCACCGAGCGATGGCGCCGCCCCGCCACGCCACGTTGAAAGCCGTGGTCGACTGGAGCTTCGACCTGCTCTCCCCCGAAGAACGGCAGTTCCTGGCGCGGCTGTCGGTCTTCCCTGGCGACTTCGATCTCGCCGCCACGCACGCCGTCTGCGCCGACACCCACGATGAGTACCTGACCCTCGACGCGCTCGACGCGCTCGTCGAACGATCGCTGGTCGTGGTCGACACCCGACAGCGGCGGGCCCGATACCGATTGCTGGACACGATACGCCAGTACGCCGCCGCCCACCTCGACTCGGCCACGCGCGAAGCGACGCGCCTCGCCCACGCCCGCTACTACGCGGAGCTCGTGCGCCGCCGCCGACAGCCAGGCGATGGGCATGCGCCGCTCCCTTTTGAGGTGGACAACCTGCGCGCCGCCGTCGGGTACGCCGTCGCCTGGTCCGATCCTGCCCTAGCACTCGGGATCGCCGGTCGGTTGTGGGCGCAGGCGTTCCGCGAGCTCGGCCTCGTCGAAGCGGAGGAGTGGGCGAGGACGGCGCTTGCCCTGCCCGGAAGCGAGCAGGAACCCGACGTCGTCTGGGCGCACGTGCTCGTCGCCGTCGTCCGCCATTTGCTCGCAGATGCGGTCGGGTGTGAGCGTCACGCCCGCCTCGCGATCTCGGCGCAGTCCCGCCTCGGGCTCCCCCCGCATCCACGACCCCTGCTCGTGTTGTCGCTCGGCGCCGGATGGCAGGGCAAGCTCGACACGGCGATCAGGGCTGCGTCAGCCGCAGCTCAGCTCGCCGAGGGCCAGGGCCGCACGTTCGACCAAATGGAGGCCCTTGCGTACAGGATCCAGTGGTCGGGCAACGCCGGTCGACCTCCCGACGTTCAGTTGATCCGGCGTTGCCTCGACCTTGCAGCGTCGACGGGCAGCCCGATCGCCAGGATCATTGCCGCCTACGTCGCCGGCATCGCCTGGTCGGCCGACGAACCCGACCGCGCTCTCGTTGCGTTCAGCGAGGTGCACGAGATCGGTGCCCAGGCCAACTACCAGAACCTCCTGGTCGGCCTCGCCGGAGCACACTCAACGCTGCTCGAGCACCACCACGACCCGGCCGCAGCGCTGCGTGGCCTCGACGACGCCCTGCGGTACTTCGCCGAAGTGCGGGTTCCGTTCGGGTTGCGGAGGCTCATCCGGGATTACCTCCCGGTCTTCGAGGACCTCGCTTGTCACGAGGTCGTAGCGATCCTCGACGGCGCCGCCGCGCCCCTCAGCATCCGCCCGGTTCTCGCTGCGCACGCCGTCGAACGCGCTCGGCGGGCGATGGCGCCAGCGCCCTACCAGGCAGCCGCAGCGGTGGGCCGGGCCATGAGCGACGCCACCTTGGAGGACTACCTCCGGGCCGAGCTCCACCGGCTCGCCCCCGCCCCATGAACCCCGGGCCACCGCAGAGCTCCGGCCGTCGGGTCTGACCCGGGGCGAGGCCCAGCGCAAGGCTTTCCTCTCGTCCGCGATCGCCACAAGAGGGGAGATTGCGCCGATCATTGCCGGCCGGGATCGGTCATAGGAGCTTGACCTTGTTGCGCACCCAGGTGGCGATAGCGCGGATCGCGTCGTCGGCTTCTGGTGCGCGACCGGCCATGAAGGTGAAGACGTGCTGCATCTCGGGAACCTCGACCAGGGTCACGTCGACCCCCGCCGCGTGCGCCCGTTCGGCGAACAGTCTGGCGTCGTCGAGGAGCGCCTCGTGGCCGCCGACGACGATGTACGTCGGCGCCAGACCATCCAGGTTGGCGTGCAAGGGACTGGCGCTCGGGTCGGTGGGCGATGCGCCGGCGAGGAAGAGCTGCGCGAACATCACCATCACCTCACGCCCGATGAGGGCGTCGACCTCGGCGTTCGTCTCGTAGGTGGCGCCGTTCGCTTCCAGGTCGTACCAGGGGGAGATGGCGACGATCCCGGCCGGGACGGGCGTGCCCTCCTCGCGCAGCTTGAGCACCACGCTGGTCGCGAGCGCAGCGCCGGCGGAATCGCCGGCCGTGACAGTTCGCGAGGCGTCGTACCCCTGTTGGAGCAGCCATCGGTACGCGGCTGCGCTGTCCTCGAGCTGGGCGGGATGGGGATCTTCGGGGGCGAGGCGGTAATCGATCATCAGCGCGGGACAGCCGACGGCGGCGGCGAGGTGCGCCGCCATCTTGCGGTGGGAGTTGGTCGAACCGCCGACGTAGGCCCCGCCGTGGATGTAAAGGATGGCTCGATCATCGGCACACCCAACTGGGAGGCACCACATCGCCGGCACGCCCCCAGCGTCGACATTCCGATAGGTCACCTGCTCCGGCTCGGCTGCCAGCTTCGGCCAGTACTCCATCATCTCCCGGAGCTGGTCGATGCCCATGTCTGGGTTGGCGGCCATCCGTCGCGTCCACGACGCGTAAAGCTGTTGAATCGCTCCCGATTCGGTGCTAGCCATCTCTTCCCTTTTCCTGAGGTTGTCCGGTTCGTCGTGGAACTTCGGGTTGGGTGGGCCTCGGCGGTGAGCCTATGCGACGACTTCGGTGCGGTCGAGGGTGCGGGGTTGGAGAGCCGCGGCCAACGCCGGGAGTTGACGGTGGCCTTTGACCCTGCGGTGTTGCTGCTCGGCGGCGAGGAGCCCGGCGGCGGCCCAGCGCAGGCGCATGTCGGCGGGTTGTTCGCTGTGTGATCTGCGGTCGGAGTTCCAGTTCTTCACGTTCTTCGCGTGGGTGCGGACGATGTCGATGGATGATTCGATCGGGTTCGTGGTGGCCAGCGTCTTCGCGAGCGTGCCGGTGATGCTGAGCTGGTTGATGGTGATGGTTTCTTCAAGGCCTTCTCGCAACGAGTTGGCGGCGTCAGGGTTCAACCGATCCAGCTTGCGAGCGAGTTCCTGCAGCGCGGCGCGGGCCTCGGCGGGATCGGGCTCAGCCCACGCCGCGTTGAGTTTGCGGC
>JBJXGF010000128.1:0-3292 GCA_046153015.1 Acidimicrobiales bacterium | reverse complement strand
GCCGGCTCGGCCGGCTTTGCGCTGGCCGCCGGGCATCCGGCGGCGCGCCGGCTGCGCGAGGGCGATGTCGGCGAGCGGGCCGCGGCGCTCGGCGCGTTCGCGCCCCGGGCCCTCAGCGTGCTCGCCGCGCCGTGCAGCGACAACGAGGGCGTCCGCGGCGTGATCGAGGTGGTGGACAAGGCCGGCGGCGAGCCGTTCGGCATCGACGACATCGAGCTGATCAGCGTGCTCGGCGGCATCGCCGCCTCGGCCCTCGCCGAGGCCGCCGGTCCGTCTCCCGCCGCGGCCACGCCCGACCAGCTGGCCGCCGGCGTCGCCTGGCTGGCGGCCCGGGACCCGCAGGCCTACCAGGGGGTCGCCGCCGTCGTCGCCGCGCTGCTGCGCGGCCGCACCTGATCGGCCCCGCCCCGTGGCCCCCGATCCGCCGACTCCGGCCTACAGCCGGGACTCGATGGTGCTGCGGCTGGATCGGGCCCTGCGCCTGGGGGACCTGTCCCGCGACTGGGCGTGGGGCGGCGCGGCCGGGGCCGGGGTGCGGGTGGCGGTGATCGACAGCGGCGTCGAGGCGAACCACCCGGCGCTCGAGGGCTGCGTCGATGTGGTGTCCGGCGTGGCGGTGGTGCTCGACGCCTGGGGCCAGCCCCGCGTGGAGCGCGGCCCCCACGACGACGCGTACGGCCATGGCACCGCCTGCGCGTCGATCGTGCATCGCCTCGCCCCGCAGGCCCGGATCGTGAGCGTGCGCGTGCTCGGCGGCGCCGGCTCGACGAAGGCCGTGCAGTTCCTCACCGCCCTGGAATGGGCGGTGACCCAGGGCTTCGAGGTGATCAACCTCTCGCTCGGCACCACCGCCCGCGAGCACGCGCTCGCCTTTCACGACCTCTGCGACCAGGCGTATTTCAGCGGCAGCCTGGTCGTCACCGCGGCGAACAACGTCTTGGCCCCGAGCTACCCGTCGCTGTACGCGTCGGTCTTGAGCGTGGCCTCGAACACGGCGCGCGACCCGTTCCGCTTCCACTACAACCCCGACCCCCCGACCGAGTTCCTGGCGCCCGGGGTCGAGGTCGACGTGGCGTGGAAGGGCGGCGGGCGCACCACCGCCAGCGGCAACTCCTACGCCGCGCCTCACATCGCCGGCGTGGCCGCGCTGATCAAGTCCAAGCACCCCGACCTGCTGCCCTTCCAGCTCAAGACCGTGCTGTGGGCCACCTCGGCCAACGTCATCGAGGCGGGGGCGGGGGCTGCGCCCGCACCGGCGGAGTTCGCCGGCCGGGTCACGCGGACCCTCGCCGGCATCGCCGCCGAGCGGCGCACGAGCCTGTTCCTGCGCCGCCCGCCGCCCCGCTGAAGCGGCGCTACCGCACGCCGATCGGCACGCCCGGCTGAGCCAGGAACGCGTCGGGATCGGGGGCGGCGGTCATCGCCCGGAACACCGCCGAGGGGTGCGGATACTGGGTGACCATCCGCCCGCTCTCGCTGCGGTAGTAGTTGCTGCAGTCGCCGTGCCACACGTCGATCTTCTCGATCTCGGCCTGCAGGGCGTCGTTGTAGCGCTCCATCACGTCGCGCTTGACCTCGAGCGAGGCGAGGCCCTCCTCGTCCATGCGCCGAAGCTGGCGCATGATGTAGCCCACCTCGAGCTCGAGCATGTGGATCATCGACGAGCCGCCGTTGGTGTTCGGGCCGTACAGCATGAACAGGTTGGGGAACCCGGCGGTGCTCATGCCGAGATAGGCCTGCGCGCCGTCGGCCCATGCGTCGGTGATCGAGGCGCCGTCGCGGCCCGACACGTCGATCGCCGAGAGGTACCGGTCCACGTGGAACCCAGTGGCCAGCACGATCGTGTCGACCTCACGCTCGACGCCTTCCACGGTCCGGATGCCGGTCGGTGTGACCCGCTCGATGCGGTCGGTGATGAGCAGCACGTTCGGCCGGTTGAACGTGGGGTAGTAGTCGTTGGAGATCAGCGGCCGCTTGCAGCCGTAGGAGTGGGTGGGGGTGAGCTTGCGCCGCACCTCCGGGTCCTTCACCACCTCGAGGTTGCGCAGCCCGGCCCGTTCGGCCCGCGAGATCAGGTTCGCCGGGAACGTCACGAACTTCTCGACCTCGCGCCACACCTTCAGGCGGAACTGGCGCACGAGGGACGGGTCCCGCCGGAACCGTTCGAGGGTCTCCTCGTCGTAGGGGTCGTCGTCGCGGGGCACCACCCAGTTGGCGGTGCGCTGGTACAGGTCGAGCTGGCCGACGACCTTCGCGATCTCGGGCACGAACTGCACCGCGCTGGCCGCGCTGCCGATCACCCCCACCCGTTCACCGGTGAGGTCGTGCTCGTGGTTCCAGCGCGCCGAGTGGAACAGCGTGCCCTTGAACGACCCGAGGCCCTCGATGTCGGGGTAGTTCAGCTCGTTGAACATGCCGATGGCGCTCACGACCACGTCGGCGACCACCTCGTCGCCGTGCTCGGTCACCAGGCGCCAGACCAGGCACTCCTCGTCCCAGTACGCCTTGCGCACTGCGGTGTCGAAGCGGATGTAGGGCAGCATCCCGTACTTGGCCGCGCACTGCTCGAGGTAGGCCCGGATCTCGGGTTGGGTGCCGTACGGCCGGCTCCAGTCGACCTTCATCTCGAACGAGTAGGAGTACAGCGCCGACTGGATGTCGCACGCCGCCCCGGGATAGCTGTTGTGGTACCAGGTGCCGCCCACCCCCGATCCCTTTTCGAGGATGACGAAGTTCTCGAAGCCTGCCTCTTTGAGCTTGATGCCCATGCACAGCCCGCCGGGGCCCGCCCCGATGATGGCGATGCGCCGGGCGCTGCCTTGATAGCTGCTGTGCTGCGTCGACATGGTGTCCCCCTCGACCCGTCCCCCGACCTGACCTGACCGGCCAGGGATCGTACCCGTCGGCCCCGCCGCCCCGCACCGCCGATGCTCAGCGCACCACGGCGTTGGCGAAGGGCACGGCGAAGGCCCGGCACCAGATCAGCACGGTCGAGTAGGCGCCCGGGTCCACGTCGGCGGGCACCTCGTAGTTCTGGCTGCCCTTGTTGCCCTTCAGCTTGCCGAGGTTCACCGCGCCCGCCTCGGTTTGCTGGCCGGGTTCGGGCACGAGGTACACGAACAGGTCGGGCCCGTTCTGCAGGTCGATCTCCTCGAGGCGCACGAGGTGGGCGCCGTCGCCCAGGCGGTAGAGCGCCGCCTCGCCGGTCGCCCGGTGGTCGATGCCCCGCAGGCGCCCCCGGCCCAGCTCCACCGGCGCGGCGGGCGCGGCGGCTGCGGTGCTGGGCGTGGCC
>JBJXGF010000097.1:0-44844 GCA_046153015.1 Acidimicrobiales bacterium | reverse complement strand
CGACCGCAGGAGCCTCCCGCGCCGCCGGCGCGTCATCGGCCCCGTCCGGCTCCTCGCGTGGGTGCCGGCTGGGCGGCGCCTGGCGGCTCGCGCGCTCGATGCGCCGGCGCATCAGATCGATCCCGCTTGCCTGCTCAGCCACATGCCACCTCCACGGATTCGGCCACCGCGCGTAGCTCGCCGGCGGCGACGCGCACCCGCGCGCCGGGGTTCGGTTGGGTCACGAGCGCCGCGCGCCGAAGGCGCCGGCGCATCCAGCGGTGCTCGGAGATCGGGGGGGCCACGGTGATCCGTCCGTCCGCCAGGGCGGCCAGGCGCTCCACGAACCGGCGCGGGGGCACCGGCGGCACCATCGTCGGCGCCAAGAGCAGGCGATATCCCGCATAGTCGGCCACGATCGCCTCGAGGGCGTCCATCTCGCGGGCTCCGAGGACGACCGGCACCACCACCAGGTCGGCCACCTGCATCGCGCCGTCGGTGAGGGCGTTGGCGCCCGGGTGGGTATCGACCACCACGTAGGGCTCCGGCCAGGCGCCCGCCCATGCCGACAGGCAGTCCCCGACCAGATCGGCGTCGATGCGACTGGCCGCCAGGTCCGGGTGCGCGGGCACCAGCGAGGGCTGGTTGGCCCGGTGCTTCACGCGAGGCGGGCGGCCCTCAGGCCCCCTCTCGAGTGCGTCGAGCAGTGGCGCGCGGGCGGCTCGGGTGGGATCGAAGCCCCACATGCGGGTGGCCCCGCCGGCGTCCCAGTCCAGGTCCACCAGGACACCACCCAGCGCAGCGGCGAGCTCGTAGGCCAGGGTGGTCTTGCCGAGGCCGCCCGTGGCGGCGGCGACGGTGATGATGCGTGTCGGCATGACCGTCGGCATGCTCGCATGTTCGCCGGACAGCGCTCATGTCCTGCTGCTGCCACGCGTGCCTGGTGGCGCGCCTGCATGCATGCATGGGCGCAGCACTCGGAAGGGGGCTCGTCCGTGCCCAGCCACGATCGCGCCTCGTCAGGCCTGGGCGGCGCGCGTGATGCCGCGCGTCACCCTGCGGCCGGTGCTGCCGGCGGGGCGCCACACAAGCAGCTGCTGTCCCCAGCCCTCGTCGGTGGCCACGCGCTCGCGCCGGAAGCGGTACCCGGTGCCCGGATGGCCCGCGACCGCCTCGCAGGCCCGGCCGAGGGCTGCGACATTGTCGCGCTCGCGGCTGCAGGTGGACCCCACGCTCGCGAAGAAGGCCGGCCCCAGCCAGTAGGCCTGCCATTCCTCGCCCTCGTCGCCCGGCTCGAATCGGTCGTTCTCGAGCAGCCCGTAGAGCTTTCGGGCGATGGGGGGGAGGTCGCGCAGGACGTCCCAGTCGATGTAGACGCCCGCCTCGTGGCGCAGCTGCTCGAGGAACCAACTGCCCAGGAAGATGTAGCCGAGGCGCTCGAGACGGCCGTCATGGACGACCGGCCACAGCACCCGGTCGATGATCCCGAAGTGGTCCTCGTGGGTCTTCTTGCCGGTGAGGGAGTCGTTGACCTCGCCCTCCCAGCGGGCCTCCTGCAGGTTCAGGAGCGTCCTCTTGAGGGCCTGCCGCGCGTTCTTGCCCGACTCCTCCCAGCCGAAGTCGTGCAGGAGCCGGTACTGGGTGAAGGGGACCGCGGACGCCGCCGGCTGCTCGAGCTGGAGCCACCGCGACCCGAGCCAGACGATGGCCATGTAGCCGTGGCGGCCGATCGGCGGGCCGGCGGTCTGGCGGATCGAGCCGAGCCGGTCGGCGATCGCGACGCCCGCCGCCACCTCGAGGCCCTTGCGGGCGCTGGAGCGGTCGGCGAAGCCGTACTTGAGCGGCTGCTCGAGGCGACGCAGGTGGTCGGGCTCGCACAGCGCGAGCTGAGCCTCGGCGCCGATCACCTGGACGTCGTCGGCCGGGCCCGAACCCGACCGCGGGCGCGCGCCGGGGCGGGGTAGAGGCGAGAGGTCGGCGGCGGGACGCGTCATCGTCGGCGGGAAGTCTGACGGCTGGCGAGGATGGCCGGGGCCGGGTGCGGGCAGATAACCGGGGTAGATCGCTCGCGCCGCGGCCGGGCCGCGTATGCGGCGCGGCCGGCCGCGGCCCCTACTGTTCTTCCTATAACTACCAACCCTAATTCTAGGGGTCGGAAAAAACGCCGCCTGTGCAGGGAGAATGACGTCCCGGGTGCGAGTCGGTTACCCCGGTTGGGCGCGAGTCGCCTACCCCGGTCCCCGGCGAGTGGGATACCCCCGTCGCGAGCCGGATCCCCCGGGGGCGCGCGAGCTGGTTACCCCGGTAGCGATCTCGCCGCGGCGGCCGGCCTGTGGAGAACGGCGGGTTCGTGTCCCTTGGGCGCGAGCCGTTTACCCCGGTTGCGAGCCATTTCCCCCGGCGCGCGAGCGGATTACCCGGGGTCAGGCCTCGCGGGCGGGAGGGCGGCCGCGAGTCGTTTACCCCGGGTGGGGCGAGCGGGCTACCCCCGTCGCGGTCAGGTCGTGAGGCGGCGGTAGAGCTGGGGGAGTTTCTGCGGCAGCGTGCGCACGTCGTCCACCACGACGAAGTTGGCGTCCGAGTACATGTGCGGCAGGTAGTCGGCGCCCTCGCGGTCGACCGTCACGCAGAACAGGTGGATCTTCTCCCGGCGCGCCTCGCGCAGGGCCATCTTGGTGTCCTCCTGCGCGTAGGTGTTGTCCTGGTAGGTGTCCGAGTCGTAGGGCTTGCCGTCGGTCAGCAGGATCATCAGCTTCACGTTGGAGTCGGCGGCGGCCAGCCGCCGGGTCGCGTGGCGCAGGGCGGGGCCCATCCGCGTCTTCTGACGCGCGTAGATCCCGCCGATGCGCCCCTTGACGCGGTCGTCGTAGCGCTCGCCCAGCTCCTTGACGACGTAGAATTGGCAGTCCTCGCGCCCCGATCCCGAGAAGCCGTAGATGGCGTACTCGTCGCGGATCGCCTCGAGGGCCTCGCACATCAGAAGGAGGGCCTCCTTCTCGATGTCGATGATCCGCTTGCGGCCGTCGATCTTGCGGTCGGTCGAGCTGGACATGTCCACCACGAAGGCCGTCGTGACATCGCGATCGCGCTTGTCGCGCTTGATGTAGACCCGCGGGGTGGGGGAGATGCGCGCGCGCCGGTCGACCACGTACTCGACCAGGCCGTCGGTGTCGAGGTCGTCGCCCTCGAGTTGGTAGCGCATCTTGCGCAGGGCCTCCGGGCGCATCAGCTGGAAGTTGCGCCGGATCTGGGTGACGATCCCGCCGAACTCGTGGAAGGTCGCGGCGACGAAGCCCTCCTGGGTGCGGGTCTGGCGGTGCTCGGTCAGGGTGCACCAGGCCGGCCGGTAGTCCTCGATCTTGTGGTCCCACTCGTCGTAGTGGAAGACCTGCTCGCCCAGGTCCTCGTCCTCCTCGGCGCCGGGGTCCACCTGGGGGACATCCCCGAGACCGCTCTGCTCGGGCGAGTCGGAGCCGCCGCCCTCGGCGTCGTCGGAGCGCCCCTCGGCCGTTCCCGGCGGGGCGTCCTCGTCGCCCGAGGAGGAGGTCTGCTGGGCGACCTCGTCCGGCGCGCCCTGGCCGGCCTGGGTCTCGGTCGTGCTCATGGCCTTGTCGCCCTCGCCCTCGCCCTCGCGCTCCTCGGGCTGGCGCTGGCCGGTGCCGTCGGGCTGGGGCTCGGCGCCCTCGGCCTCGCGCTTGACCGGGGCGTCCGACTGCGGGCGCACGAGCTCCTCCATGACCGGGGTCATGAAGGGGGGCAGCTCGAGCTGCTCGTAGTCCTCGACGCCCGATCCCGCCGGCGGCGGATCGCCGGCTCCCTCGGGGGGAGGGTCGCCGGTCTCCTGGTCGTCAGCCTGGGGCATCGCGCGGCTGCCCGGGTCGGCCAGGCCCTCGTCGATGAGCTGGTAGAGCTCGCCCGTGAGCGCGGCCGCGTCGCCCACCGTCGCGTCGATCTGCACGATCTCGTCGAGCATGATGACGGCGCGCCCGATCAGGGCCTGGGTGGCCGGCGCGAGGTCGGAGAGGTCCGGCTGCAGGCCCAGGGTGTGCTGCAGGAGCGACTCGACCGCCGCCTGGGCGTCCGAGAGGCTGGCGATCACCGGCCGCCGCTCGGCGCTGGCGCTCTGGATGAGGGCCATGTCGCGGCGGATGCCCGGGTAGGCCCGCCGGATCGCCGAGTCCACCCGGTGCCCCTCGACGATGTTGAACAGGTCCCGCGCGAGCGCCGGCTGCGGGAAGATCGCATAGAAGCGCGAGAGGTCGGTCTCGAGGGGGCGCAGGGTGCTCAGCGGATCTCCTGGGGGTAGCGGGCGCGCAGGCGCTCGATGGTCTCGGGGATGTCGGCCAGCGCGAACTGGTAGGTGCCGAACTCGATCCGCCCGGCCCCGTGCGCGGTGGCGACCTTGTAGGCGGTGAAGTTGCCGGCGTCGTCCTCGAGGAAGTGCATCTCGGGCGGCAGCATGATGTGGTCGACGCCGTAGACGTCGACCGCCTGCAGCTCGTTGGTGGCCCGGATCGCGACCTCGTGCCCGGACAGGGCGGTGGCATAGAGCTTCAGGACGCGCGCGACCGACTTCAGCGCCAGGCCCTCCTTGAGCTCCTCGAGCACCTGGAGCGAGTACTTGGAGCCCAGGCGGAAGTAGCCGCGCCCGACCTCCTTGTTGCGCTCGAGGACCTCGAGGCCGCGGTCGACCCACTCGGCGGCGCCCTCGGGCGAGACGCGCTCGCCGTTCAGGAGGTCGAGCAGCGTGTCGGCGGCCTCGAGCGAGGCCTCGGGGTCGGCGGCGGCGACCTGGCGCACCTGGTCGAGGTAGGGGGGCCGGTAGCGCGGGCGCAGGCGGGCGAGGATCGGCGGCAGGGCCGCCGCGAGCTCGACGGCGTGCTTGCGGCGCTTCTCGTCGCGCCGGTCGCGCGCGGCGAGCTGGGTGCGCAGCTCCTGGGCGCGCTTGACCTTGGGCTCCATCTCGCGCAGCTCGCGCTCGAGGTCGTCGAGCTCGGTGGCCAGCTGGGTGGTCTCGGTGTCCTCGGGGGGGCCCGCGGTCGCCTGGGAGACGATGTCGACATAGGCGCCGGCGAGGGTCTCGTCGGGCGCGTCGTAGAGGTCGGGGAGCTGCTTGGCGACCTCTACCCCGCTCTTCCACCCGGTCGCCGCGACCTCCTTGACCTGGCGCAGGTAGCGGGCGACCCGCTCGGGGTCCGCCTCGGCCAGGAGGCGCGGTAGCTGGCGTGCCACCTCGACCCCGAGCTGGTACTTGAGGTCGGAGATCTCCTCGACCATGCGCAGGTAGGCCTGGCGCTGGTCCTCGGGGACCGAGACCAGCATCTCGCGGGCCACGTACATGCCCACGTTGCCGACGGCGGGGCCGAAGGTCATGGCGCGCCCGGCCCGGCCGCTAGAACTGGGTCGCGATGATCTCGACGATCGAGCGCTGCATCTCCAGGTCGTCGGTGATCGGCTTGCAGATCGTCGCCTCGCAGGCGGTGATCGGCTCCACCCCGCCCTGGATGAGCTGGCCGGCGTAGACCAGCAGCCGGGTCGAGACGCCCTCCTCGAGGCCGTGCGTGCGCAGGTTGCGCACCTTCTCCGCGATCTTGACCAGCTTGGCGGCGGTGTCGTCGTCGATGCCCGACTCGGCCTTGAGGATCGTCTCCTCGAGGTCCGGCGGCGGGTAGTCGAACTCGATCGCCACGAAGCGCTGCTTGGTCGAGTGCTTGAGGTCCTTCAGCACCGACTGGTAGCCCGGGTTGTAGGAGATCACCAGCTGGAACTCATCGGGCGCCTTGACGATCTCGCCCTTCTTCTCGAGCGGCAGGATGCGCCGGTCGTCGGTGAGCGGGTGGATGACCACCGTGGTGTCCTTGCGCGCCTCGACCACCTCGTCCAGGTAGGCGATGCCCCCGGCCTTGACGGCGGTGGTGAGCGGGCCGTCCTGCCAGATCGTCTCGTCGCCGCGCAGCGTGTACTTGCCCACGAGGTCCGAGGCCGTCAGGTCCTCGTGGCAGGCGACCGTCACGAGGGTGCGCTCGAGGCGCCAGCTCATGTGCTCGACGAACCGCGTCTTGCCGCACCCGGTCGGGCCCTTGAGCATCACCGGAAGGCGTGCGTGGTAGGCCGACTCGAAGAGCTCCACCTCGTTGCCGAGCGGCAGGTAGTAGGGCTCCTTGGTGAGGCGGAAATCCTCGACGCGCTGGCTCTCAACCGCCATTGCGGCTCCTTGTCGCGACTGTCCGTGAGCGATTCGGTCAGTGTACCGAACCACCCCGATCCGACGACCGCTCAGGCCTCGTCGTCGTCCCCGCCCGCGGCCTCGCCGGCGCCGAGCGGCCAGGTGGAGGGCAGGTCGATCTCGAACCCGCCGTCGGGCTCGGCGTTGGCGGCGTGCCAGGCCTTGAACTGGGGGATCGAGAAGCCGACGACCTGCTGGGTGCGCGGGTCGACCCGCACGAGGACCCCGCGCTCGGGGTCGTGGACCGTGACCGCCGGGACCGGCGGCCCGTAGGAGCAGTGGTAGGTGTCCGAGGCCTGGTCGTAGTGGCTGAGCGACTCGGAGGCGATCCGCATCGCGTTCTCCTCGGCGAACGAGGGGCGCGCCGGGTCGTCCTGTGGTGGTGGGGTCGAGCTCATCGGGTGGGGGCCCTCCTTCGCGGTGGGATTACCCCGGCCAGGTCCATTACACTCGCCCGTTGATGATTCGGACCTCTGGGCGGAAGGACACTTCTCATGCGCGCGGTTGACGCGACTCTCGCCAGCCTCAAGCGCGCGGGGGTCGACGCGATCTTCGGCCTGCCGGGCGGCCCGGTGATCCCCCTGTTCGACGCCCTCCATGACGATCCGGACATCCGCACCTTCCTGGTGCGCCACGAGCAGGGTGCCGGGCACATGGCCGAAGGCTACGCGAAGGTCACCGGGCGGGCCGGGGTCTGCACGGCGACCTCGGGTCCCGGAGCGACCAACCTGGTCACCCCGATCGCCGACGCCTACATGGACTCGGTCCCGCTGGTCGCGATCACCGGCCAGGTCGGCTCGACACGGGTCGGCACCGACGCCTTCCAGGAGGCCGACATCGTCGGCATCACCCTGCCGATCGTGAAGCACTCGTACCTGATCAAGGACGCCGACGACCTGCCGCTCGCGATGGCCGAGGCCCTGCACATCGCCCAGACCGGCCGGCCCGGCCCGGTGCTGGTGGACGTCTGTGTCGACCAGTGGGCGCGCGATGTCGAGGACTACGAGAACGCCGAGCCCCCGATGGACGGCTACCGGCCGCCCTCGGGCGCCGGACACCCGCGCGTGATCGAGGCCGCCGCCCGCGCCCTCGCCGCCGCCGAGCGGCCGGTCATCTACGCCGGCGGGGGGATCATCTCCGGCGAGGCCTCGGCCGAGCTGACGCGCCTGTCGGAGATCACCGGCATCCCGGTCAACACGACCCTGATGGGCCTCGGCGGCTTCCCCGGCACCCACCCGCTCTTCGTCGGGATGCCCGGGATGCACGGCATCGCGGCGGCCACCTATGCCTTCCAGGCCTCCGACGCGATCCTGGCCGTCGGCGTGCGCTTCGATGAGCGGGTCCTGTCGACCGTCATGAGCGAATGGGCCCCGGGGGCCAAGATCATCCACATCGACATCGACCCGGCCGAGATCTCGAAGAACCGGGCCGCCCACATCGGCATCGCCGGCCAGGCCGGCCCGGCCCTGGCGGCCCTGGCCGACGCCTACCAGGCGCTGCCCGAGGGCCACGACGCCGCCCGGCGCGCGGCATGGGTCGACCAGATCGCCTCCTGGAAGCGCCAGCACCCCTACCGGGTCGATGAGGCCGAGGGCGTCATCCAGCCCCAGCAGGTCGTCCAGTCGGTCTATCGCATCACCCGCGGCGACGCGATCGTCTGCACCGACGTCGGCCAGCACCAGATGTGGGCCGCCCAGCACTACATCTTCGACCGCCCGCGGCGCTGGATCACCTCCGGCGGCCTCGGGACGATGGGCTTCGGCCTGCCCGCCGCGCTCGGGGCCCAGGTGGCCTGCCCGGACGAGCTGGTGGTCGTGATCTCGGGCGACGGCTCGTTCGAGATGACCCTCCAGGAGCTCTCGACGGCCCAGATGTACAACCTGCCGGTCAAGGTCGTGATCCTGAACAACGGCTACCTGGGCATGGTCCGCCAGTGGCAGGAGCTCTTCTGGGAGGGGCGCTACGCCGGCTCGAGCTACGCGGCCTTCCAGCCGAGCTTCGCCGGCATCGCCCAGGCGTACGGCATCCACGCGTCGACCGTCCACGCCCCCGAGGACCTCGACGACGCGATCGCCGAGGCCTTTGCGGCCGACGGGCCGGCGCTGGTGGACGTCCACGTGAGCCCGCTGGCCAAGGTCTTCCCGATGGTCCCCTCGGGCAAGGGCCCCGGGGGCATCATGGTCGGCCCCGCGGGCGGGGAGTCCTCCGCCTAGTAGAACTCGGCGATGCGCACGCCGGAGCGGATGGCCTCGGCGTCGAAGTCCATCTCCTCCTCGAGGTTCGCCGGCACCTTGGCCGGCAGGTTGACCTCGAACTCGCCATCGTCGGTCTTGTGGGACTCGTAGTAGGCGCCGAAGTTGACGATCGAGAAGCCGAGCACGTCGTTGGTGTCCGGGTCGAAGTAGACCGTCAGCCCCTCGTTGTTGGTGACCGCCGAGGCGTTGTCGTGGCCGCGGTAGATCTGCCGATAGGTGTCGGTCGCGGCGTCGTAGTTGGGATCAGAGGCAGACAGCGCGATCTCCTTCGCGTCTCACATCGGAAGCGGGGCGCATGGTACCAAGGGGGACCGGGTTCCGGCCGGGGGTGCGAAGGGGTTCTCCGCTCCCGCATAAGATCCTTATTTGCAGGTTAAAAGGTGGAGTGGGACCTCCTTGACGCTCAGCTCGCGGCGCTGGTAGCGTTCGGGCCCGTGCGGGCCACCCGGCCTGGCCTCGGCCCTGCGTTGCCTCTGGTCGCCTGGCGGCCGTCGGCCGCCGACGGCCCCGATCGGTCCCGTGAGACGACCATGAGGAGGGATGGATGAGCGAGGCCACGCCCAACCTGCGCGAGGCGCGCCGAATGCTCGGCAAGGGCATCGTCATCGCCGGGGTGGGGGAGACCGAGCAGGGAAAGCTGGAGGGACGCGGGTCGTTCCAGCTCCTCGCCGAGGTGTCCAAGATCACCCTCGATGACGCGGGCATCACGCTCGCGGAGGTCGACGGGATGGTCACCGCGTTCTCCTTCGTCGAGTCGACGCTGATGCACGCGACGACCTTCGCGGACTACCTCGGCATGGAGCCGGGCTACTTCGCCTCGGTCGCCGTCGGCGGGGCCACCGCGCCCCTGATGGCCGTGCAGGCGGCGCTCGCGATCGACGCCGGCCTGGCCGAGGTGGTGCTCTGCGTGCGCGGAGACAACACCCGCTCGGGCATCAGCTCCTCGGGGATGATCGCCATGGCCCGCGAGATGAGCCACGGCGCCTACGAGGCGCCCTACGGCCTGACCACGATCGGCGGCTACGGCCTGCTGGCCCAGCGCTACATGTACGAGCACGACGTCCCCCAGGAGGCGCTCGCCGCGGTCGTCGCGACCCAGTCCGAGCACGCCGCCCTGAAGTGGAACGCGATGCTGCGCGACGTGGTCACCGTCGAGGACGTCATGAACGACCGCTGGATCGCCACCCCTTTCCACGCCATGGACTGCTCGCTCGTGTCCGACGGCGCGGCGGCCTTCCTCGTGACGACCGCCGACCGCGCCAAGTCGATGCGTCCCAAGCCGGTCTACATCACCGGCATCGGCGAGGGCTATTCGCACCAGTACATCTCCTCGGCCACCTCGGTCGACGGCGTCCGCCAGGGCCTCGGCCGGGCCGGACGGCGCGCGATGGAGGTCGCCGGCATCACCGTCGGGGACCTCGACGTGGCGGAGATCTACGACTCGTTCAGCTTCACGCCGCTGATCGCCCTCGAGGGCTTCGGCGTCTGCGGCCCGGGCGAGGCGGGGGACTGGGTGCTCGAGGGCCACGCCAAGCTGGGCGGCAAGCTCCCGATGAACACCCACGGCGGGCTGATCCGCCAGGCGCACCTGGGAGCCATGCACCACATCGTCGAGGCGACCCTGCAGCTGCGCGGCGAGGCCGACGACACCGGGCGGGGCGGGGGCAACCACCAGGTCCCCGACGCCAAGCTCGCCATCACCAACGGATCCGGTGGGATCCTGGCCGCCACGAGCGCGCTGGTCCTGTCGAGCGAACCGCCCTCGGCGGCCTAGGGCACAGGGAGACGAGAGATGTCCGAGCAGTCCACCACTCCGCCCTACACCAAGCCTCTGCCCGACATGCGCCCGGAGGGCGACCACTACTGGGCCGGGACGCGCGAGCACAAGCTGCTCCTGCCGACCAACGCCAAGGGCGAGCCCTTCTGGTACCCCCGGGCCCTCGTGCCCGGCACCCTCGAGCCCGTCCAGTGGGTCGAGTCGCCGGGGACCGGCACGGTCTACACCTACTCGGTCCACTTCATCGGCCCGAGCAAGGCGTACAAGGGCGACCCGCCCCACGTCGTGGCCCTGGTCGATCTGGACGAGGGCGTGCGCGTGATGTCCAACCTGGTCAAGGACGAGCCCGACTACCCGTCCATCGACCCGGAAGACGTGTCCATCGGGATGAAGGTGCGCGTGGTCTTCCACGACGTCACCGACGAGATAACGCTGCCGAAGTTCGTCGCCGTCTAGGGAACGGCGGGGCGACCGACCAGCGACGACAGCACCCAAGGGGGAAGACGTAGAGATGGCCGAGTGGAGCGACTGGTACGCGCATGAGGACCCGACCAAGTGGGTTCTCGCCGAGGTGCTCAAGCGGCGGGCGACCGAGACACCCGACCGGGAATACCTGAAGTTCGCCGAGCAGCCGTGGGTGAGCTACGGCGAGGTCAACGCCCGCGCCAACCGGGTCGCGAACGCCCTGATCGCACGTGGCGTCCAGCCGGGCGAGTCGGTGAGCGTCATGCTCCCCAACTGCGAGGAGTTCATCCCGGTCTGGTTCGGGATCCTCAAGGCCGGCGCGGTGATGAGCTCGATCAACACCGCCTACAAGGGCGACTTCCTGTCCTGGACGATCAACCTCGTCGAGGCCAAGAAGCTGGTCATCTCCGACCTCTACCTGGAGCGGCTCGACCTCATCAAGACCGAGCTGCCGCTGCTCGAGCACGTGATCGTGATGAAGACCGGCAAGCAGGAGGGCGCGGACCCGACGCTGCCGTGGGAGCCGCTCGAGGCCCTCATGGACGCCCCCGACGGTGAGCCGGACGGGATCGCCTACTCGTGGACCGACGACGCCCGGATCATGTTCACCTCGGGCACCACCGGCCGCTCCAAGGGCGTCATCAAGCAGAACGCCGCCGACTACTTCTCGGCGCGCGGCCTGCTCGAGGTGGTCTCGGCCACCGCCGGCAAGTCGGTCGAGTCGCTGTCGGAGGACACCTTCTTCAGCTGTCTGCCGCTCTTCCACTCCAACGCCCAGGTGCTCTCGGGCTATCCGGCGCTGGTCGCCGGCGGCCGGGTGGCCTACGTGGAGCGCTTCTCCTCGAGCCGCTTCTGGCAGCAGGTGAAGGACGCCGAGGCGACCGTCTTCAACTCGATCGGCGCGGTCAGCTACTTCATCTGGAACATCCCGCCCTCGGAGCTCGACCGCGCCCACAAGGTGCACACCTGCTTCGCGGCACCGGCGCCCAAGGACATCTACAACGAGTTCCAGGAGCGCTTCGGGGTCAAGTTCATCGAGGGCTATGGCCTCACCGAGACCGGCATGGCGACCTACATGGACCCGACCAAGCCGGGCGTCCCGGGCTCGATGGGCAAGGCCAACCCGGGCTACGAGGTCACGATCGTCGAGCCGGGCACCGACCGGCCGCTTCCGCCCGACACCCCGGGCGAGATCGTGGTCGACATGAAGATCCCGAACATCGTCATGCGCGCCTACTACGGCATGCCGGAGAAGACCGCCGACGACTTCAGGAACCTGAAGCTCCACACCGGCGACCTCGGCCGCATGGACGAGGAGGGCTACTTCTACTTCATGGACCGGGTGAAGGACTACATCCGCCGCCGGGGCGAGAACGTCTCCTCGATGGAGGTCGAGCGCCAGGCGTCGGACCACCCGAACGTCAAGGAGGTCGCGGCGATCGGCGTCAAGGCCGGCGAGGGCGCCTCGTCGGAGGACGAGATCATGATCGTCTGCATCGCCGAGGGCGACGCGCCGGACCCCGTGGAGTACACCCACTGGATGGCCGAGCGGATGCCGTACTTCATGGTCCCGCGCTACATCCGGTTCGTCGCCGAGCTGCCGAAGACGCCGACCGAGCGGGTCCAGAAGGTGAAGCTGCGCGACGAGGGCGTCACCCCCGACACGTTCGATCGTGAGGCCGCCGGCATCACGATCAAGCGCTAACAGATGGGGGAGATCATCCGGTACGGGGCGTACCTGCCCCGCTACCGGGCCCCTCTCGGGGAGATCCAGAAGTTCTTCGGGCGCCCGGGCCGCCCGCGCTCCAAGGCCCTGTGCACCCCGGCCCTCGACGAGGACACCCTGACGATGGCCTACGAGGCCGCGACCGCCGCCCTCGCGGGGGCGGAGGCGCCGGGCGTCGTGATCGCCGTCAGCCAGTCGCCGCCGTTCGGGCTGCGCAAGCTGTCGGCGACCCTGGCGCGCGCGCTCGGCCTCGCCGACGCGACGCCTCTCGACGTTGGCGGCCACCCCGGAGCGCTCCTCGACGGGCTCCAGATCGCCACGGCGCTCGCAGGCGATGGCGGCGCGCCCGCGCTGGTCGTGGCCGCGGACCACCTCGTGAGCTACGAGGAGCGCGTCTGCGACACCCTCTCGGCCGGCGGGGCGGCGGCGTTCCTGGTCGGCGCCTCCGGCGGGGTCGCCCGGCTCGGCGCCCTCGCGCGCTCGGGTCGTGAGGTCTACGACGTCTGGCGTCTCGGGACCGAGCCCGAGGCCCGCTACCGGCTCGAAGTGCTCTTCGACGCCTACGGGGAGACCACCCGCGCGGCCCTCGGCGAGCTGGAGCGGCTGACCGAGCGCCCGACCGGCGCCTATGCGGCCGTCTGCGCCAGCCAGCCCCATCCCCAGACCCTGCGGGGGCTGGGCAAGGCGGGCGTCGGCGCCGAGCAGCTCGAGCACACGAGCTTCGTCGGGGAGATCGGCAACCTGGGCGCGGCCTCGGTCGGCATCGCCCTCGCGATGGGCCTCGACGCCGCCGAGCAGGGCCAGCACCTGCTCGCGCTGGGCTACGGCGGGGGCGAGGCGATCGCCCAGGAGATCGAGGTGATCGGGGCCCCGTCGTCGTCGGGCGCGGCCGACCAGATCGCCGGCGAGGCGATCGACCTGTCCACGTACTACCGTTGGACCCGTGGCCGCCAGGCCGAACCCCACTGAGGAGGCGTGATGCGCGTCGGCGTTCTCGGGATCGGCAAGACCCCTCACAAGATCCAGCACGGCAAGTCGCTGCGTGATCTGGCCGTCGAGTCGGGTCGTCTGGCCTTCGCCGACGCGGGCGTCGAGCCCGCCGACATCCAGTCGCTCTATGTGGGCAACGTGGGCTCGGTGGGCTTCAACTACGAGAACTCGACCGGCCTCATGGTCGCCCACCACCTGGGCGTCGTACCGGCCGGCGCGGTGCGCGTCGAGGCGGCCTGCGGCACCGGCGCGTGGGCGCTCCACCTCGGCTGCGCGGCGATCATGTCGGGCCTCTACGACACCGTGATGGTGGTCGGGGTCGAGAAGATGAACGACCTGGCGACCGTCGAGGGGACCTCGATCATCGCCCAGGCGGCCGACTCCAAGGAGGAGTACTTCTCGGGCCTCACCTTCCCCTCGGGCGTGGCCCTGACGGCGCGCAAGTACATGCAGACCTACGGGCTCACCGAGGAGGACCTCGCCCACACCTCGGTCAAGAACCACCACTACGGCGCGCGCAACCCCTACGCCCACCTGCGCTTCGAGTGCACGGTCGAGGAGGTCATGCGCTCGGCCAAGGTGGCCGACCCGCTGAAGCTCTATGAGGTCTGCCCGATGACCGACGCCTCGTCGTCGCTGATCCTGTGCCGCGAGGAGATCCTGCGCGACCAGCCCGACAAGCCGCAGGTCTATGTCACCGCCACCCAGATGGCGACCGGCACCTGGTACGCGGCCACCGACACCCTCGACGACGCCCACGCGCTCTTCGCCGCGCCGGCCGAGCGCGCCTACGCGATGGCGGGCATCAGCGCCGGCGACATCGACGTCGCCGAGATCTACAACTCGTTCGCGATCCAGGAGCCGCTCGGGATCGAGGGCCTCGGATTCGCCGCCAAGGGCGAGGGCTGGAAGGGCGCCGCCGACGGCTCGACCTGGATCGACGGCAAGGTCGCGGTCAACCTGTCGGGCGGCCTTCTCTGCAAGGGGCACCCGCTCGGGGCCACGGGCGCCACCCAGGCGGTCGACATCATCGAGCAGCTGCGCGGCACCGCGCCGCCCGACATGCAGCGCCCCGGCGCCGAGATCGGCATCTCGGCCTGCCGCGGCGGCCCGGGCGCGGTCGGCGCGATCCACGTCTATCAGCGCCTGGAGGGCTAGACGTGACCGTCTCGGCGATCGAGTTCTCCCGTCTCGGCCCGCCCAAGCTGCGCCTCTACGCGATGCGCTGCGCCAACGGGCACCTGAGCCCCTGGTGGGAGCACCACCACTGCTACCAGTGCGGCAGCGACACGCTCACCGAGCAGGAGCTCGCCGGCACCGGCGAGCTGTCCAACTACACGGTGGTCTACTACCCGCCGCGCGACTTCCTCGGCCAGGAGCCCTACGTCGTCGGCCACATCACCATGGACGAGGGCGTGCTGATGCCGGCGCCGGTCGTCGGGGTCGCCCCCGAGGACGTCGAGGTGGGCACCCGCGTCAAGGCCACCCTGCGCCGGATGAAGCTCGGGCACGAGGGCGACATCTACTACTCGCAGAAGTTCGTGGTCGACACCGACCCTCCGGGCGCCGCGTAGCTACCAGCAGGTCATCCCGCCGTCGAGCGGGATGACCTGTCCGGTGATGTAGCCCGAGGCCGGGCTCGCGAGGAAGACCGCCACCCCGGCCAGGTCGGCGGGCTCGCCGGGCCGCCCGAGCGGGATGCGCGCCACCAGCTGGGCCAGGCGGCCCTCGTCGGCGACCATCGGCGCGTTCATGGCGGTGGGGAAGAAGCCGGGGGCGAGGCCGTTGACGCGGATCCCGTGGGGCGCCCACTGGCGCGCCAGCTCGCGGATGAGCTGCTCGATCGCGGCCTTGGAGGCCGAGTAGGCGGCCACCCCGGGGCCCGTGCCGGCCTTGCGGGCGAGGATCGAGCTCTGGGCGATCATCCAGCCGCCGCGCCCGGCGCCGATCATCTGCCGGGCCGCCGCCGCCGCCAGCGCCATCTGGGCGGTCACGTTGACGGCCAGGACATCGGCGAAGGCGGCCAGGTCCTCGTCGTCGGCGGCCGCGATCGTGGAGGCGCCCGCGTTCAGGACGACTCCGTCGAGACGGCCGAAGGCCCCGAGGGCCGTGGACACGAGGTCCTCGGCGTGGGCGGGGTCGCGCAGGTCGGCGCGCCGGGCGACCGCGCGCCCTCCGCGGGCGACGATGGCCGCGGCGCCGCGCTCGAGCTCCTGCTCGCGACGGGCGGCCAGCACCACCGCGCAGCCGGCGTCGGCGAGGGCGTCGGCGATGATCGCGCCGAGCCCCGATGAGGCGCCGGTGACGATCGCCGCCTGGCCGTCGAGGCGGAAGGGCTGCGCGCCGCTCATCGCGGCGAGGGGACGATCAGGTCGGCCACCGCGGAGATGATGTCGGCGCTCGGCCCCCGGATGACCCGGTGGGCGTAGCGGTCGTACTGGGTGGGGGTCTCGCCGACCAGGATGAGGGGCACGCCGCGCGTGAGCGGCACCGAGGGCAGGAGCGAGATCGGTGCGGTGCGAAGGTCGGAGTCCAGGACGATGAAGGCGTCGGCGTCGGCGGCGAGCTCCCAGGCGCGCTCGACGGCCGCCCGGGGAAGGGCCTCGCCCCACAGCGTCCCCTCGGGCCGCAGTGGATAGCCGCAGCCGGAGGTCGTGCAGCGCGGCACCCCGTCGGGCGCGGCCGCCATCAGGGCGCCCGCCTCGGGCAGCCCGTAGCGCTCGCCGCAGCGCTCGCAGCGCTGGGTGAGCACCGTGCCGTAGACCTCGACCGGGTCGATGCTGCCCGCCCGGGTGTGGAGCCGATCGACGGCCTGGGTGACGAGGGCCGCGACCACCCCGGCGCGCTCGAGCCGGGCGAGGGCGTCATGGGCGGGTCCCGGCCGGCGGCCGGCGATCGCGAGCGCCGTGGGATAGAAGTACTCCCAGAAACGCCCGGGCTCGGTGAGGAAGGCCTCGAGGCTGGCCCGCCTGGCCCACTCGCCATCGGCATGGGTGAGGTCCAGGCTCTCAGGGCCGCCCAGGCGCAGGCCGGTGAGGACGACCGCGCGGTCGGCCTCGAGCAGCGTGGCGGCGAGGGCCTCGGAATCGGACTCCTGGAGGGCCATCGGCCCCGTCGAGTCTACTCGGCGCCCGGGTGCGACAGGGCCGCTGTCGCGGGGGCGGGGGCCGCCAGACCCGACAACGAGCGCAGCCCGACCATCCAGGTCCAGGTCGCCCCGAGGGCCGCGACGGCCGACAGGATCGCCAGCGCCGCGGTCAGCCCGATCAGGTCCGACAGGACGCCGATCACGAGCAGCGGCACCGAGAACCCGCCCAGGTAGCAGGCCACGTAGTAGGAGGACATGAGCTTGCCGCGGTCCTGCACCGGGGCGATCTGGGTGCACAGGTCGAGGCCGCCCTTGAAGACCAGCCCCGCGGCCGCTCCGGTGGCCGCGACCGAGCAGAGCGCGAGCGGCGCCGACTCGGCCGGCGCGGAGAGCACTACGCCGACCGATGCCACCGAGGCGGCCGCCAGGCCCCACCCGATCGCCGGCGCGGGGGGGAGGCGGGGGAACACGAGCTGGCTGGCCGCGCCCGAGACGAGCACGAGGAACCCGGCCGCCCCGACGAGCGCGTAGTTGTCGACGCCGAGGGTGCGCACCAGGAAGACCGGGATCAGCGACAGCGCCACGCCGTCGAAGAGGGAGAAGAGGGCGCCCGAGGGCACCAGCACCCGCCAGAAGACCTCGCGCTCGGCGGCGGGGACCTCGAGGCGCAGGGTGAGCGGCCGCCGCGAGCGGACCGTGACCGTCTCGGGGAGGCTCACGACCAGGCCGGCCGCCACCGCCAGCGCGATCAGGTGCAGCTCGAAGGGAAGCCGCAGGGGCGTGTCGGAGTACTGGGCGATCACCCCGCCGATGCCGGGCCCGAAACCGAGGCCGGTGCGCACCGAGACCGAGCCCAGCACCGCGATGAACCCCATCCGGCCGAGCGGCGCGGCGTCGACCAGGAACGCCGTGCAGGTGCCGAAGAAGGCCCCGGTGGCGAGCCCCTGGATGGCGCGCGCGACGAGCAGGCCGGTGAGGTCGGGCTCGGTGATCAGGATCACCTGCGCCACCGCCAGGGTCGCGATCGCCCCGAGCAGCACGGCCCGCCGCCCGATCCGGTCCGACACCTGCCCGAGGGTCAGCATCGAGGGCACGAGCGCCACCACGTAGCAGCCGAGAAAGAGGGTGACGACCGTGTCGCTGAACCCGAGCCGGTCCTGGTAGAGCGGGATCAGCGGAGTGATCAGGCTGGTGCCGAGCGCGAAGAGCACCAGCACCGCCCAGGTGCGCCAGACCCGGCTCATCCGCCGACCATGCGAAGGCAGACGAAACCGCCCCGCTCCCACTCGCCGTGGGGGTGCATGCCGCGCGCGCGCCAGGCCTCGCGCAGGCCCGCCGCGGCGGCGGGCCGGATGCCCGACAGCACGACCGCGGCCGGCGGGTCGGCGACGCGCGCCAGAAGGGCGCGGTGGGCCTCGACCGGGACGTTCGCGAGGAGCGTGCGCCCGGCGGTGTCGCCGCCGACGAGCGACTGGATCGGCCCCCGGCGCACCTCGACCGCGTCCGTCCGCCCGGCGGCCGCGAGGCTGCGGCGGGCGTGGTCGACCGCGCGCGGGTCGACATCGAGGGCGACCACCGGCCCCCGGCCGAGGGCGGCCCACGCCTGGGCGAGCAGGCCCGATCCGCAGCCGGCATCGAGCGCCGGCCCGGGGCCGAGGCCCTCGAGCGCCGCCAGGCACATCGCCGTCGTGGGGTGGTCGCCCGGCCCGAAGCCCTCGCCGGGGGCCTGCACCAGCTCGCGCACCCCCGCCGGCGCCGCCAGGTGGGCGGGGCTGCGCCGGTACCAGCCCGCGAGCATCGCCGCGGCCGGATCGGGCCAGCCGGGGATCTGCGCAAGGGCCTCGACGGGGTAGGGGAGGGAGACCAGCGCCGCCGTCGCGGCCTCGGGTGCGCAGCGCGGCGCGCAGACCACCACGTCGTCCTCTCGGCGCACCGGCTGCAGCGGGCACAGGTGCGGCCATGCCTGCGCCAGGCCCTCCGGGGAGACGGTCACGGCCAGCCCGGGGGGCAGCACGGGGGCCTCGCTAGGCTGGGCCGCCGTGACCCTCACCGACCCCTCCGCGCCGGCCGCCCGTGCCGGCGCGGCCCAGCCCCGGGTCGCCGAGCTCGACCTCGACGCGCGCCTGGCGCTCTGCGCGCGCTCACGCGACGCGCTCGCCGCCGCCGGGGACGCGATCGTCGACGAGGCCGTGGCCGAGGTGGGCCAGCCGCGACGCTTCGCGGCCCGCGAGCTCAGCTCGGCCCTCGGCCTGCTCGACGCCCTGCCCGCCCTGGCCGAGGCGATCCGCACCCGTCAAGTTCCGGCGGCCTCCGGGACGACGACGCTCGAGTGGGCGCCCTACGGCGTGGTGCTCGGCTGGCACGCGGCCAACTCGCCGGTGTGGGTGCCGACCCTCGTGGCCGCCTCGGCCCTCGTCGGCGGCAACGCCGTGCTGGCGCGGCCCTCCTCGCGCGCACGGCGCACCACCGGGCGGGTGCTCGCGGCGCTGGCCGGGCCATGGCCCGAGCACGCGATCGTGGTGGTCGACCTGCCGGGGCCCGAGGCCGAGCCGCTCGTCTGGGACCCCGGCGTCCACGCCGTGGTCGCCCACGCCTCGACGCGCACCTGCAAGCGCCAGCTGGCCGGCCTCGGGGCCGCCTACGCCGAGGGGGCCCTCCTGCGCCCCTACATCCCCGAGGGCTCGGGCAACGACGCGATGATCGTGCTGGACGGCGCCGACCTCGAGGCCGCCGCCGAGGCCGCCGCCCTCGGCGGCTTTGCCAACGGGGGCCAGCTCTGCATGGCGGCCAAGCGGATCGTCGTGGAGCGGCCGGCCTGGGAGGGTTTCCGCCCGCTCCTGGTGGAGGCCGTGGCGGCGCTGCGACTCGGCGACCCGGCTGACCCGTCGACCGACGTCGCGCCGCTGGCGGAGGGGCGCGCCCGGGCCGAGGCGCGCGAGGCGATGGCGGGGGCCCTGGCGGCGGGCGGGGAGGTGCTGGTGGGCGAGGGGGAGCGCGGGTCGTTCTTCACCCCGACGATCATGGCCCTGCCGCGCGAGCGCCTCGCCGGGCTGGCGCTCTGGCGCGAGGAGACCTTCGCCCCGCTGCGCGGCCTGGTCGTGGCCGACGACGCCGAGGACGCCCTGGCGCTCGCCAACGACACCCCCTTTGCGCTCGGTGCGGCGGTCTTCGGCCCGGGCGAGGAGATCCTGCCCCGCCTGCGCGCCGCGCGGGTGCTCCTGAACGAGGGCCCGCTCTACCAGGACGCCCACTTCGTGGTGGGCGGGGTGGGGGACAGCGGCGTGTCCGGATCCCGGCCGAAGGTCGAGCAGCTCGTCTGGGCGCGCCGGGTGCACCGCGCCGCAGGCTCCTAGGCCAGGACGCGCAGGTGCTGCCAGTGCACGAAGGCCTCGAGCCCGGGCCGCCCGAGCTCGGCGCCGACCCCTGAGCCGCGCCAGCCGGCGTAGGGGGCGTAGGGCACCACCACGCGCCAGCCGTTCACCACGACGGTGCCCGAGGCGAGCGCCTGGGCGGTCTCGAGGGCGGCGCGCAGGTCCGCCCCGCAGACGTAGTTGACCAGCCCGTAGTCGGGGCGGTTGGCCTCCGCGATCGCCGCGGCGGTGTCGGCGACCTCGATCACCGCCACGATCGGGGTGAAGGGCTCCTCGTCGACCAGCCGCACGCCCGGCCCGGCGCCGGTGACCAGGGCCGGCGACAGGCGGCCGGGGGAGATCTCCTCGCCGCCCTCGATCGCCACCCCCGTGTGGCCGCGGGCCTCCTCCAGGAGGGCGTGGTGGCGCGCCAGGCCGCGGTCGGTGGTCATCGGCCCGAGGGCGATGGCGGCGATGCGCGCGCGCATCCGCTCGAGCAGGTCGCCCGCGAGGGCGGGTGGCACGAGCACCCGGTTGACCGCATAACAGGCCTGTCCCGAGTTGACGTAGCCCTGCATGGTCGCGACCTCGGCGGCGATGTCGAGGTCGGCGTCGGGCAGCACCACGAGCGCCCCGTGGCCGCCGAGCTCGAGCGAGAGCGCCTTCAGCCGCGGCGCCGCCCAGCCGGCGATCTGCTCGGCGACCCGGCGCGATCCGGTGAAGGCGACCTTGGCGACCTCAGGGTGGGTGGCGAGGGCCTCCCCGACCAGGGGTCCGTCGCCGGTCAGGCAGCTCACCAGGCCGGGCGGCAGGCCGGCCTGCTCGGCCAGATCGCAGAGCGCCCAGGCCGCGAGGGGCGCCTCGACGGCGGGCTTCACCACCACCGCGCAGCCGGCGGCGAGCGCCGGCGCGAGCTTCCAGACGACCAGCGCGACGGGGAAGTTCCAGGGGGTGATGGCGGCGACCACCCCGAGGGGCGAGGGGCGCACCCAGCTGCCGGTGGCGAGCGTCGGGCCGGGCATCTGCTGGGCCCACATCCGCTCGGCCTCGGCGGCGAAGTGATGGACCACCTCGGCGGCGCGGGCGACCTCGGCCTGGGCCTCGCCGAGGGGCTTGCCGGTCTCGCGGTGGACGAGCTCGGCCAGAGCCGGCTGCTCGGAGTCGACCAGGCGGGCGTAGGCCGCGAGGGCGCGCCCGCGCGCGAGTGGGGGAAGGGCGGCCCACGCCGGCCAGGCGGCCTGCGCGGCCCGGACGGCCCGGTCGACGTCGTCCACATCGGCGGCCGCGACCTCGGCCAGCAGTTCCCCGTCGCCCGGGGCGTGGACCGCGAGCCACTGCGCGGTCTCGCGGCGCCCCTCGCCCGTGATCAGTGGGCGCCGGGCGGGTTCGCCGCTCAGCGCCGGCCGCCCGCCGGGCGGGCGCGGGCGCCGTCGACCCGCGCGACCTGGCGGATGCGCCACGAGGGCTCGTAGCCGCTCACCTTGCGGATCTCCTGCTGGGCGAGGCGCCGGGCGCTCTGGGCGTCGACCGCCCAGACCTCGCAGTGATGCACGTCGCGGCGCACGAAGCGGTCCTCACCGGCCTCCCAGAGGGCGAAGGTCGCCCGGTAGCGGTGCGTGCCGGGCGCCATCGGGGTGAGCGGCCGCAGCAGCCCGAGCGACCAGCGCGACTCGTCCGAGCGCCGCTCGTCGAGGACGGCCTCGGCGGCGATCCGCGCCTCGGCCAGGTCGGGCGCCTCGAGGACGACCCGGGCGGCCACCCGCGGGCGGCGCGCGCCGGGGGGGCGACGCAGGAGGGTGATCTCCCACGAGGAGGAGACGGGTGGCGTCAGCCCTCCTCGATCCGGATCGTGACCAGCCGCTGGGTCTCGCGGGGCCGGTCGCCGGGGCCGGTCGGTGTCGTCGCGAGCGCCTCGACGACGTCCTCGCCGCCGATCACCCGGCCGAAGCCGGTGTGGGCGCCGTCGAGCCACGGCGTGGCCGGCGAGGTGACGATGAAGAACTGGCTGCCGTTGGTGTTCGGCCCGGCGTTGGCCATCGCGAGCACGCCCTTCACCAGCTTGCGCTCGTTGATCTCGTCGCCGAAGTCGTATCCGGGGCCGCCGGTGCCGGTGCCCTTCGGGCAGCCGCCCTGGATCATGAAGTCGTGGATGATCCGGTGGAAGACCGTGTCGTCGTAGAAGCCCTGCCGCGCGAGGCCGACGAAGTTGCCCACCGTCTGGGGCGCCAGGTCGGGCCACAGCTCGAGGGTGATCTCGCCGGCGGATGTCTCCATCACGGCGGTGTAGGAGGCGCTCGGATCGGCGGCGGCGGGAAGCTCCGGCATGGGTCCTCTCAGGGTCGGTGTCGAGGGGATTCTGGCACCTCCCCACGCACGCGCGTCCGGTGCATGCCAACAGCGATTATGTCGCATCCTCCGTCGTCGCCCACTCCGCCGGGGGCCGCTCCCCCGCCCCGCGAAAGGCGCCGGCCAGGCGCTCGGCGAGGGCGATGACGGCCAGGTGCGTGTTGGCCGAGGGCACCCGCGCGATCACCGAGGCGTCCATCACCCACAGGCCCTCGGTGTCGCGCACGCGCCCCGCGCCGTCGACGACCGCCTCGGGGTCGTCCGGGCGGCCCATCCGGCAGGAGCCGACCGGGTGGTGGAAGGTCTCGACGGTGCGCAGGACCTGGTCGGGGTCGTCGAGCCCGGGCCACGGCGTGAGGACGCCGGCGAGCGGCGGCGTGCGGGCCACCTCGAGCAGGCGCCGACCGGCGGCGACCGCCGCGGCGCGGTCGGAGGGCTCGAGGAACCAGCCCATCTCGATCGCCGGCTGGGCGGCCGGGTCGCGGCTCTGCAGCCGGATGATCCCGCGCCGGGAGCGGGCGTCGGCGACCTGGACGTTCAGATCGGTGTAGCGCTGGCCCCCCTCGACCGTGCCCGAGTAGGGCATCACCTGGTAGACGCGCCGCTCACCGCCGACCTCATGCTCGCCGGTCAGAAGGCACTGGTACCAGGGGCTCGGCCAGGCCGGCGCCTCCAGGCCGAGCTCGAAGCGGTAGGAGACCTTGGGGTGGTCCTGCATCCCACGTCCGACCCCGCGGACCGCGGCGGCCACCGGGATCCCGTGCCGCCCGAGCTCCTCGAGCGGCCCGACCCCCGAGCGAAGGAGCGCCGCGGGCGTCGCGTAGGTGCCGAGGGCCATGATGACCGCGTCGGCCGCGAGGCGCTCGGGGCCGCCCGCGCCGAGCACCTCGACCGCGCGCGCCACGCCCCCCTCGAGCACGACCCGGTCGACGGTGACCCCCGCGCGCAGCTCCAGATTGGGCCGCGCCAGGGCCGGGTCGAGGTAGCGGTCGGCCGGTGTCTGGCGCACCCCGTCCACCATGTTGAGCGGGATCGGGCCGATGCCGATCGCCCCGGGGGCGTTGTGGTCGTCGATCCATCCGTGGCCCGCCGCCAGGGCCGCCTCGGCGAAGCGCTCCTGCAGCTCGAGCCAGTCCGGGCGCGGGTAGCGGCTGATCGGGATCGGCCCGTGGTCGCCGTGCCAGGCGGCCGCGCCGAAGTCGCGGTCGGACTCGATCGCGCGGAACCAGGGCAGCCAGCTCTCCCACCCCCACCCGTCGATGTGGGCGTCCCACTCGTCGTAGTGCTCGGGGTGGCCGCGCAGGGCGATCGCGCCGTTGGTGATCGAGGAGCCCCCCACCACCCGCCCGCGCGGAACGTGGACGATCCGCGGCGAGGCCCCGGCGCGCGCCAGGTAGCCCCAGTCGTGGGTCTCCTTGATGATCCGGTGCGAGTGGGCCAGCTCGGCCGGCCAGCCGCCGGGCCGGTAGTGAGGACCCACCTCGAGCAGCGTGACCTCGTTGGCGGGGTCCTCGGAGAGGCGGGCCGCGACGACGCAGCCGGCCGTGCCGGCCCCGCAGACGACGATCCGCACGCCTAGCCCTGGGCCAGGCGGCCGCCGTCGACCACGATCGTCTGGCCGGTGATGAAGCTGGCGGCGTCGGTGAGCAGGAAGACGATCGGCCAGGCCGCCTCGGCCACCGCCCCGAGGCGCCCGAGCGGCGCCTTGGCGACCAGCTTCTCCTTGAGGGCGGGGTTCGCGGTCATGAGGCCGTCGACCATCTCGGTGGCGATCGTGCCCGGGGCGATCGAGTTGCACAGCACCCCGGCCGGACCGAGCTCCACGGCGAGGGTGCGCGTGAGCGCGTCGAGGGCCGCCTTGGAGGCGTTGTAGGGGCCGATGTTGGGAAGGCCGGTGAGCCCGGCGACCGAGGAGAGGTTGACGATCCGCCCGCCGTTCCCAGCCTCGACCAGCGCCAGCCCGACCGCGCGCGCCATCGCCGCGGCGCCGAGCACGTTGACCCGCAGGATCTCGTCCCACTCCGACAGCGGGGTCTCGACGACCGGGTGGTAGTAGGGGTTGATGCCGGCGTTGTTGACGACGCCCCACAGGTTGCCGAGCTTCTCGGCCGCGTCGAGCGCCTCGCCGGCGGTCATGGTGTCGCCGACGTCGCCGGCGACCGTCGCCACGGGCCCGTCGAGGCCGGCCGCGAGCGCGGCGAGGGTCTCGGCTGAGCGGGCCACCAGCACCACTCCGCCGCCACGGGCGACGATGCCGCGCGCGACCTCTGCGCCGATCCCGCGCGAGGCCCCGGTGACGATGACGGTGCGACCGTCGAGGCGGAATGGGTCGGTCACGGACCCTCAGTCTATCCGCCCCCCCGAGGGTAAACTTTGCCGAGGTTGCCCCCGTCGGCGCGCCCGCGGCGACGTTCCCCGACCCGTCCCGAGGTTGCCGCATGCTGAGCTACGCCTTCACGGAGGAGCAGGAGGACCTTCGCCAGATGGTCCGCGAGTTCGCCCAGGGCGAGATCGCCCCACTGGTGGAGGAGGCGGAGCGCAACGAGAAGTTCCCCGTCGAGGTCCTCCCGATGCTCGGCGAGCTCGGCCTGCTGGGCATCGTCTTCCCGGAGGAGTACGGCGGCATCGGCGCCGACAAGATCACCGAGTGCATCTTCGTCGAGGAGATGGCGAAGGTCTGCGCCGGCATCACGGCCTCGGTGAACGCGCACGCCGACCTGGCCGCCTTCCCGATCTACAAGTTCGGCACCGACGCCCAGCGCGAGAAGTACCTGCCCCGCTCGATCGCCGGCGAGATCATCGGGGCCTACGCGATCACCGAGCCCAACACCGGCTCGGACGCCGCGGGGCTTGCCTCGCGCGCCGAGAAGAAGAACGGCGGCTACGTCATCAACGGCCGCAAGAACTTCATCACCAACGGGACGATCTGCGACTACTGCCTGGTCGCCGCCTACACCGACCGCACCAAGCGCGGCGAGGGCATCAGCGTCTTCATCGTCGACCGCGACACCCCGGGCTTCGAGGTGACGCGCAAGCTGGAGAAGATGGGCCACCGCTCCTCGGACACCGCCGAGCTGGTCTTCGAGGACTGCGAGGTCGGCGAGGAGGCCCTGCTCGGCGGCAAGGAGGGCGCCTTCGGGGCGCTGATGGAGGCGCTCATCACCGGGCGCGTCTCGCACGGGGTGAAGTCGGCCGCGATCGCCGAGGCCGCCTTCGACGCCGCCCGCCAGTACGCGACCGAGCGCGAGGCCTTCGGGCGCAGCCTGTCCAAGTTCCAGGCGATCCGCTTCAAGCTGGCCGACATGGCGACCCGGATCGAGGCCGCCAAGAGCCTCGCCTACAAGGCCGCCTGGCTCTACTCGACCGGCAGGCCGTGCGTGAAGGAGGCCTCGATGGCCAAGTACTTCTCGGCCGAGGTGGCCGACTACGTCTGCCGCGAGGCCGTCCAGATCCACGGCGGCTACGGCTACATCGTCGAGTACCCGGTCGAGCGCTACTACCGTGACGCCAAGCTCGCCTCGATCACCGAGGGCACCAGCGAGATCCAGCAGCTGATCATCGGCAAGGAGCTGGGGCTGTGAGCACGGGCCTCCCCCACCCCCCCGGCCTCGACGACGGCCTGGGCTATCCCTTCTTCCAGTCGGTCTTCGACCGCAAGAGCCGCCGGATGGGGCTCGGGATGGAGATGCCCGGCACCCTCGGCTACGAGAGCCCCTACGAGGCCGTGCCGCTGACCGAGCTCGAGGAGGCCCTGCTGCTGGTGGCCGGCACCGGCCTCACCGGGCTCAACCTGGGCGACATCGACCCCTCGATGGGCGCCGACGCGATGGTCCAATGGACCGCCCGCACCTGGCCGAGCTCGTGCTCCAACCACGGCACCGAGCTCTTCTTCACCAACGACGACGGGCTCTACTTCCTCGACATGTGGAACCTCATGCCCGAGGACGGCGAGATCTCGACGCTCCAGAACAAGACCCGCGACCAGCAGGTCGACTTCATCCTGGAGCTGGTGCGCGGCGCCAAGAAGCAGCTCGAGCCGACCCGGGCGCAGATGCCGACCGGCCTGCCGGGCCTGTTCGTCTTCAACCACTGGAACGCGAACAAGCCGGGCACGACGCTCTTTCTGCCGGTCTCGAACATGACGCTCGAGTACATCAACCTGCTGTTCATCTACTTCTCGCCCGACTACCGCTTCACGCTGGTGGACGAGACGGCCGGCTACGCGCCCTGCGGCCTGCAGCGCTGGATCGACTCGGGGCGCCTCGACTCCGGCCGCCAGATGGGCATCGTCGAGCTCGAGCAGCGGGTGCTGTCGATGCAGGTCGTCGAGCAGGCCTTCATCTGCCAGAACATCAACCTGGCCCTGCAGGCGATGGGCCTGGGCGGCTGGACCTACACCGGCTACATCGCCCGCTTCGCCCTCGGCGGGATGGACGTGCCGGGGCTCGGCTTCCGCTTCGCCGACGCCAAGCGCGGCCCGAGCGTGCCGGTCGGCCGCGACGGGGTATTCGAGGCCTTCACCCCGCCCTACCACGACGACATGGGCGCGGCGGTCGACGCCTTCCTCGAGCGCAAGTGGTCCCAGTACGAGCCCGACAAGCCCAAGGCCTACCTCGAGCCCGACAAGGTCACCTCGCAGATCGAGCGGCCCAGCGAGGAGACGGTCCAGATCGTCAAGGACTACTGCCAGTACGTCCACGACACCTACGGCCGCTTCCCGGCCTACCTCGACCCGATGTACCAGCGCCTGACCTGCCAGGCCCAGCACGTCGACACCGACTTCTACGCCCAGTACTACCCGCCGGGTGCGGTCACCGACCAGCACCACGCGCACTTCGAGCGCTGGCACCCCGAGCTGGCGGGCGACGACGGCCGCCCGCCACTGCGCAAGGGCTAGCGGAGCGAGTAGGCGCGCGGTCCCCGCGCGCGGGCCGCGGCGGCGATGGCGAGGGCGCGGCTGAGCACGCGCTCGGCGATACCGGGCCGCAGCGGGTGTGACAGCGAGCGCTGCAGCACGCTGACGCGGTCGCTCAGCGCGTCGCGCTCGGCGCGCAGGGCGGCGAGCTCGGCGACGAGCCGGTCGCGCTCGGCGCGCAGGGCGTCGGCATCGGGGCCCGGGCGCCCGCCGCGCAGCGCATCGACCGCGTCGCGCGGGATCAGGGTTCTCTGGGAGCCGGGCTCGCCGACGGTCTCACCGGGCAGGCGGCCGGACTTGAGGTAGCGCCAGACGGTGCGCTCGGAGACCGCAAGGGTCTCGGCGGCCTGGGCGACCGTGATGGTGTGGGTGGAAGCGATGTTGGTCATGGCCCCCGGTTCGCCACCGGACGCCCGACTCCTTGTCAGAGCCGGGCGTCCTGACAGATGGCGTTAGGCCTCGCGCCGCCGGATCAGCATGTTCCACTGACCCTTCTGGACGACCTTGGCGTCCTGGTTGACGACCTCGACCTCGTAGATCACGAAGCCCTGCTTGTCGCTCTTGGGGTGCTCGGTCTTCTCGCCGATCGTCCGCCTGACGCGGATGGTGTCGCCGAAGAGGACCGCCCCGCGGAACTGCCACTCGCGCAGCCCCATGAAGGCGGCCGTCGCGATCTTCGGCTCCATCGAGCCGACTTGGAGGCCGGTGGCGATGGACGCCACCAGCATGCCGTGGGCGACGCGCTGGCCGAACACCGACTCCTTGGCCGCGACCGCGTCGACGTGGAACCAGTTGAAGTCCCCCGAGAGGCCGCAGAAGTTCACGACGTCGGTCTCGGTGATCGTGCGACCGGACGAGATCGCGACGTCCCCCTCGGTCAGGTCCTCCCACAGCAGGCGTTCTTCAGCCACCTAAGCCTCCTCGATCGATTCCGGGCGCGCGGAGCCTAGAGGTTCTCCAGGCCCTTGCGGATCCGGTCGAGGCCCTCCTCGAGGACGTCGTCGGGGCAGGCGTAGGTCAGCCGGATGTGTCCCTCGCCGCGGTCGCCGAAGGCCGAGCCGGCGACCACTCCGACCTGGCAGGTCTCGATCATGTAGTCGGCGAACTGCTGCGCGGTCATGCCGGTGCCGCGGATGTCCGGGAAGACGTAGAACGAGCCGTCGGGGGTCTGGCACTCGACGCCGGGCATCTTGTTGAGGGCGGCGACGGTCAGGTCGCGCTTGGCCTGCAGCTTGCGGGTGATGACCTCGACGTGGTCCTGGGGACCGGTGATCGCCGCGAGGGCCGCCAGCTGGACGAACGCGGGCACGTTGGTGACCGAGTTCTGCTGGAAGATGTCCATCGTGGTGATGAGGTCCTTGTTGGCCACGCACCAGCCGATCCGGAAGCCGGTCATGATGTAGGTCTTCGAGAAGGTGTCGACCAGGATCGAGCGGTCGGCCATCCCCTCGATCGCGGCGATCGTCTTGTGCTCGGCGCCGGAATAGACCATGTGGCTGAAGATCTCGTCGGTCAGCACGATCACGTTGTGCTCGGCGCAGATCGCGGCGATCTCGTCCAGCTGGCCGACGGTCATCCCGTTGGGACGCTGGGGCGAGTTGATGATCAGCATCTTGGTCTTGGGCGTGATCAGGCTCTGGAGCGAGTCGAGGTCGAAGTGGAAGTCCGGCTCGACGAGCGGGGCGTAGATGACGGTGCCGCCGGCGTAGGTGATCCAGAACTCGTCGGGCGGGTAGCCCGGGTTCGGGAAGATGACCTCGTCGCCCTGGTCGACGATGGTGAGCAGGGACTGGGTCAGGGCGTGCTTGGCGCCCATCGTGACCAGGACCTCCTCGCGCACCGTCGGGCGGCCGCGCTTGGTGGCCTCCTCGGCGATCGCGTCGCGCAGCTCGGGCAGGCCCGGGCCGGGCACGTAGCGCACGTGGCCGTCGGCGACGGCCTTGGCACAGGCCTCCATGATGTGCGGGGCAGGGCGGAACTCCTCACCCTGGAAGTCGCCCTTCTCGAAGTGGATGACGCGCTTTCCCGTCTCCCGCTCGAGCGCTTCGGCCTTGCGCATGGACGCCCACTGCTTGGGCAGAACGAAGTGTGATGTGCGGCTCGAGAGGCGCAGAGGGTTGGTGGCGGTGGTCGCCATTGGCGTGTTGTCTCCTTGGGATGTGTGGGGAAGTGCCGGGAAGTGAGTTTCGACCTACCCCGATCCCGGGGGTGGACGGCTCATGCGCTGCTCGTTCCGAACATCGGAGGCTCGGCAACGGTGGTGCGGACCCGGAGCGCTGCGGGTGTGTAGGCGCCGGACTGATGCGCGCCCAACCGGCGGGAGAGCCCGCGGGCGGCATTCATGACCAAGCGTGACAGTTCCTCAACCCGCTCGGGGGTGATTCGCGTGACCGGACCACCGATGCCGAGGGCCGAGACGACGCGGCCGGTGTGATCGCGCACACCCGCCCCGATGCAGCGCAGGCCCTCGTCGTACTCCTCGTCGTCGATCGCGTAGCCGCGCACGCGGATGCGCTCGAGCTCGGCCTCCAGCTCGACGAGGTCGGTGATCGTGTTGCGCGTGTAGGACGCCAGGCCGTGCGTGGCGACGATCTCCACGACCCGCTCGCGCGGGAGGTCGGCCAGGAGCACCTTTCCGAGGTTGGTCGCATGAGCCGGGTAGCCGCGGCCGATCGCCGATGGCACCCGCAGTGGCCGGCGCGCCTCGACGCGCTCGATGTAGATCGCCTCGCCCCCGTCGAGCACGGCCAGGTGGCCGGTCTCACCGGTGTCGCGCACGAGGCCCTCGAGGAACGGCAGGGCCTCGTCCCAGAGGTTCATCCTCTGCATCACGAGGCCGCCGAGCTCGAAGATGTGCAGGCCCAGCCGGTAGCGCCCGCTGCGCGGGTTGCGCTCGACCAGGCCGGCGGCGTCCAGGTTCACCATGAACCGGTGGACGGTCGACTTGTGCAGCCCGACCCTCTCGGCGATCTCGGTCACGCCCAGCTCGGGCTCGTCCACCGAGAACACGTTGAGGATCGCCACGGCGCGCTCGATCGCCTGGATCCGATAGCGCGGGCTCACCGCTCGGGCGGTCTCCTCTAGTGCGTCTGTCGTGGTCGTCTCGGGGCTCCTGTCTCGCATAGTGAAGCCGAGTTTCGTGACTGATGCGACGAACGAGTCGTACCACCCCTATTCCAAAAGCGGCAAGATGTTGGCCCGCAGGCCGAACCCGCGTCTTGTCAGGTGAGACTTGGAGCAGCGTCCAGGGGCGGCGCGGGGCCCCGGGCGGCGAGTAGGATTCTCGCTCGATCGGCCACCACGACCGCGTGAGGGGACCCGTGCCCGACAGCTTCGAGGACGTCCTCTACGAGGTCGGCGGCGGCCGCGCGACGATCACCATCAACCGGCCCGACCGGCTGAACGCCTTCCGCCGCCAGACCATCCGCGAGCTGGCCGAGGCCTTCGAGGCGGCCGCCGACGACGAGGCGGTCGGGGTGATCGTCTTCACCGGCGCCGGCGAGCGGGCCTTCTGCGTCGGCGGCGACGTCCGCGATCCCACCCGCACCGCCGGCGAGAAGCGCAGCCTGCACCACCTGCACGACCGGCTCGGCCTGGCCATCCGCAACAACGGCAAGCCGATCATCGTCAAGGTGCGCGGCTACTGCATCGGCGGCGGCAACGAGCTCAACGTGCTCTGCGACCTGACCATCTCGGGCGCCTCGGGCAAGTTCGGCCAGGCGGGGCCCAAGATCGGGTCGGCGCCGCTGTGGTGGGGCTGCCAGCTCCTGCCCCAGGTGGTGGGCGAGAAGAAGGCGCGCGAGATCCTCTACCTGACCCGTCAGTACAGCGCCGAGGAGGCCCTGGCGATGGGCCTGGTCAACGCGGTCGTGCCCGACGAGGAGCTCGACGCCGAGGTCGACCGCTGGTGCGACCAGATCCTTCGCCGCTCCCCCCAGGGCCTGCGGCTGGCCAAGATCGCGATGAACACGGCGACCGACGCGCTCTACTCGGGTGTCCAGCACGGCCTCGAGCTCGTCGCGCTCAACCACGTCTACGGCCCGGAGCCCAAGGAGGGGATCGCCAGCTTCCAGGAGAAGCGCCCCGCCGACTGGCGCAAGTTCCGCGAGGGCCAGGGACCGGAGCCCGGCTGATGACGCTCGGCGCCCTGCGCCCGGCCCTGCGCGAGGGGGTCGAGGCCGCCCTCGAGGGCCGGCGCCTGCGCGCCGACCAGGCCCTGGCCCTCGCCGACGCGCGCGGAGCCGAGCACCCCGCCCTCTGGGCGGCGGCGGCCGAGCTGCGCGACCGGGGCCGTCCGCCCCGGGTCACCTACTCGCGCAAGGTCTTCATCCCGCTGACCAACCTGTGCCGCGACGTGTGCTCGTACTGCACCTTCGCCCACCACGACACCGACCCGCGGGCCCACACGATGAGCCCGGACGAGGTCCTGGCGATCGCCGAGGCCGGGCGGCGGCTGGGCTGCAAGGAGGCCCTGTTCACGCTGGGCGACCGCCCCGAGGCGCGCTTCGAGAGCCACCGGCGGGCGCTGCGGCGCTTCGGTCACGAGTCGACCCAGTCCTATCTGGCGGCCATGTGCCGGATGGTCATCGAGCAGACCGGCCTGCTGCCCCACCCCAACGCCGGCATCCTCGGCCGGCGCGAGCTCAGCGAGCTGCGCGAGGTCTCGGCCAGCCAGGGGATGATGCTCGAGTCGGTCTCCGAGCGGCTCTGCGGCCCGGGCGGCCCCCACGAGGGCGCCCCCGACAAGCGCCCGGCCACCCGGCTGGCGATGATCCGACGGGCCGGCGAGCTGCGCATCCCCTTCACCTCGGGGATCCTGATCGGGATCGGCGAGACCGTGCGCGAGCGGGTCGAGGCGCTCCTGGCGCTGCGCGAGCTCCACGAGGCCCACGGCCACATCCAGGAGGTGATCGTGCAGAACTTCCGCGCCAAGCCGGACACGCCGATGGCCGCATCTGGTGAGCCGGGGCTGGTCGACCTGATGAGCGCGTGCGCGATCGCGCGCCTGGTGATGGGCCCGCAGATGAGCATCCAGGCGCCGCCGAACCTGTCGGCCGATTACGGCCCGCTGCTGCTGGCCGGCATCAACGACTGGGGCGGGGTCTCCCCCCTCACCCCCGACTTCGTCAACCCCGAGGCCCCCTGGCCCGACACCGACCGGCTGGCCGAGCTCTGCGCCGACGCGGGCTACCCGCTGCGCGAGCGGCTGACGATCTACCCCGAGTACCTCGCCGACGACGAGTTCGTCGACCCGGGCCTGCGCGAGCATGTGCGCGCGCTCGCCGACGACGAGGGCCTCGCCCGCGCCGGCGCCCCTCGGCCCCTGGCGGCGGTGGCCGCATGAGCGTCACCTTCTGCCGCACCGCCGAGCGTCCCGAGGGGGCGCGCGCCCGGGTGCGCGAGCGCGCCGGGCTCGACGACTCCGGCGTCGCGGCGGTCCTCGAGGAGGGGCTGCTGCCGGTCGAGACGGCGCGCGCCGAGGCGCCCGCCATCGCCTGGGTGGTCGACCCGCAGACGGCCATGGACCTGCTCGGCCGCGGGGTCGCGGGCTGGCGCATCACGGTGCGCCACACCGGCGCGCGCGCCGACGTGCTCGACGCCCTCGTGCGCACCGGCGCGGCCTTCCTGCGCACGACCCCCGACGGCCTCGAGGAGGCGATCGAGCTGGGGTGGCTGCCGGGGATCGCGACGCGCGTCTCGGTGGTGGTCTCCTCGCTCGAGCAGGCCCTCGACGCGATCGCCGCCGGCGCGGTCGACCTGGTGGTCGGCGACTGGAGCCCCGAGGCGGTGGGCGCGCTGCGCGACGCCATCGCCCCGCGCGCGCTCGTCGAGCGCACCGCCCTCCCTCCCGAGACCGAGATCGACGAGGCCCGTGAGGCGCTCGCGCGGCCGCTGTTCACCGCCTGGCTGGGGCAGATCGACGGCTCCGGCGCGGCGCGCCCGCGCTACACCTGGGCGCCCGGCCGCGACGAGGAGCCGCCGGTCCCCGCGCGGCGGCTGTCGGCCGAGTGGGAGGACGAGGCCTGGCGCTCGCAGGGCGCCGAGGAGGGCCTCGGGCGGCTCGCGCCCGACCTCGCCGCGATCCTCGAGCGCTCGCTGGCGGACACGCCGCCGCGGGTGGCCGAGATCGAGCGGCTCTTCCGCGCCCGCGGGTCCGAGGTGGAGGCGATCGCCAAGGTCGCCGACACCCTGCGCGAGCGGCGCTGCGGCGACACGGTCACCTACGTCATCAACCGCAACATCAACTACACCAACCAGTGCTACTTCCGGTGCGGCTTCTGCGGCTTCTCGCGCGGGCCGAAGAGCCTCAACCTGCGCGGCGACCCCTACATCCTGAACGTGCACGAGGTGGTCCACCGCTCGGTCGAGGCCTGGGAGCTCGGGGCCACCGAGGTCTGCCTGCAGGGTGGCATCCACCCGGACTTCACCGGCGACTTCTACGTCTCGGTGCTCGAGGGCATCAAGGAGCGCCTGCCCCAGATGCACGTCCACGGCTTCACGCCGCTCGAGGTCTGGCAGGGCGCCCACACCCTCGGCATCCCGGTGCGCGAGTTCCTCACCCGCCTGCGCGACGCCGGCCTGGGGACCCTCCCGGGCACCGCGGCCGAGATCCTCGACGACCGCGTGCGCGCCCACCTGTGCCCGGACAAGGTGCGCACCGCCGAGTGGGCCGAGGTGATGATCACCGCCCACGAGCTCGGCCTGCGCGCGACCACCACCATGATGATGGGGCACATCGACGGCCCGCGCTCCTGGGCCAACCACCTCGAGGTGCTGCGCCAGATCCAGCGTCGCACCGGGGGCTTCACCGAGTTCGTGCCTCTGCCCTTCGTCCACATGGCCTCGCCGATCTTCCTCCAGGGCAAGGCCCGTCCCGGCCCGACCTGGGACGAGGTGGTCCTGGTCCACGCCGTCGGCCGGATCGCCCTCGACGGGCTGATCGACAACATCCAGGCCTCGTGGGTGAAGCTCGGCCTGGGCGGCGGCGCCCGCCTGCTCGACGCCGGCTGCAACGACCTCGGTGGCACCCTCATGGACGAGAACATCTCCCGCGCCTCGGGGGCCGCGCACGGCCAGCTGGCGACACCCGAGGAGCTCGAGGCCGCGATCCGCGGCGCCGGGCGCGTCCCGGCCCAGCGCACCACGGTCTACGGCCGCGTGGAGACCGCCGTCTAGCCCTCTCTCGCGGCCTCCTCGGCGGCGGCGCGCTTGCGCTCCTGGAGCGCGTGGAGCATCTCCTCGACCTTGCTGAACTTGACCCGGGGGGCGCCGCTGGCGGCCCCGCGCTCCTGCTCCAGCATGTCGATCAGCTGCCAGTCCTCGTAGGAGACGAAGTCGCTGCGCCGCTCGCGCAGCAGGCGCTCGAGCACGTCGCGCGAGGGGACCTCGATCTTGTGCAGATGGCCCTGGGCGAGGTCGGCGAGGAGGCTGCCGACCGTCTCCTGGGAGTCGGGCTTGTTGGTCCCGATGATCCCCTGCGGCCCGCGCTTGATCCACCCGACCACGTACTCGCCCTGCACCTGCTCGCCGGTGTGCGGCTCGATGATGCGCCCGGCGTCGTTGGGGATCACGCCGCGCATGGCGTCGAACGGGATGCCCGGCAGCGGGACCCCCTGATAGCCGATCGCCCGGAAGACCAGGCCCATCGGCAGCGTGGTGCGGCGCTCGGTCGGGCGCGGGCGGATCGAGCCGTCCTCGCTCTCATAGAGCTCGTTGTGGACGATCGTGAGTGCCTCGACGCGCTCGGTGCCGATGATCTCCACCGGCGAGACCAGGAAGTGCAGCACGATCCGCTTGGGCGCCCCGGTGAGCGGCCGCTCGGAGAACTCGCGCAGCAGCTCCAGGTTGCGGTCGCGGGTGCGGTTGGGCCGCGCCACGACGTCGGCCGCCGAGAGCGGGTCGAGCACGACGTCCTGGGGGTCGACGACCACGTCGACGCCCGGCAGCTCGCCCAGCTCCTTGAGCTCCTTGTTGGTGAACGCCGCCTGGGCCGGGCCGCGTCGGCCGAGGACGTGGATCTCGCGGATCCCGTTGCCCTCGAGCTCCTGGAGCGCGTGCTCGGCGATGTCGGTGGCCGCCAGCACCTCACGCGAGCTGGCGAGGATGCGCGCGAGGTCCATCGCCACGTTCCCGTTGCCGACCACGGCCGCGTTCTCGGAGGCGAGGTCGAAGCTGAGGCTGCGGAAGTCCGGGTGCGCGTTGTACCAGCCCACGAACTCGGTGGCCGAGTGGCTGCCGGGCAGGTGCTCGCGCGGGATCCCCATCCGCCGGTCGGTGCGCGCGCCCACCGCGTAGATGATCGCGTGGTAGTACGCCGACAGGTCGGCGTGGGTGAGGTCGCGGCCCATCTCCACGTTGCCGTAGAAGCGGAACTCGGGGTGGGCGGCGATCTTGTCGTAGACCCGTGTGACCGACTTGATCTTCTGGTGGTCGGGCGCCACCCCGCCGCGCACCAGCCCGAAGGGCGTCGGCAGGCGGTCGTACATGTCGATCTGGACCTCGAGGTGCTCCTGGTCCTGCAGGTGCTCGGCGGCGTAGAAGCCCGAGGGGCCCGAGCCGATCACCGCCACCCGCAGGGGGGCCTCCGGCGTGCCGAGGGGCGCTCCCATCGTCCTCCCGATCATCGGCGCTCGTGGAGCGCGCAGCTTAGGCGGGCGCCCGGGCGCCCGCCAGAGGCCGGCCTCAAGTGCGGAAGAGGTCATGCTCCGGGTCGCGCACCAGCTCCCACGCCCCCCCGGGCGCCGTCGGGGTCTCCACCCCCGAGGCGACCACCGCGGGCGTACCCGAGGCCTTGTCCAGGTAGATGCCGGCCGCCGCCGCCAGCTCATCGGCGAGCGCCTGGTCGGTGGCCACGAGCACCCGCCCGGAGCGGTCGAGCTCGCCGCGGTGGTCGATGATCGGGCGAAAGCCCGCCACCCCGATCGCCACGTTGACCAGGCCGCGCCGGAAGGCCCGGCCGTGGGTGTCGGTGACGACCACGCCCACGCGCCCGCCGACCGCGGCGGCCATCCGCGCCTGCAGCCGGCGTGCCGAGGCATCGGGATCGACCGGCAGCAGGACGACCGATCCGTCGGCGACGTTCGAGGAGTCGATGCCGGCGTTGGCGCAGACGAAGCCGTGGTGGGTCTCGCAGATGACCGTCGCGCCGCGCCGGCGCACGATCCGCCGGCTCTCGGAGAGGATCAGCGCGCAGAGAGCGGGGTCCTTTCCGGTCTCGTCGGCCAGGGCGCGGGCCGCCGGGCCGACGTCCACCTGCGACAGCACGACCAGGCGCCCCTCGGCCTTGCTCACGACCTTCTGGGCGACCATCACCACGTCGCCGGGGACGACCCCCTCCGCCGCCGCCCGGGAGGCGAGCATCCCGGCGAGGTCGTCACCGGGGCGCACCTCGGGCAGGGCCGACAGGGGCCAGAGCCTCAGAGGGCGCTCCCGGCCTCGAGCAGCTCGGCCATCGCGAGCCGCGCGCAGGCCTCGAGCGTCGCGCCCGTGCCCCCGCCCGCCATCAGCGCGGACAGATCGCGCGGGGTGTCGATGTCGAGGGCCAGGCGCGGCAGCTGCTCGAGCACAACGGTGACGCCGCGCCCCTGCGCCTGGGCGCGGTGGCGGGCGAGCGAGTCGGGCCCCAGGCAGGGCGAGAGGGCCGCCGGGGGCTGGAGCAGCATGGCGTTGGTGCCGGTCCCGTCCCAGGAGGGGACGAGCACCGCCGAGGGGCCCGACGGGGCGACGGCCAGGATCTGCGCGATGTCCTCGGGCCGGGCGAGCGGCAGGTCGGCCGTCAGCACCAGGGCGGCCTCGGCACGCGCCGCCGCGACCGCCACCAGGCCGCGGACGACGGCGGCGTTCATGCCCCGCGGCGGATCGTGGTCGGGCACCACCCGCGCGCCGGCGATCCGCTCGGCCATCTCGCGCGCCTCGGGATCGGAGGTGACCACCATCACGCCGGCGAGCCCGGGCGCGCCGGCGCAGGCGCCGAGGACGTCGGTCAGCATCGCCACCTGCAGCTCGCGCCGCACCGGCGCCTCGAGCGCCGGGGTCAGCCGGCGCAGGGCGCCGCGCAGGGGCTTGACCGGGATCACCGCCCAGGTCGTGGGCGGGCTCACCCGAGCGCCTCGAGCGCCGTCGCCGCCAGGCGGGCCCGGGCCGCCCGGTCGGGCATCAGGGCGTCGGTGAGCACCGGGCACACACCGAGCGCCCGGATCGCCTCGGCCTCGGCCGCATCGCGCGCGTCGAGGACGAAGACGGCCGCGACGTCGGCGTAGATGCGGGCCATCTGGGTCGCCGAGCACTCGGGGTAGCCGGCGCCGGCGAGGAAGCGGTCGGCCGGGCCCTCGACCGGGCGCCCGCCGATGATCGGGCTGACGGCCACGCAGTCCTCGCGGCGCGCGGCCAGCGCGGCGCGCACGCCGGGGATCGCGAGGATGGTCCCGATCGAGACCACCGGGCTCGAGGGGCAGATGACGATCCGCTCCGCCGCCGCGAGCGCCTCGAGCACCCCCGGCGCCGGGCGGGAGTCGGCGATGCCGACGAACTCGATGCTCTCGATCGCCTCGGCGGCGCCGTGCTTGACCAGGTACTCCTGGAAGGTGCGCGTCCCGGCGGGGGTGGTGATCCGGCTGCGCACCGGGTCGTCGGTCATCGGCAGGAGCGTGGCCGCGACGCCCAGCCGCGCGCAGATCTCGGCCGTCACCTCGCTGAGGCGCGCACCCTCGCCGAGGCGGATGGTGCGGTGGATGTGGGTCGCCAGGTCCCGGTCGCCGAGGCCGAACCAGGAGTCCTGGCCGTAGGTGGCGAGGCCCTCCAGGCAGCGGAAGGTGTCATCGGCGTAGCCCCAGCCGCGCTCGGACACGACCCCGGCGAGGACATAGGTGCAGATGTCGAGGTCCGGGCAGACCCGCAGGCCGTAGAAGTCGCCGTCGTCGCCCGTGTTGACGACGGCCGTGAGCGCGGCCTGGCCGGCGACCTGGGCCAGGCCGTCGACCATCTTGGAGCCACCGGTTCCACCCGACAGAGCAAGGATCACGGGCGGCGGTCGGGCGCGGGGATGCTCACGGCGGCGATGGCGAGTCTACCAACCGCCCCCGCGCGGCGGCCCGCGGGCCGAGCACCAGCCACAGCCCGGCCGACGCGCCCGCCATCCCCACCACCAGGCGCACGCTCGGGGTCTCGTCCAGGAGCGGCCAGGCGGTCAGCACACCGACCACCGGGACCAGGCAGAACCACGCCGACACCTCGGCGGCCGGCGCGGCGGCCAGGGCCAGGTAGAAGAGCGCGAGCGGCGCCGCCGAGCCGACGACCGCCAGGGCCACGACCAGCGCGATCTCGCGCGCGCCGGTGCTCGACGGGTCCCCCTCCCCCACCACGCCGGCGATCATCAGCACCGCTCCCCCGGCGGTCATCTGCCAGCCGGCCAGGGCGAGCGCCGCGCCTCGCCCGCGGATCCCGCGCGCGGCGACCACGGTGCCGATGCTCCAGGCGACCGCGCCACCGAGCACCACGAGGGCGTCGGCCGACACCTGGGGCGGCCAGAGCGGCCCCTCCCAGACCACCACCGCCGCGCCCGCGAGGCCGAGCGCCAGGCCCACCCACTGCAGGCCGCCCAGGCGCTCGCCGAGGAAGGCCACCGCCAGCACCGCGACGAAGAGCGGGTCGGTGTTGGCGAGCACCGCCGACAGGCCCGTCCCGGCGTGGGCGATCCCCCAGAAGACCGCGCCGTAGAAGAGGACGGTCTGGGTGAGGGCCAGCCAGCCGACCGCCGCGACCCCGACCCCGGGCGAGAGCGGCCGGCCGAGGATCGCCAGCACGGCCAGCAGGAGAACGCCGCCGAGCATGAGGCGCGCGCCGGCGGCCAGGAGCGGCGGCCACGACTCGACCAGCCAGGCCGAGGGCACATAGGCCACCCCCCAGCAGAGCATGGCGGCGGCGCCGAGGGCATTGGCCGATCTCAGTCGAGCCGGTTCGAGAGGGCCAGGACGACCTCACTCGGGAGGTAGGTGACCAGGAAGAGGACCACCAGGCTGACCGCCAGCCAGGGCAGGATCATGATGGACAATCGCTCCACCGAGACCTTGGCGAGGCTCGACACCAGGAAGATCACCAGGCCGATGGGCGGGTGGATCAGGGCGAGCACCAGGTTGAAGACCATGATCAGCCCGAAGTGGACCGGGTCGACGCCGTAGGCGATCGCGATCGGGGCCATGATCGGCGCCAGGATGTAGAGCGCCGGCAGCGGCTCGACGAAGATCCCCACCGCCAGCAGGATCACGTTCACGAGCAGCAGGAAGACGTACTTGTTGTCGGTGACGCTGGTGAAGAACTCCGACAGCGTCTCGCCGAAGCGGTCGAGGTAGAGCGCCTTGGCGAGGATCGCCGAGTCGCCCAGCAGCAGCATCACGATGCCGGTCTCGAGGCCGGCGAGCACGAGGATGCCCGGCAGCTCCCGCGGGGCCACGCTGGCGAACCAGAAGAGCGCCAGGACGACCGCCACGACCGACGCGATCGACGCCGACTCGGTCGGGGTGAAGACACCGCTGAAGATGCCCCCCAGGATGATCACGGGGATCGCGAGCACCGGCAGCGCCGCCAGCCCCGTGCGCGCGACCACCGCCGCGCCGGCGAAGGGGCGTTTGGTGAGGAAGTCCATCCGCCGCACCACCACGTAGACCGTGGCGGCCTGGAAGATCAACAGCAGCAGCTCGGCCATCACCCCCGACAGCAGGAGAGCCGCGGTCGAGGCGCCGGTGCCCAGGGAGCCGTAGACGATGAACATCACCGACAGGGGTCCGATCGGGCCCTTGATCGAGGCCCCCGCGACCACGGCGGCAGCCACATCGCGCGGGTATCCCTCGCGCTCCATGGCGGGGACGAGCAGCGGGGTCATGATCGCCGCGTCGGCCTGGGCGGATCCCGAGATGCCCGACACGACCGCCGAGGTCAGCTGGCAGACGTAGGCCATCCCCCCGCGCAGATGGCCCACCAGGGATGCGGCGAAGCCGATCAGGCGCAGCGACATGCCGCTCGCGTTCATCACCTCGGCCGTGACCAGGAACATCAGGATCACCAGCAGCTCGCCACCGCCGGTCAGCCCCATCGTCGACTGGGTCGTCGAGAAGGGCACCAACGGATCCGGGCGCGGGTAGAAGCTGAGCCCGAGGAAGCTCGGCAGGAAGGCGATGATGCCGACGATCGAGAGCATGAAGACGACCGGCGTGCCGGCCAGGGTGAGGGCCACGAAGATCACCCCGAGGGCGACCAGCTCGGACGCCCCGATCGCGAGCAGCCCGGCGGCGGCCCCCCAGACGGCCACCCCGATCACGAGCGCCCCGGCCGCGGCGGCCAGCGCGGCGCGCACCCCCTGGCGCCCCTGGTCGGCCAGCCCGACGGCACCGGCGAGGACCGCCGACAGGTAGTGCAGGGTGATGAAGTAGTAGCCCACGGTCATCGAGACGACCGGGTAGAACCACGGCACCGTGAGCAACGCCGACGAGCCCTGGTTGGCGAACTGGCCGGTCGCGAACTCGGTCGAGCGCACGCAGGCGTACAGCAGGAGGATGGCCAGGCTCACCCCCGAGAAGGTGCGCACCGCACGCTGCCACCACCCCGGCCCGGCGTTGGCGACGAAGGTGATGACGGTCACCGCCCCGCGCTTGACCGCCAGCGACACCCCCAGCCAGATCGACCACAGGAAGGCGAAGCGGGCCAGCTCCTCGGAACCGAGGAGCGAGTAGCCGAGCACGTTGCGGGTGAACACGTTGCCCGCCATCGCCAGGATCGCCAGCGCGACCGCCAGCGCCGTGCCGACGCGCGCGATGCCGACCGCCGCCTGCGAGTAGACCTCGACCCACCGCGCGGCGACCGCCAGCGCCCGGGCCGTGACGCGCTCCGGCCGGTGCGCGACCGGCTCCGCGGCCGGCCCGGCGGTGGCGCTCACGACTCGTGTCTCAGGAGGAGCCTCCGCCAGAGAGCGGCCCGGCCCCCGGAGGGGCCGGGCCGGGTCGCTTCCTGTCTCAGTCCGCGTCCATGCGACCCGCTCGGCGCGAGCCTATCCGGCCGGCGGCTTGCACTCCCCGGTCGAGGTCGTGGGCAGCGGCGGCGGTGCGGCCGGCGGCCCGAGGGACTCCTTCTCGGCCTGGATCTGCTTGGCGTAGTCCTGGCTCTCGGGAGCCAGGGCGCTCACCGCGCTCGCCGACGCGTTGGTCAGCGCCGTGATGTCGGCCTGGGTGGCGGTCACGTACTTGATCCCGCAGTTCACGAGGTCCTGGGCGACGGTGCTGCCCGGGGTGGTGAAGATCTTGATCGACGTGTCGGTGATGTTCGCCGCCGCGTCGGTCAACGCGGTCTGCTGCTCGGCGGTCAGGCCGTCGTAGACCGCCTTGTTGACCACGAGCACGGTCGGGAAGGGCCAGAAGTTGATGTTGCCGGTGACGAACTTGGCCTGCTCGTACCACTTCTGGGTGTAGATCAGCGGCAGGTTGGCCTCGACCCCGTCCACGGTCCCGTTCTGGAGGGCCTGGTAGACCTCGGGCAGCGGCAGCGGCTCGACGTTCGCGCCGACCGCCTTGAAGCCCTCGGACAGCACCTGCGACTGGGGCGCGCGGATCGTCTTGCCCGTGAAGTCGGCGACGCTCGCCAGGGGCTCCTTGCCCAGGGGCTTGCGCAGCCCGCCCTCGTGGATCGCCAGCGCCACCACGTCCCCGGCCTCGGTGTTGGCCGACTCCAGCATGGACTGGCCGATCGGGCCGCCCTCGACGGCCTGGGCCAGCGGGTAGTTGGTGATCAGGAACGGCACCTGCAGGGCCTGGAAGGCGGTGACGCCGGCCGTGTCCCAGATCGCGCTCGAGATGGTCGCCATCGGGACCACCCCGCTGCGGACGTCCGCCAGGAGCTGGATCTCGCTCTGGGGATAGGCCGCCTGCGGCACGATCGTGAGCTCACCGCCCGCGTTGACCTCCTTGGCGAAGGCGTCGATCGCGATGCCGTACGGGTGCTGCTGAGTGGTCACGTAGGCCACATCGAGTGTGGTCGCGCCGGACGAGTCGGCGGCCGTGCTGCTTGCCGCGTCATCGTCGTCATCGCCACACGCCGCAAGCCCCAACGCCAGCGCCACACCGGCGGTGATCACCGCCAGGCGCCAGCCCCACGAGCGTCGTCTCACGTCCTCGCCCCCTTGTCGTCCGACAGACTGACCAAGCCTCCCCAAAACGCCCTCGGATGGCTCGAATCGGCGCGACCCTACCTCAGCGTCGACCGAGGTTGTCAACATCGGCACGAAGTCCGTCCTGGTATGCGCAACCCCTCTCCACAAAAGGGATCTGACGCTCCCCCCCACCCCCTCCGCAGGCGCCCGGAGGCGTTGACGGACCGGGGTAAGTGACATATGCTGCTTTCCATCGCCAGCCGGTGAGGGTCCTCGCCCCGCCCACGCACCATCGGGTGTGGTGGCAATCCCCAGCGGCCGGCGGTTCGTGTGCAGTTAGCTGCCCTTTCCGAATAAGGGGGAAGTCCGTCTATGGCCGAGCAGTTCGCCGTGACGCAGATCCCGGGCGCGGAGACGGGGGAGATCCCGCCGTCGCCCGTCGACCGTGACGAGAAGACCGCGTTTATTTATTCACTGGTCGACCCGATCTGGGACATCGACACTCTGCCGCTGACTTACACCAACTCCCGTTGGTCAGCGTTTTTCTACCGGGCCGACGAGAAGCAGCTTCGTCGCGTCCTTCCCGACTGTCTGGAGCTCGAGGACGACATCGTCGAGTTCTGGTACGTCGACCACAACCACACCATGCTGGGCCCGTACGGCGAGATGGGCGTCACCGTGGCCGCGAGCCACAAGGCCGGTGACGGTCGCACGCTCTACGCCGGGTACTACCCGTACATGTACCTGACCCAGGACGCCGCGATCGACGCCGGTCGCGTGCTCGGCTTCCCCAAGAAGGAAGCCTTCATCCGCGTGCTCGAGCACGGCGGGGCGCCTGACGACGGCTACGGTGTCTACGACGGGAAGAACTACCAGTTCGACTACTGGTCCTTCCTCATGATCCGTAACGGGTACGTGCTCCACTCGGCCACCGGCAAGTACGACGACGCCGACCTCTCCGCCAAGCCGAAGTTCTACGGCAACACGGAGTACGGCCGGATGAACATGAAGGTCGTCACCGCTCCGGACCTCTCGAACTCCGAGTGGCAGCTGGTGTACCTCCCCTCGCTGGTGACCAAGGACCTCGCGACGGCCATGGGCCGCCCCGACTCCGAGGGTTCGCACCGCTTCCAGGTGAAGCCGGAGTCGATCCGCACCGCCAGCCCGGCGAGCATCAACTGGTTCATGCAGGCCACCCCGTACGACAACCTTGGGCACGAGCTTCCGCCCAAGGAGATGATCGGCCTGATGACCTTCAGCTTCGACCTGATCATTCCGGCGGGCGAGGTCCCCTGGAGGGAGACCTACACCCGTGACGCGACCTGGGCGGGCGCGGCCAAGCCGTACCGCTTCGGCCTCCGTCACCGGTTCCCGAAGCCCATCGGCCTCGGCGCCTAGAGCGGTTCAGGATCAGATCGTGGTCACGCGCGACGGGGGCACCCCGCACACCAGCAGGACCCCCGTCGCGGTGAACGTCATTCCAAGGAGGAACTAACAAATGGCGGAGCTGAACGTCACGAGCGTTCCGTGGATCGACTCCGGTGACGCGCCGCCGCTTGCCCTTGACAGGGACAAGCGCGACATCATCTCGCAGGGCATCGCGGACCCGCTCGTCGACTACGACATCGTCCCGCTGACCTACACCAACTCGCGGTGGTCGGCCTTCTTCTACCGGGTCGACGAGGCTGCCCTTCGGCGCATCCTGCCGAAGTGCCTCGACCTCGAGGACGACGTTGTCGAGTTCTGGTACGTCGACCACCTTCACACCGGTCTCGGCCCGTATGGCGAGATGGGCGTGACCGTGTCGGCCAGCTGCAAGGGCCAGGACGGCAACACGTACTACGGCGGGTACTACCCGTACATGTACCTCACGCAGGACGCGGCCGTGTTCGCCGGCCGTGAGCCCTTCGGTTTCCCGAAGAAGATCGCCTACATCATCACCCAGGAGCACGGTGGCAAGGAAGACGATGGCTACGGCGGTTTCGGGAACGACTACTTCAACTTCACCATGGAGCGGCGTGGGTACCTCATCCACACTGCGACGGGCCGGTACGACGACGCCGAGCTTCCGGCGAAGCCCCTGTTCTACGGCGACCCGAAGTACGGGCGCATGAACCTGCGGCTCATCACCGACCCGAGCCTCACGACGACGAAGTGGGACCTCACCTACCTCCCGTCCGAGGTGACCAAGGCGACGGCGGCGGCCATGGGCCGTCCCGAGACCGAGGGTCAGCACCGCTTCCAGCTCAAGCCCGAGTCGATCCGCACGGCCTCGGCCGGCGCGATCCGCTCGTGGGCCCTCACGGCGACGCCGTTCGACAACCTCGGCGCGTTCATGCCCGTGAAGGAGCTCATCGGCCTGATGAGTTTCAACTTCGACCTCATCATCCCGGGCGCGGACACCATCTGGACGCAGACGATCGAGCGGACCGCTGAGGACATCGGCGACCTGCTCTTCGCCACGCCGTACCAGTACACGATGCGTCACCGCTTCCCGAAGCCCCCGGGCGTCTAAGCCCTCACCGCTTCAGAAGCGCGCTGGTCTCTCCGGCCGGGCCCCGCAAGGGCCCGGCCGGAGCCGTTTAAGGCCCCCC
>JBJXGF010000087.1:0-12016 GCA_046153015.1 Acidimicrobiales bacterium | reverse complement strand
GGCCTCGGGCGCGCGCTCGGCCGCCTCGGCGAGGAAGGCCTCGGCCGCGTCGAGGCCCAGCACCGGGGTGCGCCGGCCGAGTCGGGCCAGCGCGTCGCACAGCAGGCGCGTGGTGTGGCCCGGGCCGCAGCCGAGATCGAGCGCCGGGCCCTCGGGCGCGTGGCGGGCCGCCGCGTCGACCAGCGCCTCGGTGGTCGGGTCGAACACGCGGGCGAGCAGCGCCAGACGCCGCGCCGCGGGGTCGTCACGGCCGAACGCGTAACGGTCCTCGCCGCCGCTCATCTGCGCCACGCTACGCCGAGGGCCAGAGCGCGGCGGCCGCCTCGGGGTGGGGTCGCGTCAGGGGCGGTACGTGAACGACGTCGGCCCGGTCGTGAGCCGGGAGGACACCAGGTTGACCCACTGGCAGAGCAGCGGGCGGGTGTTGCGCGGGTCGATGATCTCCTCGATCTCGAACACCTCCGCCGAACGGAACGGCGTGCGGTAGCGGTTGAGCCGCTCGCGGATCTTCTCCACCTCGGCCTGGTAGTCCTCCGCGTCGGCCAGCTCGGCCCGGTACGCCACCTCGATGCCGCCCTCGATGGGCAGCGAGCCCCAGTCCCCGGAGGGCCAGATGTAGCGGAAGTGGGTGGCGCCGGGCTTGCGGTTGGCGGCGCCGGCCACGCCGAAGGCCTTGCGCACGACCACGCAGCAGAACGGGCTGGTGCACTGGCCGAGGGCGGCCAACGCCCGCGACCCGTGCCGGATCGTGGCCTCCTCCTCGGACTGCTTGCCGATCAGGAACCCTGGGCAGTCCTCGAGATGGATCAGCGGCAGGTGGAAGATCGACGCCAGGTCGATCAGGCGGATCACCTTCTGGGAGGCGTCGGCGGTCCAGGCCCCGCCGTAGATGTACGGGTCCTCCGCGAACACGGCCACCGGCCAGCCGTCGAGGCGGGCGAAGCCGGTGATGATCGAGCGGCCCCAGCCCCGCCCGAACTCGAAGAACGAGCCCTGGTCGAACACCGAGTCGAGCACCGTGCGCATCTTGTAGACCCGGCGCGGCTGGCGGGGCACGATCGAGAGCAGGGCCTCATCCCGGCGGTTCGGGTCGTCGGTGACCGGGCCGCGGGGGGCCAGCTCGTGCACCGAGCTCGGCAGGTAGGAGAGGAACTGCCGGGCCCGCTCGAAGGCCTCCTTCTCGCTGTCGACCACGTCGTCGATGGCGCCGTTCGAGGTGTGGATGTCGGCGTGGCCGAGCTCCTCCTTCGTCGGCGCGCCGAGCGCCGCCTGCTCCACGAGCAACGGCCCGGCGATCATCATCTGCGCGGTGTCGCGCACGATCACCGAGTAGTGGCTGGTGGCGACCCGCGCCGCGCCGATGCCGGCGACCGAGCCGAGCGCCAGGGCCACCGACGGCGCCACCGAGAGGTGCTCGACGACGGTCTCCCAGCCCCGGATGGCGGGGATCTTCGTGCGGCCCTCGGTCTCGATGGTCTTGACCGAGCCGCCGCCGCCCATCCCGTCGACCAGGCGCACGTGGGGCAGGCGCAGCTCGACCGCCAGGTTCTCGGCGAACTCCCGCTTGGCGGGGAAGGTCATCTCGCTGGAGCCGCCCCGCACCGTGAAGTCGTCGCCCGACACGATCACCGGCCGCCCGTCGATCTCGGCGGCGCCGAAGAGGAAGCTCGCCGGCATGAAGCCGATGAGGTTGCCGTCGTCGTCGTACTCGGGCTTGCCGGCGAGCGCGCCGAGCTCGTGGAAGGTCCCGTCGTCGCAGATGGCGTCGATCCGTTCCCGGATCGTCAGCTTGCCGTGCTCGTGCTGGCGGGCGACCTTGTCGGCGCCGCCCATCTGCTTGGCCAGCTCCAGGCGCCGCTGGAGCTCGTCGATCTCGCCTTGCCACGTCATCGCCGAAAGTATCGCCGAGCGGCGACGGCGCCGCCGTATCGCTGCCGGCGCCCCCTCAGCCCCGGGGGCCGACGAGGAAGATGCCGGTGTGCCGTTTGGCGGCGATGGGCTCGCCGTCTTCTCCGAGGATCCAGCAGTCGCTCTCGTGGTAGTGGTGGCCCTTGCGCTCGTAGGCGGCGTGGAGCCGGGCGGCGACGGCGAGGCGCTGAGGCCCGTACCCCGCCCGTAGGTGCTGGATCTGGGTCCGCACGTGGATGGCGGGCCCGTAGAGGTAGTTGTGGCGGAACAGCGGCGTCATCCGCCCGGCCAGGAACGCCGGGTGGATCAGGGGGCGATCGCCGAGCCAGCGGGGGTGATGCTCGTCGAGGCGGGTCTCCACCCAAGCCTGTAGGAACGAGGCCGACGCGTCGACCGCCATCGGCAGGAAGTCCTGCCCGACCGGCGCCTCGGCGAGCAGCATGCGCACCCGCTCGGGCGGTTCGGGGGCCGGCTCGACCCGCTCGGGCTGCTCCAGATCCGCCGTGAACGGGCCGATCCCCAGCCCGCACTGACCCTCGAGGACGACCTCGCCGCCGGCTTTCGTGGTCACCAGCCGGGCGGCCGCCTCGCCGATCTCGGTGACGGTGGTGGTCAGCAACTCGCCCGGGTAGACCGGGCGCCGGTAGCGCACGTCGGCCCAGCCGAGCGCCAGCCACTCCTCGCCGAAGAGCTCGATCACGGCGTTGGCCGCCCAGCCGTAGGTGTGGATGCCCGCCACCAACGCCCCGGCGTAGCCGGCGGCCGCCGCGCCCTGCGCCGAATGGATGGGGTTCGCCTCGTAGGACTCGGGCGGGTCGTGGATGGCGGTCTTGGTGGTCACCACCTCGCCGGGCATGGCTGCGCATGCTAGTTGGCGCCGGCGGGGGCGGCCGCAGCCTGGGGTGACGCGTCGTACCGGCCGTTGCTAGGATCCTTATCCGACTGGTACAGGCGCGTTGAGCATGGGCGGCGGAACGGGCCCGAAGCGACCGGTGACGGGCCGGTCGGGCGGCGCGGAGCCTTCCCGAGGAGGGAAACCGATGAGAGCTGGGGCGGCGGTCGGTGGAGGGCGGCGTCACGAGCCGCGGGGGGCCTGGCGGCGCCGATTGCGGGGCGGCCTCGCCGCGGCGGTTGCGCTGCTGGCGTTGGGCGCCTTCGCCGCGCCGGCCGGGGCCGCCGACGCAGCGGCGGGCCGCGTCGACGGCGCGGCGCTCACCTCGTCGCTCACCTCGTCGCTCACCGCGCGACGGACCGCGAAGTCCGTCCGCACGTTCTTCGGGCCGGCCGCCACGCCGAGCGCGCCCAGCAGGACCGACCTCAGCCAGTTCATGGAGATGGTGCGGGGCGACGTGGGCCGCTTCTGGTCCGACACGCTCGGCCGCGAGGTGGCGGCGACGGGCCGCTGGTTCGAGGGCACGCGCAACGGCTCGATCTCGACGGCGTGCGGCTCGGTGGCGAGCAGCGCCGGGCCGTTCTACTGCTCGGCCAACACCACGATCTACATCTCCTACCAGTGGGCGAACTGGTTCTGGACCCGGTACGGCGACGGCGCGCTCGCTTACGTGGTGGCCCACGAGTTCGGCCACCACGTGCAGCAGGTGCTACAGATCGACCGCTTCCAGCGCGACGCCAACTTCGAGCTGCAGGCCGACTGCTTCTCCGGCGCCTACAACCGCGACGCGCGCGGCCGCGGCTGGCTCCAGGCCGAGGAGGAGAACGAGGCGCTCCGCCTGGCCGGGGCGATCGGCGACTCCGGGCCCTCCGACGATCCGCACGGCACCGGCGCCGAGCGCCAGGAGGCGTTCCGGGCGGGGCTCGACCACGGCCATCAGGCCTGCATCGACTGGTACACCACGGCCGCCGTGTGACCCGCCCGCCGGCTCGGCCGGCAGGTCAGCGGCGGTTCAGGCCGTAGCGGTACAGGTGAGCGAGCGGGCCGAGCTCGATGATCTCGGCGCGGGTGAAGGCCGGGTCGCCCTCGCGCAGCGGCGTCTGCTCACGGATGCTCTTCGCCTTCTGGCTGATCGAGCTGAGGTTGGCGCCGACCGCCTCCGCCAGCGCCTTCGCCGGCAGGTGCAGGGCCGCGTGGCGGGAGAAGAGGTAGTTGAGCTGACCCAGGGCGTAGAGCACCCCGCCCGCCCAGATCGTCGGGTCCCCCCGGCGCAGCGGCGAGGGCCGCTGGCGGGCCAGGCGGGCCACCAGCGCCCGGGCCAGGTTCTTGTACTCCCCGTCGAGGGCCCGGTCGCAGGCCTGGTCGCAGGCGCCGACGATGCGCTCGACCCGCTCGTGCAGCTCCCCCCGGATCCCGGTCCAGTCGAAGGGCCGCTCGGCGGTCGGGGCCCGCTCGGGGGTCGGGGCCATCCCCCGCTCCCGCAGCAGGTCGAGCAGCGCCATCTCCTGGCGCCACGCGGGAGGCCGGCGCAGCTCGGTGAGGAACTGCGGCTCGAAGCGGTCGACTGCGGCGAGGGTGGCCTGCACGTGCCGCGCCGCCAGGCCGCTGCGCCGGCCGGCGAAGCGGATCCAGTCGCGCAGCACGCTCGGGGTGAGCGCGTAGAACGCGGCGTCGGCCGGCACCGCCCGGAAGAACCACTCGGTGAGCAGCAGCTCGACCACCGCTGGGCTCCAGCGCAGCGCCCGGCCGTCGCCGTCGTCGCAGCGAAAGCGCAGCAGCTCCCACGCGATGGCCGCGCCGTCGCCGTGCGCGGCCCAGGCCCGGCCTTCGGCGGCGAGGAACTCGGCGACCAGCTCGTCGCGCTCGGCGGGCGCCAGGCGGGCGGGGGCCGGCGCCATGCCGGCGGGCAGCGTACGCAGCCGGGCGTCGAGCAGGGCCCGCACGTCGGGGTAGCTGTCGGTCTCCACGGCGGGCAGCCCGAGATCGGTCACCGCCAACCCCGAACGGAGCCGGGCTGCGGCGGAGGCCGGCGAGAGCGGCTCGACCGCCGTGTCGGGCTCCTCGGCCGCCAGCCGGCGGAAGTCCTCGACCAGCTCGGCGGCCGGGCCGCCCACGAAGGCGTCCTTCACCAGGCTGCCGCCGTTGTGATCGATGTAGGCGAGCACGGTGTGCTCGGCGCCGCTCGGGTACCGGCAGCCGAGCAGCACGTTCTCGCCGTCGCCGAGGGGGTGCGACACCAGCCAGCAGCCCACCACCTCCGCCCGCCCGGCGTCCTCCAGCCACGCCGGCGGCGGGACGCCCTGCTCCTGCAGCCGCTCGGCGCCCTCGGCGGCCGCCGCGGCGTACGGCTCGTCGGCCACTGCCGCCAGCCCGAGGAGGATGGCGAGGGCGGGGGCGCTCGGCGAGCGGGCGAGGCCGTGGATCATGATCTCGAGCGCGCTCGGGGCGTCGAGCCGGCCGTACTCCTCGTCGAGCTCGGGCGCGGCGAGGCAGATCAGCGAGGCGAGCAGCTCCGCCTCGAGCGGGTCGGGTGCGTCGAGCAGCCGGCGGGCGCTGGCCAGGATCGGCGCCAGGCGGTCGTCGAGCTCGGCCGAGGGCGGCTGGGGCGGCCAGTGGCGGGGCCGGAGGCCGAGCGATCCACCCGGGCCTGCGTGCGTGGCCGGCGACCACCCCCGCGGCGCACGGCGGTGGGGGCGTCGTCCTCGCTGCGCCATGGCACTGACGCTAGCCGCTGAGGGCCGCAGCGAAGCGCCGCTCCGCCGACGCTGCGGCGCCTCCTCGACTCACTCGGCGTGGAAGGCCGGGAACTCCGGCGGGCGGCGCTGCACGAAGCTCTGCACGCCCTCCTTGAAGTCGGGTCGGTGGAAGCTGGCCTTCATCTCCTCGGTGGTCACCGCGTTGGAGTCGGCCAGGTTCTGCTGCATGCTCTGCCACACCTGCCGCTTGATCACCGCGATCGAGGTCGGGGACACGTTGGCCGCCACGTCGGCGGCGTAGGCGACGGCCTCGTCCAGCACCGACTCGGGCGCCACGACCCGCTGCACGAAGCCGAGCTGGTGCACCTCCTCGGCGGTCACCGTGCGGGCGGAGAGCAGCAGGTCGAGCGCGTTGGCCGGCCCGCACAGCCGCGGCAGCGTCCACGAGAGGCCGTGCTCGGCGATGAGGCCCCGGCGGGCGAAGGCCGTGGTGAACTTGGCGCCGGCGGCGGCGATGCGGATGTCCATCATGCTGGCCTGCACGAGCCCGAGGCCGGCGCAGGCGCCGTTGATGGCCCCGACGATCAGCTTGGGGATCGACAACGTGTAGGTCTGGTGCTCGTCGCGCAGGCGGCGGCCTCCACCGCCGCCTCCGCCGCCCGAGCTCAGGCCCTGCAGCAGGTCCATGTCGGCGCCGGCGCAGAAGCCCCGGCCGGCGCCGGTGACCACGATCGTGCGCACCGAGTCGTCGTCGCGCGCTCGGTCGAGGGCGGTCCAGTACCCGTCGCCGAGCTCGCCGCTCCAGGCGTTGAGCCGCTCGGGCCGGTTGAGGGTGATGACGGCGACGGGGCCTCTCGTCTCGTAGAGCACGACGTCGGACATGGGCTTCCCCCTGATCGGATGTGGGCGCCAGGTTAGACGCTGGGTCGGCCCCGCCCGTCGCCCGGTAGCCTCGGCCCATGGCCGGTCCGCTGCCCGTGGGCGTTGCACCGCCGCGCTCGGGCGCCGTGCCGGCGCAGGCCCGGGCCGAGCTGGGCGCCGCGGCGTTCGGCGTGTACGTCCACGTGCCGTTCTGCGTGCGGCGCTGCGGCTACTGCGCGTTCGTCACTTACACCGCGGCCGAGCTCGGCGGGGGCGGCCATCGCGCCGGGTTCGTGGCCTCGGCGCAGGCGGAGCTGGCGCTCGCCGGGCGGCTGCTCGGCCGCCGCCCGGCAGAGACCGTGTTCTTCGGCGGCGGCACGCCGACCCTGCTGACCCCGGGCGAGCTCGCCGCGTTGCTCGGCGCCGTCGAGGAGCACCTCGGCCTGGCGCCCGACGCCGAGATCACCGTGGAGGCCAACCCCGACTCGGTCGATGCCGAGGGCCTCGCCGCGCTGCGCGCCGCCGGCTTCACCAGGGTGTCCTTCGGCATGCAGTCCGTGCGGCCCCACGTGCTGGCCGCGCTCGACCGCACGCACGCCCCCGGCCGCGCCCAGGAAGCGGCCGGCGAGGCGCTCGCCGCCGGGTTCGAGCACGTCAACCTCGACCTCATCTACGGCGCTCCCGGCGAGACCGACCAGGACTGGCTGGCCTCGCTCGAGGCGGTGATCGCCGCCGGCGTCGACCACGTGTCGGCCTACGCGCTGAGCGTGGAGCCGGGCTCGAAGCTGGCGGCGCGGGTGCGCCGCGGCGCCGAGGGCCCCGACGACGACGTAGAGGCGCGGCGCTACGAGGCGGCCGACGCCGCGCTCGGCGCCGCCGGCTTCGGGTGGTACGAGCTGTCGAACTGGGCGCGCACGCCGGCGGCCCGCTGCCGCCACAACCTCGGATACTGGCGCAACGCCAACTGGTGGGGGGTCGGCCCCGGCGCGCACAGCCACGTGGGCGGGGTGCGGTGGTGGAACGCCGCGCACCCGGGGCCCTGGGCGGCCCGGCTGGCCGCCGGCGAATCCCCCGCCGTGGGCCGGGAGGAGCTCACCGCGGCGCAGCGCCAGGTCGAGCGGATCCTGCTCGGTGTGCGCCTGGCCGAGGGGCTGCCCGCCGCCGAGCTGCCGCCCGCCGCCGTAGCCCGGGCCTGCGAGGAGGGACTCGCCGAGACGACCGGCGGTCGGCTCGTGGCCACCCTCGCCGGCCGCCGCCTGGCCGACCACCTGGCGCTGCTCCTCGTGGGCGGCTGACTGGGGTGGGGGGCGCCGACGCGGCGGGTTCGGGGGTAGAACGTCGGGCATGAGCGCCGCCGAGGATGCCCCGCTGGAGGTGTTCCCCGAGGACTGGGCGAAGGCGCTGGCCGTCGTCGCCCATCCCGACGACATGGAGTACGGCGCAGCGGCCGCCGTGGCCCGCTGGACCGCGCAAGGCAAATCAGTGGCCTACGTGCTCGTGTCCGACGGCGAGGCCGGCATCACCACGATGGCCCCCGCCGAGACCGGGCCGGTGCGGCGGGCCGAGCAGCGCGAGAGCTGCGCGGTCGTCGGCGTCGCCGACGTCGAGTTCCTCGGCTGGCCGGACGGAACGATCGTCGAAGGGCTCGAGCTGCGAGCCGAGCTGGCCGCCGCCGTTCGGCGGCGCCGTCCCGACGTCGTCGTGTCGATCAACTTCCGGGAGTCGTGGGGCGGCCGGAGCTGGAACCACGCCGACCATCGCGCCGTCGGCCGCGCCCTGCTCGACGCCGTCCGCGACGCCGCCAATCCCTGGGTGTTCCCCGAGCGCGGCCCCGCCTGGGACGGCGTCCGGTTCGTGGCCTTCTCCGGCAGCCCCCAGCCTTCCCACATCGTCGACACGAGCGCCACCTTCGAGACGGGAGTCCGGTCGCTGGCCGCCCACCAGACCTATCTCGAGCACCTGGGCGGAGAGATGGCCTCGCCGGACGCGTTCCTGCGCGACGCCGCGGTCGCCGCCGGCCGGCTGCTCGGCGTGAGCTACGCCGCCACCTTCGAGGTAATCGGGTGAGCGCAGCGAGGCCGGCCGACCGAGCGAGCGGAGCGAGCCGGGCGGCGATGGGGTCTGGGGGCGCAGCCCCAGCAACTGACTCGGGTGAGCGCAGCGAGGCCGCACGCCCGGGGAGCGCCAGCGAGCCGGGCGTGGATGGGGTCTGGGGGCGCAGCCCCCAGCAACTGACTCGGGTGTGCGCAGCGAGGCCGGTCTGGCGCTGGTCGTGGATACCCTCTTCGTCATGCGAGCCGCGCGCCTGGTGCTGGCCATCGGGCTGGCGGCGGCAGGCTGCACCTCGAACGACCCCAGCGGCGCCGACGCGGCTGCGCCCCCGCCCCGCCCCGCCTCGCCGGCGGCGCCGATCGCGCCGGTCGGGCCGAGCGCAGCCGCGGGGCCGACCTCGGCGCCACCCCCCGAGACGGAGACGGCGCCGCCCGGCCCGCCGTGCGACCGGACGGTGACCGCCGGGGAGGCGATCCAGGCGGCGATCGACGCCGCCCCCAGCGGGCCCTACGTCCTGTGCGTCTCGGGCGAGCATCGCGGCGGCGGCCTGCCGGCCGATCCCGGCCGGCGCTACTGGGGCAACGTGGTGATCAGCGGGCGGGACGGGTTCACGCTGCGCGGCCTCCCGGGCGCCGTCCTGCGGGGCATCCCCAACGACGAGGTGTACCCGCCCGAGTCGGCCCCCGCAGACGAGCAGCACCCGAACGACAAGGCGATCCTCGTGAAGGTCGTCGACAGCGCCGACGTGGTGATCGAGGGTCTCACCATCGACGGCCTGGCCGACGGCCGGCCGGTGCTCAACCGCCTCGTGTGGCTGCAGGGCGCGGTGCGGGCCAGCGTGCGGGACAACGTGATCCGCAACGCCGGCGCCGAGTGCGTGCGAGTCAAGTCCGACTCCACCGACAACGAGATCGCCTGGAACGAGATCTCCCGCTGCGGCTACTACCAGTTCGAGCTGCAGAAGGAGGAGCGGCTCCGCAAGAACGGCGAGGCCGTCTACATCGGCACCGACCCGGTGCAGATCACCACCACGCAGGTCAACAAGCAGCGGTGGTGGGGTCTCGACGCCGCCCTCGGCACCGACCGCTCGGCCCGCAACCGGGCTCACCACAACCGGCTGGCCCCAGGGCCGCCCGGCGCGAAGTGGGGCAACGAGTGCGTCGACGTGAAGGAGGACTGGCCCGTCCCCCGCCGGGACCTGCCCGGCGACGAGACCCGCGGCGCGCCAGGCCAGAACGTGATCGCCGACAACGAGTGCTCCGGTCAGTACGACGAGGAGAGCGGCGCGTTCGACGCCCGCAGCGGCGCCAACGTGTTCGAGCACAACCGGGTCTTCGGCGAGGTGCGCGGCGCCGCGCTGCGCCTCGGCGGCGGCGAGAAGCGCCTCGACGGCTTCGGGGAGGTCGACTGGAGCGCGGCCGGCAACCGGGTGCGGCTCAACGTCTTGGAGGCCTGGGGCGGCTCGGCGCCGATCAAGACGTTCAAGGGCCAGCCGCTGGCGGCCGGCGACGGGGTCTGCGGCAACGTGGACGGGCGGGGCGACCCGGCCTTCGGGGGGCGGTTCACCACCACCAAGGACACCGGCGCGAACCTCGCCCGCTGCGGCGACAGCGCGGCGCCTCCCGGCCCGAGAGGCGCCGTGGGCCCCCGCCGCCGCTGAGCCCGGGCGGGGACGAGAACGGGGTTACTCGCGCTGGTGGGGGTGGGTGGTTTTCCAGCGGTTGTGGAAGCGGCAGAGGGTGGTGGCGTTGGCCTGGTTGGTGGGGCCGCCGTGTTGCCATTCGGTCCGGTGATCGATCTGCAGGCGGGGGCCGATCTGGTTGCAGCCGGGCCAGGCGCAGCAGTTGTCGGCGATCAGCGCGGCTTGACGGGCGTTGCCGGTGAACAACCTGGTCTTGCGCCCCAGGTTGATGACCACCCCGCCCGGGTCGAGCACCACCCGCCGGGTCAGACCGCATAGCGCCGCGGCCAGCGCGTCGTACGGGTGGACGTGATGGCCGGACAGCGTGGAACAGCGGCGCCGATCTCGGGGTGGGGGCGGCGTTGCGTCACCGGCCAGTTGGCTGATGGCGTGTTGCCACTCGGGCAGGGTCATCACGATGTTGACCAGCGGCTCACACGAACCACCGCCATCGCTGGCGGCGGCCCTGTTGAAGATCGCCCACACGGCGTCGGCGCGTCGCTGACCGGCGCTGCGGGGCAAGTGCTCCACCGATGCGTGGTCGCCGTGCTCGGCGCGGGCGTGGTCCCAGTCGGCGTGCAGCTCGATGGTTTCGAACCGTTCCAGGATCTCCGCCATGGCCGCGCCTTGCGCGGCGCCGAACCCGCCCCGGACATGCCACGACCCATCGAAGTCCTGATGCAAGCTCACGGTGCGGTTGGCGTGATGACGTTCCGTGTCCGACCACGAACCGTTGACGTCGGTGAGCCGTTCCCAGTCTTTCGCCATGCCGTGAAAGGCCCGCCACGACAACGAATTCGCCGCACCCAACAACTCGGTTTCCGCGTCGGCGAGGGCGCCGCGGATCCTGCGGTTGGCGTGCAACCGGGCCATTACCTCAACCTGCGCAGCGGACAGTCCGCCGACCCGATAGGCGGCGGCCGTCGACTGCAACGCGTGGAGCGCCCGACCGGCCCGAGCCGCCCGCTTTGCGTCACCCGGCGACGTGGTGGTCACGTGCTCGACCAGGCTGGTGGTGCTGCGCCAGCCCGCCGCCCGGGCGGTTCCCGACCGCTCGGCCCCGCCGACCGCCTCGACCAGGACCGAGTCCAACACCCGCCGACCGCGCTCGGCCAGGCCGATCACCCGGACGGTGTCCTCGAGCGCACAGTCGCCATGCCGGGCATGCAACCGTTCCGCAGCCGCCATGCACGCGGCGACCGCTCGCTCCAAATCTTCGATGACGTCGTCCATGAATGCCCGCCTCCGACCAACACTATTCTACCACAACTAGCCAAATGAGCGTGGCGCTAGTAGGGCAAATTGTTTCGAGAAGGAGGCACGCGATGACCTAAACAAGAACGACAAACGGGTGGCTGAATTCGCCTTGCTTAAGTGGGTCAGCGGGCGAGTCCCCAGGCGAGGATTGGCCCGTCTGTCGGCATGCCGAGCAACCTGACCGACTGCACGTCGAGCCCCGCGTCGTCCGGCCCAGACTGGCCGGCCGCCCGAAGGCCGTAGATGGTTTCGACGCTTTGGTGCAGGTAGGTCCGTGCGCTGTTGACGAGCGCCCGGCAACGGCCCACCGTTGTTTGGGTGCTCTCCCGGTCTCGGAGCGGCCGCGTCGTGTAGTTCGGCGTCTTCGCGGCGAGCTCGATGAGCGCCTGAAGGGCAGCCGTCGCAATGCCGAGCCCGATAGGACCGGACGTGGCGATCGGAAGCCACGGGACCATCCCGAAGAGCGGCCCGCCGAACGGGCCGTCGATGGTGATGCCGGTACGGCCCATGACGCCGGTGAGGTGATCGGGAATGAACAGGTCGTCCATCGCGATGTCATGTGAGCCTGAGCCGCGCATGCCCAGCGTCTGCCACGTGTGGTCGACGATCTGTACGTCCGGGCTGTTCGTGAACACCAGCAGCCGCACCGGAACACCGTTGTCGTCGCGG
>JBJXGF010000093.1:0-11027 GCA_046153015.1 Acidimicrobiales bacterium | reverse complement strand
TTCGCACCGAGCCAGGCGGGTGTCGTGCAGCGTTGGCGCAAGCAGCGCGTGCCCGCCGCCCGCCGAGGCCCGGCCTTGCCGCTGACCAAGCGGCGCTGGCGGCGCCATGGCCTCGAGGTGGTGGCGCTGGAGCTGGGCGGACGGCCGGCGTGGAGCGTGGCGGTCACCGACACCGACGAGACGGCGGTGGACGCGTACGCGGCCACGGCCCGGGAACGTCTGCTCGGCTTCCCGTTGCCCGGACTGCTCCACGCCTCGCTCAGCCGTTCGTTCCCGCAGTGGCTGCTCGACAGCGGCGCCGTCGCCGCGCCGAGCAGCGCTCGGCGGTCGGGACCGCCGGCGCGAACGGCGCGGCGTCCGCCGGACCGCCACGAACGACCTCGCGTGGTCCGCCTGGCCGAGCGTCAACGCGAGTCGAGCAGCTGAGAACGGTCCAGCTCGGCGGGCCGCGCCGATCCGGTGATGAGCCGCGCGCCGCGCTGGAAGGTGAGCCACTGCCACGCCCAGCCGAACCACACCAGCAGCCGGCTGCGGAACCCGATCAGGTACAGCAGGTGCACCAGCCACCACAGCACCCAGGCCGGGAACCCGCTGAAGCGGCGGCCGGGGCCGAAATCGGCCACCGCCGAGGCCCGGCCGATCGTGGCCAGCGCCCCCTTGTCCCGGTAGCGGAACACGGGCCGCGGCCGGCCGGCGAGATCGGCCCGCACCACCGCCGCCGCGTGGCGGCCGCCCTGCATGGCGGCGGGCGCGACCCCGGGAGCGGGTTGGCCGTCGGGCTGGATGGCCGCCGCCAGGTCGCCGATCACCAGGATCTCCGGATGGCCGGGCACGGAAAGGTCCGGCGCCACCGGCACCCGGCCGGCCCGATCGAGCGGCGCGCCGAGGTGGCGGGCCAGCGGCGAGGCCGCCACGCCGGCGGCCCAGACCACGGTGCCGGCCTCGATTCGTCCGGCGGTCGTGTCCACTCCCCCGCCGTCGACCACGGTGACCCGACACGAGGTGCGAACCTCCACCCCGAGCCGGCGGAGCTGCGCGACCGCCTTGCCGGACAGGCTAGGCGGGTAGGTCGACAGGATCCGATCGAGGCCCTCGACCAGCACCACCCGAGCGGTGGACGGGTCGATCGAGCGGAAATCCCGCACCAGGGTCCGCAGGGCGATCTCGCTGATGGCGCCGGCCAGCTCCACCCCGGTGGGGCCACCGCCGATGACCACGAAGCTGAGCAGCGCCTGACGGCGCCGCGGGTCGTGCTCGCGTTCGGCCGCCTCGAACGCGGTCAGCACCCTGCGGCGGATCTCGAGCGCGTCCTCGATGGTCTTGAGGCCGGGCGCGTGCTCGGCCCAGTGGTCGTTGCCGAAGTAGGCGTGCGTGGCCCCGGTCGCCACGATCAGGTGGTCGTACTCGAGTTCGTCGCCGTCGGTCAGCAGGACGGTGCGGCGGTCCGGGTTCACGGCGGCGACCTCGCCCAACAGCACGGTGGCGTTGGCCTGGCGGCGCAGGATCGACCGGATCGGATACGCGATGTCCGAGGGGTTCAGGCCGGCGGTGGCCACCTGGTAGAGCAGCGGCTGGAACAGGTGGTGGTTGCGCCGGTCCAGCAGCGTGACCCGCACCGGCGCGCCGGCCAGCGCCTTCGCCGCGAACAGCCCGCCGAACCCACCGCCGACGATCACCACCCGGTCGGCGTCCTGTCTGCCCTCGCCCATACGGCGAGCCTAAGCGCCGCGCCGCGTCAGGCGGGCGGCTCGACCCGGTAGAGGCGGGCGGCGTTCTCCCACAGGATCTTGCGGCGCACCTCCTCGCTCTGGCCGGCGAGGCCGCCGTCGATGCGCTCCCACACGTTGCCGTACAGGCAGGTGGGATGGGGGAAGTCGGTCTCGATCATGATCCGGTTGGCGCCGATGCAGTCGATCAAGCGCTGCGGGCCGATCTGCTCGAACCAGTAGCAGGCGTAGACCTGGCGGGCGAAGTACTCCGAGGGCAGCAGGTCGAGCTCGGGTCGGGCCCGTCGCACGTCGGCCTCCTGGAACTGGTGGTCGAGCGCCTCGAGCAGGAACGGCACCCAACCGATCCCGCTCTCCACCGACACCACCTGCAGCTCGGGAAAACGCGCCAGCACCCCCGACAGGAGCAGGTCGCAGAGGTGCGCGCCGTTGCCCATGAACAGGTTGGTCGACACGCGTGCGTACGCCGCCTGGAAGCCGTAGGTGCGGATCCGTTCCGGCGAGAAGTCCTTCTCGAAGTCCCCCGAGCCGATGTGGAGGCTGATCGGCGCGCCGAGCTCCTGGGCCGCCGCCCACAGCGGGTCCCAATGGCGGTCGCCGAGGAAGGGCAGCCCGAACGCCTCGGGCTCGCCGGTGAAGAGCACCCCGCGATGGCCGAGCTCGTGGCCGCGGCGGATCTCCTCGACCGCGGCCGGCACGTCCCAGAACGGCGTGGCGGTGATCGGCAGCAGCCGCCGCGGGTCGGCGGAGGCCCACTCGGTCTGGAAGTCGTTGTACGCCTGCACGCAGGCCAGCATCAGCTCCGCGTCGCCGAGCTTGAGGAAGCCCTGGCTGCCGAACCCGCCGACGTTGGGGTAGAGCACCATCGCCCAGATCCCCTCGGAGTCCATGTAGCGGAGGCGGGCGGACGCGTCGTAGGACGCGGGGTGCAGCTGTTCCATCGTGAGCGGGCCGCCCTCGGAGAGCGGCTCGGTCCAACCCGCCACCGCGGTGAACCCGACCGAGGCGATGCGCCGGCCCTCGAGGTACCACGCCTGGCGGCCTCTGCGGTCGGTGTCGATGTACGGCACCCGGTCCCTGAAGCGGGCCGGCGCCCGCGAGGTCCACAGGTCGGCCGGCTCGGTCACGTGCGTGTCGACGTCGATCATCCGGTAGCCGCTCGTCATGGCCGCATGGTACGCGCCCGCCGGGCTGCGCCCCCAGACCCCATCGACGTCCGGCTCGCTGGCGCTCCCCGGCCGCCAGGCTTCGCTTCGCTCAGCCGAGCTCGGCGGCGCGGCGGGCGCCCCGCTCGAGGAGCCATTCGGCGAGGCGGACGGCGTGCGCCCGCTCGGCGGCATCGAGCGGCGTCTGGTCGTCCCAGCCCAGCCAGTTGACGTTGGCGCCCCGCTCCACCAGGAACGCGGCGGCCGCGAGCTGCCCACCGGCGCAGGCCCCGAACAGCGCCTTGCTCGCCTCTTCCTGGCCGGGCGAGTCGTCCCCGGCGAAGGCCGCCTCGAGGCGGTCCATGACCCCGAGCGCCGCCGCCTCCTTCAGCCGGGTGTGGGCGCCCCGCTTCAGCAGGAGCTGAGCCGCGGCCCAGTTGCCGAACTCGCAGGCGTCGGACAGGGCGGTGCCGCCCTCGACGGCGGCGCCGACCGCCTCGATGTCGGCCCCCGCGTCGAGCAGCGCGTCGAGCATGCGCACGTCGCCGCTGCTGGCCGCCCAGTGCAGCGCGGTCTCGCTGAGCGAGTCGAAGCAGCTCCGAGCGTTCACGTCGGCCCCCGCGGCGATGAGGCGGGACAGCACGGCCGGACCGTTCGGGAAATGGCCCGGATGGTCCACCGCGGCGTGCAGCAGCGTGCGATGGCACTCCTCGTCCCCGAACCGGGCGGTGCTCAGCCACGGGTTCGTGGCGAGCAACGCGTCGAGCCGAGCCAGGTCCCCGTGCTGCACGGCGTCGGTGGCGTCGACGACGACCGGGTCGCTGTCGGACACGAACCTCACGGCATCGGAGCTGCTCATGGCGCCACACTACCTGGGGCCGACCTGGCGGGGCCGGCCGTCGCGACGCGGCCGATCTCGGGGTCAGCCGGCGCGGCGCACGTGTCGGTCGAGGAAGCTCAGCACCGCCTCCGTGAACGCGTCGTTGTCGTCGCCGGCCACCATGTGCCCGGCGCCGCGCACGTCGACGTACTCCGCCTGCGGGGCGGCAGCGCGGAGCGCGGCGACGGTCTCGTCGCTCACAAGGTCGGACAGCAGACCGCGGATGAGCAGCAGCGGCGCCTTCATCGCGCCTGCCGAGCCGTGCAGCCGATCGGTGCGCACCTGGCGCTCCGCCTCCCAGGCCTCGGGGTCGCTCAGCATCAGCGACGCCCGCGCCGCGATGAACTGCGGGTCCCAATGCCAGCGCCACCGGCCGTCCTCGCCCTGGCGGAGCACCTTGGCGAGCCCGGCGGTGCTCGACGGCGGCGGACGGTGCGGGTTGTACTCGGCGATGGCCGCCGCGGCGTCGTCGAGCGTGGCGAACCCGTCGGGGTTGGCCATCATGAAGCTCACGATGCGGCGGGAGCCGGCGTTCTCGACCTTCGGGGCGATGTCCACGAGGATCACCGCCGAGAAGATGTCGCGATGGCCGACCAGCTCGTGGGCCTCCAGCGCGGTGATGCCCCCGAGCGACGCCCCGACCACGGCCGGGCGCGTGGCCCCCGCCTGGTCCATCACCGTGAGCAGGTCGTTCGCCAGGGCCGCGGTCTCGTAGTCCGCTGCGGGGTCCCAAGCGGAGTCGCCGTGCCCCCGGGCGTCGAGCGCGATCACGCGATAGCCCTGCCCGGCCAACGCGGCGCCGCTGCCCTTCCACGCCAGACGGTTCTGACCGCCGCCGTGCAGCAGCATCACCGGCGGGCCGTCGTGGGGCCCTTCGAGGTCGGCGACGATCTTCAGCCCGGAGCTGCCCCGGTACTCGACGGTTCGCATCGGCCCACGATGCTCGACCGTCTCCCGAGCGGGCAAAACCCGCGCCTCGAGCGCGGGAGTAGGGTCCCGCCATGGCGAACCCACAGCATCGCGACCTCGTCCGCCAGGCGTTCACCGCCTGGGAACAGGGCGACAGCCGCCCGTTCTTCCGCATGGTGGCCGACGACGTGCGTTGGACCGTGATCGGCACGACCCCGCTCTCGGGCGCCCACGAGGGCAAGCGGGCGTTCCTGGCGGCCACGGCGCCCTTCGCCGAGCGCCTCGCGGGGCCGATCAAGGCGAAGATCGTCGACGTGCTCGACGCCGGCGACAAGGTCGTGCTGCAGTGGGAGGGCTCGGCCGAGGGCACGAACGGCCGGCCCTACCGGCAGACCTACTGCTGGGTCATGCGCCTCGACGGCGACCAGGTGGCCGAGGTGACCGCCTACCTCGACACCGAGATGGTCAACGCCATGTTCGCCGACTGACCGGGCCGGCCGACGTGCTGAACGACGCCGAGCTGAGTCGCCTCGATCAGGTCCTGGCCACCACCCGTTCGGTGCGCCTGCGGCTCGATCTGGAGCGGCCGGTGCCCGACGAGGTGATCCTCGACTGCATCGACCTCGCCGAGCAGGCGCCCACGGGGGGCAACCAGTCGAGCCGGCGCTGGCTGGTGGTGCGCGACCCCGCCGCCAAGGCGGCCATCGCCGAGCTCTACCGCAAGGCGGGCGGCCAGTGGATGATCGACGCCGACGCCCGCGCGACCGCTGCGGGGCGGCCCAATGCGGGGATCATGCGGTCGGCCGCCCATCTCGCCCGGGTGCTGGGCGACGTGCCGGCGATCGTGATCCCCACCATCTGGGGCGAGCACGACGGCAGCGGCAAGCCCGGCCTGTTCGACTCCGTGCTGCAGGCCGCGTGGAGCTTCTGCCTGGCCCTGCGGGCCCGTGGGCTGGGCACGGCCTGGACCACCGTGCACCTCAACGAGGCCGAGGCCGCGGCCGAGCTGCTCGGCATCCCACCGGGCGTGAGCCAGGTCGCGTTGTTCCCGGTGGCCTACACGAAAGGGGTCACGTTCAAGCGGGCGGCCCGCCGCCCGGCCCGGGAGATCACGTACTTCGACAGCTGGGGCTTCACCGCCGCGCAGGCGCCGCACGGTCCGCTGACGCTGGCCGACGGCCCGGGCGTGACCGGCGAGCTCGACATCGAGGCGCCCCCCGCCGCGGTGTGGCCCCTGGTGACCGACATCGACCTGCCGGCGCGGTTCTCCACCGAGTTCCAGGGCGCCGTGTGGGTGGAGGGATGCGCCGGCCCCGCGGTGGGCGCCCGCTTCCTCGGCACGAACCAGCATCCAGCTCGGGGCGAGTGGCAGACCACGTCCTTTGTGGTCGAGTGCCGCGAACCCGAGGTGTTCGCGTGGCACGTGTCGGACCCGGAGCGGCCCGGCGCGCAGTGGCGCTTCGAGCTCGAGGCCCTCCACGGCGGACGCACCCGGCTGCGCCAGCACGTGACGCTCGGCCCCGGCCCGTCCGGCATCACCGAGGCCATCGCCGCCCTGCCCGACAAGGAGGCCCGCATCGTGGCCCGCCGGCTGGCCGAGCACCGGGCGAACATCGGCCGGACGCTGGCCGGCATCAAGGCGATGGCGGAGGGGCCAGCGAGCTGAGCCGGCCCGACCCTCGGCGGCGGTCGTCCACCAACGGGCCGCCCGGGTCCGGCCGGCGCCGCCCTCGGCCATCTGCGAGAGTGCCCGGGTGCGCCGCGTGCTGGTGATCGACCCCATCGGCGGGGTCGCGCTCGAGAACCTCGACGCCGGCGAACGGCTCGTGCTCGGCGAGGCCCCCGCGGGCCGCGTGGTCCGCACCGCCGTGTGGTCGGCCTCCGGGCGCTGGGCCGCGTGGGCGCTCGACACCGACGAGCCGGACGGTCTCGGCGAGCTGCGCAGCCGCCCCGAGCACGCGCCCGAAGCCACCGTCGTCGCCTCCGCGCTCAGCGCGTTCTACCTCTGCCCGAGTCCGGACGGGCGTTCGCTCAGCTACCTGTCGCCCGGACCGCTCGGCCTGGAGCTGGCCGTGTCCGCCCTCGACGGGGCCGGGCTGCGCATCGTCGAACGCGGACAGCCGTTGTACTGGTCCTGGGCGCCCGACTCGACGCAGCTGGCCGTCCACGTCGGCGAGCGGGTGTTCATCACCGCGCTCGACGGCGACGAGGCGACGCCGGTGTGCGAGCCGGCGGGGGCGTTCCTCGCCCCGTGGTGGATGCCGGACGGCTCGCTCGTCTACGCCGAGGCCGGACGGCTCGTCGCTCGCGGACCGGACGGCGCGGTCACGCCGCTGCCGGTGAGGGCCCCCGGCGGGCGCTTCGCGCTCGACGCCGACGGGCGGCGGCTCGCCGCGGTCGAGCTCGACGCGGGCGAGGCGCACCTGGTGATCACCGATCTGCTCACCGGGGAGCGCGCGGTGGCGGCCCGGGAGCCGACCGCAGGGTTCTTCTGGTCGCCCGACGGCCGCCGCCTGGCTGCGCTCGTGCTCGAGAGCCCCACGCGTCTGCAGTGGCTGGTGGCCGACGGGGCCGACGTGGTGCGCCTGGCGCCGTTCCGGCCGAACCCGGCCTGGGTGCGCGAGGTGCTGCCGTTCTTCGAGCAGTACTCGCAGAGCCACAGCGTCTGGTCACCGGACGGCTCGGAGCTGGTGGCGCCCGCGCTCGACGCCGACGGCTTCGCCGTGGCGCTCGTCCAGCCCGTCGCCGGCCACGGCGCCGCGCCGCCCATCCCCGGCGCCCGCTTCGCGTGGTGGGCCGGAGCGGTCCAGCCCGGGGTCTAGTCCGACGGGCGCTGCTCGCGGCGGTTGAGCGGCGCCATCGGCTGGGCGAGGCCGTTCTTCGGGTTGTACATGAGGCGGCCCTCGAGGCGGTGCATGCCGGTGCCGCAGACCAGCACGTGCGCAGTGGGCTGGCCCTCGGGGATCTCGATGGCATGGATGTCCTCGGGGAGCAGGCCGTGCGCCTCGCCGGGCGCCAGCTCCACCTGGCCCACCTGCTCGAGCTTGGCCTGCCAGGGGTCCGAGCGGTCGTCGGTGCGCCGGTAGAGCCGGTGCCGTTCCGAACCCTCCACCGCCACCTGCAGCTGCCAGGTCTGATGGTCGTGGGGCTTGGCCCGCACGCCTCCGGTGCTCACCGTGAGGTACACCGCGAAGCGGTCGTCGTCGCCCATCGCCAGCTCGTGCAGCTTCATCCGCCGTCCGTCGTCGGGCGGGGGGAAGGCCTCGAAGCCGAACAGGTCCCGGCGTGCGGCCAGCTTCGCCGCCTCGACCTTGGCCGCCTCGATGAACGCCGGGGTCACGCCGAGCTCGTCCTCGAGCTCGCGCAGTCTGGTCACGAACGAGGCGAGGAGCTGGTCGCGCTCCGCAGCGGTGTCGGTGCTCATCCCCTCAGTTTGGCTTGTCTCGGCGTCCGGGGCCGCCTACGAAGGCGGACCGACCGATCGAGCCGTCAGGGCGCGAGCAGCACCACCTTGCCGACCCGCGCGTCGCTGGCGAGGTAGGCGTGGGCGGCGGGCAGCTCCCGCAACGGGAAGGTCCGGTCGACCACCGCGCGCAGCGCTCCGTCGCGCAGTGCCCGGAGGCAGTCGTCGGCGAAGCGTTCGCTGCAGCGCAGCGCCTCCTCGGCGGTGCGGGTGCGGAACGTCACGCCGATCAGCTCGAGACGCTGGCGGGCGAGCAGGTCCAGATCGATCGTGGAGGTGGTGGCGTCGTTGCGGCCCACGCTCACGTAGCGCCCCTGCAGCGCCAGGCAGCGCAGCAGGCCGGGGAACAACGAGCCGCCCACCTGGTCGACCACGAGCTGCACGCCTCCGCACGCGTCGCGCACGCGACGCACCCAATCGTCGGATGTGGTCACGATCACGTCGGTGGCGCCGAGGGCGCGCAGGGCGGGCGCCTTGTGGGGCTGACGTGTGGTGGCCAGCACCGTGCCGGCGTCGGCCCAGGCGGCGAGCTGCAACGCGGCGACGCCCACCCCGGACGCGCCGGCGGTGACCAACACCGCCTCGCCCGCCGCCAGCCGCCCGGCGCTGAACAGCGCGTCGTGGGCGGTGACGAACACGTTCGGCGTCGCACCGGCCTGCGCCCAGGACCACCCGTCGGGCACGGCCATCAGCGCTCGGGCCGCCGCCACGACCGCCTCGGCGTGACAGCCCGAGCCGCGGCCCATCACCCGGTCCCCCACCGCCCAGGCGGTCACCCCGGCGCCGAGCGCGGCGACCTCGCCGGCGAACTCCACCCCGCTCGGCTGGCGGGCCGCGCCGCGGTCGGCGCGCAGCAGCGGCTTGGCCAGCAGCTCCCCGCGGTTGACGCCGGCCGCCCGCACGGTCACGAGCACCTCCCCCGGGCCGGGCTGGGGCGTGGCCACGTCGAACGAGGCCAGCTCGGCGCCGTCGGGCCCGGGGACCATCCACCACGAGAACATGCGCGGCTGGACCCTACTGCGCCCGACGCTCAGCGGCCGTGTCTGTGGGGAGACGCCCGGCGGGGCGCGGTCAGGCGTAGAGCTGGTCGAGGTCCACGAGGTCGATATCGGCCCGGGTCCGGAGATGAGCACGGAGCTCGTCGGTGGCGGCGCCGAGGAAGCCCACGATCGGATCGGGCTTGTCCACCCCTGGCAACGTAGTGGGACGCGGATGCGTTGCCTCTGGATACGTCGTGGGTCGGCACTCCGGCGTTGGGCCGTTCCGCTACGGAGCGCCCGTACGTCGAGGAGGTGTTCAGCGCGGAGGAGGCCGATGCAGCGGTTTCGCCCGCACGAGCCGCGTTGGCCAGCTGCCTACGGCGGCTGTGCCCGTCACAGGTTGATGGCTATGCCGTCCCACGCACGGCGCTCGGACGCTGCACGGAGTTGGTCATGTTGGGCTTGGATAGGTCAACCGGCCGCGGCGGCCTGGCACTAGCGCGTCGCGCTGTCCCACTACGGTCTGCAACGCGTCGGTAGAATCGCCGGGGTGAGTGATGGTCGGGTGCACCCGCTCGAGGTTGCCTTCGCGCTGACCGAGCTGGGCATGCGGATGCAGGCAGAGCGATACCGCCGCGACCACCCCGACGCCAGCGAAGCCGATGTGGAGGCCGCGGTGCGGGCGTGGCTGCACGACCGACCGGGTGCGCCCGACGGCGACGCAGTCGGCCGGTCGGTCGCTTGGCCGCGGGTGAAATGATCGATCTCGAAGCCCAGCTCCGCCGCATCGACGCTGAGCTGTGCGCGATTGGCGCCGCCTTCGCGGTCGTGGGTGGGTTGGCGGTGTCGGTGCGGGCGGAGCCCAGACTGACCCGCGATGCCGATCTCGCGGTCGCCGTGAACAGCGATGATGAAGCCGAGGCTGTCATTCGAGCGCTTTCGGTGCGCGGCTATCGCGTGGTCGCTCTGGTCGAGCAAGAAGCGACCGGTCGCCTTGCGACCGTGCGGCTGGGTCACGGCCCAATGGACGGCGTCGTGGTCGACCTGTTGTTCGCATCATGTGGCATCGAGCGAGAGATCGTCGCCGCCGCTGAGCAAGTGGCAGTGGTAAGTGGTTTCGTCCTGCCCGTCGCCTCGGTTGGGCATCTCATCGCAATGAAGCTGCTCGCTCGGGATGACCGGGCCCGTCCGCTTGATGCGGACGACCTGCGCTCGCTGCGAGCCATCGCGCAACACAAGGATTGGACCGTCGCGTCGGATGCCGTGGCGTTGATCGTCGAACGAGGGTACGCCCGAGGCCGTGACCTGCGGACCGCCCTCGAAGCACTGCGTGCGGATGGCGCGTACTGAGCCGCGCTGATCCCAGGCCAATCAGTTCGATAGTTGCCAGAGGTTTGCCGAGGTCCCGCGAAGCCGCTATCACCGACTGTTCAGGGGCGCGCCGACCGTGTAAGTGCTGAGGACCATGCCGGACGGGAACGGCGAGGTATCGACGTATTCCAGCGCACGGGCGGGTGTTGCTCAGCAAGGAAGCGCTTTCCGGCGCCGAGCAGGATGGGGGAGACGGCGACACGACCTCGTTCGGCGAGCATACATGACCATCCCGACGAGCAGCGCGAGTCGAGCCGCCCGAAAAGCAGGCGTATCGCACGCTTCGAGACGCTGGGTTCGACGTGTCGACTTGAGCATCCCCCCGTTGGCAGGACACCTCGATTAGGAGGTAGTCATGTCAGTGATGGAGGAGCGGTCGGCCAGGCGTCGTCGTTCGTTCACGGCGGAGTTCAGGGCTGACGCGGTGGCGTTGGTGATCGACGAGGACCGTCCGGTCGCCGATGTCGCGCGGTCGTTGGGGATCGGTGAGGGGACCTTGGGCAATTGGGTCCGCCAGGCTCGCATCGACCGGGGCGAACGCGAGGGACTCAC
>JBJXGF010000092.1:0-13017 GCA_046153015.1 Acidimicrobiales bacterium | reverse complement strand
AGAGCTGTGACCTGCATCTTTGGCTGGAACGAGCGGCTCACGATCGTCCTTAGACCGCGCTCTGCGCTCTCGAGGATGCGCTCAGCGCCACCCGTCGACCCGGCAGCCTCAGCCGTTCAGTATCGATTCGCAGATCGACGGCCTCGCTTACCCAACACAATTGAGATTATCACTACGGGGGGGCGTCGACGGAGCTGCGCTGGATCGGGATTTCGCTGACTTGTCGGGCTCGAAGAGGTCGCCCATCGTCGATCTCCTGAGGTGGGCGCCGCCGCGTCCGGGCCCCGAGCAAAGACCGCGTTCAGCGGCCGCCGGCCGCTTCGATCAGCCGGGCCATCTCGGCGTAGCCCCGCTCGCGGGCGTGGGCGAGCGGAGAGACGCCGGCGCGGTCCGCCAGGTCGGGGTCGGCGCCCGCGGCGAGGAGGCGGCGGACGACCTCGGTGTGGGCGTCGTCGCCCCGGCCGAGGATGATCGCCTCGAGCAGCGCGGTCCAGCCGAGGCGGTTGACGTGGTCGATGGCGATCGGCGTGGTGAGCAGCCGGGCCACGATGTCGACATAGCCGCGGTCGGCGGCGCGGATCAGCCCGGTGCCGTTGTAGCTGTCGAGGCGGGACACGTCGCCGCCGTGCAGGAGCGTGAGCTCGAGCAGCTCGAGCCCGGCGGCGGCGCCGATCTCCGAGGTGGCGATGAGATAGGCGCTTTGGCGGGTCGAGTCCTGTGCGTTCACGTCGGCCCCGGCCTCCAGAAGCACCCGGGCGGCGTCGATGTGGGCGGCGTAGGCCGCCGCGATGAGCGCGGTGCGCCCGGCGGCGTCGGCGGCGGTGAAGTCCGCTCCCCTGCTCAGCAGGGCCCGCACCTCGTCGACATCGCCGCGGGCGGCGGCGTCGATCAGCGCGCCATCGAGCCCGGGGTCGGCGACGGGCCCGGGCGACGACGAGCAGGCGACAACCGCCAGAGCGAGTAGGGCGAAGCCGACGAGCCTGCGCATCGCCCCAGTTTGGGGGGCGCGGCCGAGCGGGCGGCGGCGCCTCAGCGGGCGACGAAGCCCCCATCGACGGCGATGGCCTGCCCGGTCACGAAGCTCGCCCGGGGTGAGCACAGCCACACCACCGCGTCGGCGATCTCCTCGGGCCGGCCCAGCCTGCCGACCGGCTCGGTGGCGAGCAGGCCGGCCTCGGCCTCGGGCGAGCCGCCGGTGAAGCGCTCGATCATCTCCGTGGCGATCACCCCTGGGCAGACCGCGTTGACGCGGATGGCCTGGGTGGCGTAGTCGAGCGCCGCGGTCTTGGTCAGGCCGACCACCGCGTGCTTGGAGGCGACGTAGGCGGGGATGCCCGCAAAGCCGACCAGACCGGCAACCGACGCGCAGTTGACGATCGAGCCGCCGCCCCGTTCGAGCATGCGCGGGATCTCGTGACGCATGCACGACCACACGCCGGTGAGGTTGACCGCCAGCGTGCGCTGCCAGTTCTCCGGTGTGCACTGGTGCGTCGGCGCCGGCGCGCCCTCGATGCCGGCGTTGTTGAACGCCAGGTCGAGGCCGCCGAAGCGCTCGACTGCCCGCGCGACCAGGTTGGCCACGCTGGCGTCATCGCTCACGTCGACGGACACGAAGCTGGTCTGCGCGCCGCTGTCAGCGATGACCTTGGCGGCCTCTATCCCGCGGCGCTCGTCGACATCGCCCAGCACCACCGCGGCCCCGGCCCGGGCCAGCGCAGCCGCGGTCGCCCTGCCGATCCCCGCGCTGGCGCCGGTGACGATCGCGACCTTGCCCTCGAGCTCGTTCATGGCTGTCACGATCGGCGCAGGCGGCGCCGCCGGGGCAGGGCCGTCCGACCGATTTGGCGCAGCCGGAGGTCAGCACACGACGGCGCTCACCCGCCGACGAGCACTCCCCCGCTTGCCCAGACGTCTGGCGCGCCCCCGCCGCAGGCCCACCACCGGCGCGCCTGCGCCCTTACCTGGCGCCGACGCCGCGCAGCGCCGCGACGTCCGCCTCGACGGCCGTGCCGGCGAAGAAGCCGGGGTTGTTGGCGGTCCAGAACCGGGCCGGGTTGGTGAAGGTGAAGTCGCGGAACTGCTCCTCGGACATCACGCCGTCGACCACCAGCTCCCAGGCGTGGGGCAGCACCCGGTTCATGTGGATGACGTCGAAGTGGCCGATGTCCGAGCTGAACAGGGCGTTGAGCTGGGCGCCGAAGGGGTTGGCCGCGGTGTTGAACGCGCTGGCGTTCATGCGGTCGTCGGCTTCGCATCCGAAGTAGAAGTTCGGCACGAACAGGTCGCGGATGTCCTCGTCTGCGGCGATGGCGCACGGGGCGTAGTCGTCGAGTTCGGCCTGGCCGGCGTCGCGGGTCGACGCCGCCGGGTTGAGGCCGGCGTCGAACACGTTGTCACCCTCGGCCAGGAGCTCGGCCATGCCCGGGGGCCCGTAGCGGCCGGCCAGCTCGACGAGCAGCGAGCGGTCGAGGTTGGCGGGGTCGTTCCACTCCAGCGCGCCGCGGCAGCGCTTCTCCCAGTGCTCGATGAGATCGGCGTAGAGCTGGCATGCCCACGCCGTGCCGCCCTCGAGGAACGCCACCCGCAACGCAGGGAACCGGCGGGTGACCCCGCCGAGGAACAACGCCTTGCATATCGCCTCGGCAGTCGAGGCGAAGTGGCCGATGTGGTTGTAGGTGAAGTTGGTGGGCGATCGGCGCAGCGCGTAGCCCCGGCCGCCAGCGTGAAAGGTGGGCGACACGCCGAGCTCGATGCAGGCCTGCCACACCTGGTCGTAGTCATAGGCGCTGTCGATGCCGAACACGTCGTACCAGACGCTGCCCAGCTTGTTCGCCTCGGGGTCGCCGTCGAGCGCGGCCGCGACGTCGCGCGGGATCATCCCGTTCAGCAGGCACGCCTTGAGCCCGAGCTTGGTGCGCACATGCTCGAGCTCGGCCACCGCCTCGTCGGGGGTGTGCATCGGGATGACCGCCACCGGGGTGAGGCGCTCGGCGTGGTCGGCGAAGTACTCGGCGCTGAAGGTGTTGAACGCCCGGCAGGCCGCGCGGCGGATCTCGGGGTCGGGGCAGCGGGCGGTCTGGCCGCCACCGGTGGGGTACAGCACGCAATAGTCGAGGCCGAGCTCGTCCAGGCGCTCGGCCAAGAGCGCAGGCAGCATCGCGGTCGCCCGGTCGCGGGTGTTCTTCATGGGCAGCATCCAGAAGCCGGGATGGCCGACGCGCCGCCGCGCCCGTTCGTCGGGCCCCATGTCCTGCACCGGCACGATCTCGCTCACGCCCGTGAAGCCTGCGGCCGCCTTATCGCCGCCGATCTGGCGCAGCCGCTCCTTGACGAGCGGCCCGAACTCGAGCCAGTGGGCGTCAGAGTCGATCACCGGGTGGCCGAGCCGAGCCCTGATGTCACGAGCGTCCACGCGAGTCCCCCTCTAGAGCGCTGGGCGCTCACTGTACCGGGGTGGCCGGCCGCGCTTAGCCGGAACCGTCGGCGGCGCGGCGGCGAAGTGGTGAACATGGCGAACATCGCGATGGTCGGAGGAGGAATGGTCAGCCGGTGCGGCGCGCTGCTGTGCCGCCGGGACGGCCACGACGTGACTGCGCTCGAACAGGACCCCGCTCCCCCCGCCGGCGCCCGAGCAGGCCTGGGACGGCTGGGCGCGGCGAGGCGTGACGCAGTTCCGCCAGCCCCACAGCATCCTCGCCCGGTTCACCGCGACGGCGACGGCGGCGAAGTGAGAGCCGATCTCGTGGTCCACGCAAGCGGTCGGCGCAGCGCCGCGCCCCGCTGGCTGGCCGACGCGTGCCGAGCGCAGGTGCTCACCGAGGACAGCGCCGACAGCGGCTTTGTGCACCACTCCCGCCACTACCGCTCACCCGACGGCTCGCTGCCGCACGCATCCTGTCCGGCCCTGGCGCCGTTCGGGTCGATCACGATCCTCACGCTCGTGGCCGACCACGGGGTGTGGAGCGTGGTCGTGGCGGCCGCGCCCCGTGACGCCGCCCTGCGGGGCCTCACCGACCCGGCGCACTTCCTGAGGAAATGCGTGTCTCGCTTGGCCGTCACGACGAGCTGCTGAGGGAGGCGATCGAGGGCCATGGCGGGCGGGTGTTCTCGACCGCCGGTGACGGGGTCGCCGCGGTTTTCGCCCGCGCTTAACGGTGTGGGGGCGGCCTTGGCGGCGCAGCGTTCCCTCGCCCTGGAGCCGTGGCCGGCCTCGACTGTCCTGCGGGTGCGGATGGGGTTGTTGACCGGGGAGGCCGAGGAGCGCGGCGGCGACTACCTGGGCCCGGCGGTGAGCCGGGCGGCGCGGCTGATTGGCTTGGCCGGATGCGGAGCTGCGCGGCGTGGTCGGCGCCGTCCTCGCGGAACCGGGCAATCTCCCGCCGGTCCGTTCCGCGGTGATTGGCCGTCGTGGCGAGCTCGACATGGTCGTAGGAGCGGTCGGCCCGGCGCGGTTGGTGACGCTGGTTGGGGTGGGCGGGGTCGGCAGGACCACGCTGGCCATGGCCGCGGCTGCGCGCCGCGCGGACCGCTTCCCGGACGGGGTCTGGTTCTTTGACTTGGCGGCGGTGCTGGGGTTGCGGCCCCAGGCCGGTGTCTCCCAGGGGAGTTGCTGGTCCAGGCGCTGGGCCTGCAGCGCTGCCTGGTCGTGCTCGATAACTGCGAACACGTGCTTGACGAGGTCGCCGCGATAGCGGAGAACATGGTGCGGGCCTGTCCGACGGTGGCCCTGTTGGCGACCTCGCGCGAAGCGTTGGGCGTTTCCGAGGAGGGCACGATCGCCGTGCGGCCGCTGCACGCCGACGATGCCGTCGCGTTGTTCGTCGGGCGGGTGAGCCTGCACGACGACAGCTTCGGCGTGGGCCCGGCCGACGCGGAGCTGGTCATGGCCATCTGTGATCGGCTGGACGGTCTTGCCATAGAGCTGGCTGCGGCCCGGGCCAGGACGATGCCGCTCGAGGACTTCCTGGCACGGCTCGGGGAACGGTTCCGGCTGTTGCGCGGACAGCGGCGGGCGACGGAGCGGCACCAAACGCCCCGCGCCACGGTCGCGTGGTCCTACGACTTGCTCCCCGCGCCGGAACGGGACGTGTTCGCCCGGCTGTCGGTGTTCGCCGGGGGGTTCACGCTAACGGCGGCCGAAGCGATCTGCGCTGATGACGAACCGGCCGCCCCCCGCGTGGGCGAGGTTGTGCGCGTCAACCCCGCCGGCGGGGGTTGGCGGACACAACCTCCCGGTCGGTCTTCACGGAGCTTCGCCGCGCCTCGGTGCGTGAGGCCGACACGATGCGCTAGGCGCCGGGGGGCCATTGGGGGCATGTCTGCTGGCGGGGCACATCCTTGGGGCCGAACTGCTTCCACTCGGCCTGGGTGAGGTTGCGGCCTGCGGCGCGACAGGCGATGGCCGGCCAGGTGGTCACGTCGAGGTTCCAGAGCAGCACGTTGGCGTCGTCGAGGGTGACGAGTTGGAGCTGGTCGCCCAGGTCGGCGCCGCTGGCGGTGAGGCCGTTCTTGTGGGGGAACGAGCCGACCAGGGTGGCGGTGGGCAGGCGCCACAGGCGGGGGCGGGCGTCGCGGGTGGTCACCAAGTAGGCGCCGTCGGGGCTGAGATAGAGCCCGAGGTCGAGGTTGTCGCTCGAGCTGGTGCCGCCGGCGATGGTGCGTTTGACCGCCCAGGTGTCGGGGTCGCGTTCGTGGATGGCGCCGTCGATCGCCAAGGTGACCAGCACGCGGCCATCTCGGCTGAAGCGGGCGGCGACGACGCCGCCGTTGTCGGCGCGCTCGATCACCGTGGTGGGCTGCCAGGTGGCCGTGTCGAAGACGATGGTCGTACCGGTTTCCTGGATGCTGGTGAACAGGCGGCTGCGTGTGGCGTCGAAGCCGGGCACGACACCCCCCAAGGATTGGGTCTGGGGCAACCAGCCGGTGAGGTCGATCATCGGTGACACCTGCTGCCAGGTGGTGGTATCGAACACACGGACGCCGTTCCCATTGCCGAACGACTGGGCTTGGGCCATCCAGCGGCCGTCGAGGCTCGTGGCGCCGAAGGAGACGTCGGGGATGGTCGCCACGAGGGCGAGCGTGGCCCGATCGAACACCCGGACCGCCTCGCCGTCAGCGAACGCCTCGACGAAGCGGCTGAGCGGGTCCGGCGACGCGGCGAGGGCCCAGTGCGGTGGAAGCGGCGGCGTCGGCAGGCGTCGCGGCGGCTGGCTGCCGACGTCGTATCGCGCGCTCGGGTTTGTGCCGCTGGGCGTTCCTGTCACGACCTCGCGGCCGTCGGGGGTGACCGTTGCGCCCGGATGCCCGGTTCGGGGAACAGCCTTGGCCAGCAGCTGGCGCCCGTCGTCGCCCCAGACGACGATCCCGCCCTCGCCGGCCACCAGCAGCGTGCCGTCTGCCCGGTAGCGCAGCCCTCGGGCGGAGCCGAGCCCGGTGGCCGCGTTGTCGGCGCCTTCCAGAGGGCTTTCGGCGATGCCTCTGGCCACCTGACCGTTGGTGAGGCCGTACACCGGCTGTCCGGTCGGATCGATCGCCAGGGATCGGACGTTGACGTTGAGGTCAGCCCGCCCGGTCGGGACCGCGCCGAACGTCGCCGCCGTAAGCGTTGCATCCACGGTGTAGACGCTGTTGCTGGACGCACTGACGTAGCCGCCACCGGGCCTCGCCATCAGATTGGCGCCCAACCTCGGAAGGCCAGTTGCGTCGAGGGGCGCCAGTTGCTGCAGCACTCGTCCGGAAGCACCATCGAGCCGGAGGATGCGTGGGCCGCCGACGACGACGGACCCGTCCGCATCGAAGAGGACCGACGGGGCGCCGGAACGAAAGACGACTCCCTCGGCTCCCACGAGCAAGCTGGTGAGGCTCGGCGGGACCGCAGCCCAGCGGTCCGGACCGAGGAGCTCCTCGTAGCTGCGCTCGGCAAGGACGACGGTGCGCCACCGCTCGACGCCGGTGACCGCGTCCACAAGGTGAAGCTGGCCGTCCGTCGTGGCCGCGGCGACCACCCCGTCGCCGACCGCCACGGCGCGCACGGGAACAGTACCGAGCGGCAGCACCCGCGGCACACCACCGTCCACGAGGAGCACCGACCCTTGGTCGTTGCCGACCGCCACCATGGCGCCACGAACGTCGAAGGGCACGACATCGTAGATCTCGGTCGGCGGCGCGGGGAGCGCCAGGGCAGCGGTGAGGGCGAAGGTCTCGGGGTCGTAGAAGTGCAGGTCGGTCTTGGTGAGCCCGACGATCGTGCCGTCGGCGAGCACGTCGACTCCCACGAAGTCCAGGCCGGCGCCGATCGTGCCGAGATACGGCCCCGTCGAGGTGAGCACCCGCTGCAAGCCGGCCAACGTCTGCGGGCCGGGGTCGCGACGGTACGCCTCCGACGCCAACAACAACGCCACGTCACGGTTCTGGCCGACCAACGCCGCCGCGTCGGCCACCAGGCGGCGGGTCTCAGCCTGCTCAGCCGAGGCGTCGGCCCGCTCGGACTGGCGTCGCGCCAGAGCGGCCTCGCCGTCGGCGCGGCGCTGCTGCCGGACGGCGAGCAGGCCGGCGAGCAGCGCCAGCACGGCGACGACTCCCACCCCGGCCAGCGCGCCGCGCAACCGGCGGACCTGGCGGCGCGTCGCCGCGCGCTCGGCCCGCTGGCGTTCGGTGCTGGCGGACAGGAACGCCGTCTCTGCCTGGTTCAGCCCGCTCGGATGCTCCGCGGCCCAGACCTGCGCGCTCTCCAGGCGACCGCCGCGGTACAGCTCGCCGGCGTCGCGCCCGCTGGCCTCCCACGCGGCGCTGGCCGCGGTCAGGTGCCGCACGACCCGCAGGCCGTCACGGTCCTCCGCCAACCACTCGCGCAGCCGCGGCCACTCCCGCAGCAACGCCTCGTGCGCCACCTCGATCGTCGGCTCGCGCGTGGCCGGGTCACGGTCGAAGGACAGCAGGCGGGCCGCACCGAAGCGTGTCACCACCGCATCGAGCGCGGGGTCTGCCTCAAGCTCGCGCACCGTCACCCGGCGGCGCGTGTCCTCCACGCCCTCTCCGAGCGTGACGAGGCGCCCGAACAGCCGCCGCAGCGCCAACCTCTCGGCTTCGCTCGACTCGGCGTACAACCGTTCGGCCGTCGCCCCCAGCGCCCCGGTCACCCCGCCCAGGGCGCGGTACGCGTCGCGAGTGAGCAGGCCCGAGACCCGGCGTTCCCACAGCTCGGTCAAGGCGTATTGCAGCAGGGGCAGCGCGCCCGGCTGGTCGCCGATGTCGGCCACGATCTCCGACACCAGTCCTGGCTCGAACTCGCAACCGACCGACGCCGCCGGCTCGACGATCGCCGCCTCCAACTCGTCGGGCGCCAGCGCGGTGACCGCGACGGTAGACGGCTCGATCAGGCGAGCGAAGGAGCCGTGGCGCAGCGGCCGGTCGTAGAAGTCGGCGCGCATCGTGACGACCAGCCGGATCGGGCAGCGGGCATCGGTCAGCGCGTATTCGAGCGAGTCGAGGAAACGTCGGCGGGCGACGTCGTCGGCGCACAGCGTGAACAGTTCCTCGAACTGGTCGATCACCAGCAACACGGCGCCGTCGCCGCCCTCGGGCGTCAGCGCCTTGAGGACCCGGGCCAGGCCGCGATGGTCCTCGGTGAGCTGGCCCATCAGGTTCGCCGGCGCCGCGGAGGCGACGCGCAACAGCGCCGCGGCCAGCTCCTGGAACGGCTCGCGGCCCGGCAGCATCGTCGCCACGAACCAACGCTCCGAGCCTGGCGCTGCGCCGTGGCGCAACGCCGGCAGCAACCCGGCCCGCACCACCGAGGACTTGCCCATGCCCGACGGCCCCACCACGACGGCGAGGCGGCCTGCGGCGTCGCCGCGCGACAGCCCGCTGACGAGCCGGTCGACCAAGCGGGCCCGACCCTTGAAGTCGGCGGCGTCGGCCTCATCGAACGCCCGCAGGCCCTTGTACGGGCTGCGTTCCGCGACCGCAGCCAGCTGCGTCGCCGAGCCCCGCCGGCGCAGGACGGCAGCCGCCGGCCCCCCGTCGAGCGCAGCGACGAACGCCTCGACGAAGTCGCCCACGCCGCCAAAGCGCTCGCCCGGAGCCTTCGCGGTGGCCCTGGCCAGCACCTCATCCAGCGCCGGCGGCACGTCGTGTCGCCGGGGTCTGACGGCGGGGATCGGCTGGTTGAGCTGGCGCTGCAGCAGCTCGGCATGGGTGACGGCATCGGGGAAGGGCAGCTGACCGGTCAGCGCCTCGTACAGCGTGATGCCCAGCCCGTGGACGTCGGCCGGCGGCCCGTCCGTTCGCGGCGAAGCTGCTCGGGCGCGGCGTACGCCGGGGACCCCGCCGACAGCGCCGCAGTGGGATCGGTCAGCTCGGTCCCGACCAGGGCGATGCCGAAATCGCCGAGGTAGAAATCACCCAGCTCGTCGAGGAACACGTTCGCCGGCTTCACGTCGCGGTGCACGACACCCGCCCGGTGCGCCGCCGTCAACGCCGCGCCCACCTGGACCGCCAGGGTGCGCACCTGGTCGAGCGGCAGCGGGCTGCCCGCGGTGAGGCGGGCCTCCAGCGTGCCGCCCCGCAGATAGCGGAACACCAGGTACGCCCGGTCGGGTTCGCGCCAGTAGTCGTACAGCGGCACCACGTGGGGGTGCTCGATCGCCGCGACCAGGTGCGCCTCGGCCTCGAAACGGCGGATGAACTCGGGCCGGTTCGCCAACTCGGCCCGGATCACCTTGACCGCCACGTCGCGCCCCAACGTCGGCTGGGTCCCGCGGAACACCACCGGGAACGCGCCCTCGCCCAGCAGCTCGCCCAGTTGGTAGCCGCGCAGCGCCCGGCTCTCGGGCGTGGCGGGCGGCGGGGCGATCGCCTCGAGGGCCAGACTGGGGTCGCCGGCGACGATGCGCCGGTCGAGCTCGACCAGCTCGTGGCCCGGTTCCAGCCCGAGGTCGGTGGCCAGCCGGGCTCGGTGCGCCTGGAACACCCGGGCGGCCTCGGCCTGACGGCCGGCCCGGAACAGCGCCAGCATCTGCTGGCCGACGAGACGATCGCGCAACGGGTTCGCCTCGACCGCTCCCGCCAGGGCCGGCAGCGCGTCGGTGTGCCTGCCGGCGGCCAGGAGGGCGTTGAAGCGCCGCTCCAGGGCGCCGAGGCGGAGCTCTTCCAGGCGTTCGGCCTCGGCCCGGGCCCAGTCCTCCCCCGCCACCTCGTCGAAGGCCGCGCCGTGCCACAGGTCGAGCGCGGCGCCGAGCAGCTCGATGCGGGGAAGAGGGCCCAATTCAGGCGCCGCCGCAGTGCGCACCAAGCTCTGAAATGTCAACGCGTCGAGCGTCGCCCGGCCTGCCTCGTCCTGCGCGCCGACGGCCAGCCGATAGCCCGGGCCGTCGGTGGCGATCACCTCGGCGCCCAGCGCCTGGCGCAACCGTGACACCAGCGTGTGCAGCGCCGCCCTGGGATCGGCCGGCAACTGGGCGCCCCAGACCCGCTCGGCGAGACGGTCGGCCGAAACCGCTTGCCCCGCGTCGACCGCGAGCGCCAGCAGCAGCCGCCGCGGGCGCGCGCCGCCCAGCTCCACACGCTCGGGTGGGGCGCCGCTCCCGACGAGAAGCTCGGCCCGCGCCGCTCCCAACACGCAGATCCGCAGCCCGCCACGCCGCACCGTGCCCGCAGCGGCCATCTCGGTGGTGGTTCCGTCCATTGGCCGCATCCTCGCTGCACGGGGCTTTCAGAATCCTGTCAAAGGATCGGCCTCCTCCGACGCCTGCTGCGCCGGCTCGCGGCAAACCGGGACCACTGTCCCCCTCGACCTGCGGTTTCGCGACTGTCGCCGGCGACGCTCGGCCCGTTTGAGGTCGAGCGGGCGGGTGAGTTCAGCCGCCCCCGGAGCGCCTTCAGCGCAAACGACGTTCTCCGCCGCAGCGGGATCCCTTGGGAATGCGGTCCGGTAACCGTCACGATGTCGTCGGTGGACAGGCCCCTCGTGGTGGCCTTCGAAGTGAACGCCTTGTGCGGATCCAGACTCAGCGCCTCCCCCGTCGTCGCGGTCTTCCGGCGAGCCGACATCGAGGCCGGCGGGCTGCTGGTGGTCCCGACGTTCCGCACGGCGCATGTGACGATCGCCCACGAGGCGCTCGACGAACTGGTCCGGAGGCTGCTCGAATGTGCGCACACGCGTCTCATCAACCCCTGCTCATGAGCCGGAGGAGGACTGAGCCATGAGCATCGACCTCCGCGTCGACCTCAACACCGAAGACGACACTGGCCTACCGTGGGCGTTCCTCGACGACGCACGCGACCCCAACCTCACCCCTGAGGGTGCGTGGATCGTCGTCGGGTCCGGCCAGGCGCGGGCCGTGGCCCAGGTGGCTCAGATCGAAGGCAACCTCGTGTGGGTCCGGCCGTTGCCCGGGCCCGTCAGCCGCCACCGCCACCTGGTGCCCCACCTCGCCGCCTGACAGCCGCGGCCGCCAACCGGCCCAGCTCGTTTGAACGTCCAGCCGCAGCCGAGCAACCCGCCCGGGCGGTGCGGAAATCCGCTCCTTCGCGCTGCGTCGACCGTCACGTGGCGATGTTGGCGCGGTTGGTTGCCCAGAGCCGGTCGCTGGGGCAGACGAAGATTCGGTCTTCGAGACGGTAGGCCTCGGTCCCTGTGTTGAGGAAGTAGCCGGCGTGGAATTGGCCGCCGAGAGCGTCTCGAAGTGAACGCAGCCCGCGAAGTGCCTTCTGGTCGACCTCGCGGCCTGCTTTGATCTCGAAGCCGGTCACGTTTCCGTCGTGGGTTTCGATGACGAGATCGACTTCCTGGTCGTCGTGAGTTCGCCAGTGCCCGATGTCGCTCACGTCGTCGGACCATGACGCTTGCTTGAGGAGCTCGCCGACGACGAACGTTTCGAACAGGTGCCCGAACTCGGAGAGCGCCGCCGGGTCTCGTCGAGCGAGCTTTTCGGGGGTGATGCCGAGCAGGTACGCCGCGAGGCCCGAGTCGACGACGTGCAACTTCGGCGAATGCGCGGCACGGGATCGCAGCGTCCGTCCCCAAGCGGGGAGACGCCGAATGAGGAACAGTGTTTCGAGGAGACGTACGTAGTTGTCCCCGGATCGCGGCTCGATGCCGGCTGCGTTGGAGGCCTTGACGATGTTGAGCACCTGACCGGTCTGCGCGGTGAGTCGTTCCATCAACCGAGGCAGCGCATTGATCTGGCGGACCCGGGAGAGGTCGAGCACGTCACGCTGCAACGAGACGGCGAGGTATCCACGATAGAAGTTGGCGCGTTGACGGCCGATGGTGTTGACCGCGAGCGGCATCCCTCCGCGGCAGGCTCGGAGCTCGTATTCATCGCGCTCGGTCACGACTCGCCGTCGAGTGAGGAGGCTATCGGGGTCGACTAGGGCCTTTTCCAGGAAGTCCTCGTGCACGCCGTCCAGTTCACCCTGCGAGAACGGCATGACTTCGACGAGTTGGACACGACCGGTCAGGGCCTAAGTTCCTCGCGGCATCGCCCAGAACGAAGCCGAACCGGTGAGCAGCCAGCTGCCGTTGTCGTGCCTGTTGTTCAGTTGCGCTTTGATCGCCTGCAGCAACTCGGGGACATGCCGGTATTCGTCAATGCAAACTGGATGCGGGCCGAGGACCGCATCGGAGGGCGATGCAGCCACGCGAGCTCGTACCGCGAGGTCATCAAGATCAGTGATCTCTACATCATGGTGGCGGGCAACCACCGACAACACCGTTGACTTGCCGACGGAGCGTGCTCCCTGCAGGACGACTACGGGGGTCTCGCTCATCCGCGTGAGCATCCCCCCGTTGGCAGGACACCTCGATTAGGAGGTAGTCATGTCAGTGATGGAGGAGCGGTCGGCCAGGCGTCGTCGTTCGTTCACGGCGGAGTTCAGGGCTGACGCGATGGCGTTGGTGATCGACGAGGACCGTCCGGTCGCCGATGTCGCGCGGTCGTTGGGGATCGGTGAGGGGACCTTGGGCAATTGGGTCCGCCAGGCTCGCATCGACCGGGGCGAACGCGAGGGACTCAC
>JBJXGF010000065.1:0-7783 GCA_046153015.1 Acidimicrobiales bacterium | reverse complement strand
GCCCGCGCCGGAGCTGCCGCCCGAGCCGGTGGTCGAGCCCACCAGCAGGAGCCTGCGCCTGGCCCTCACCGGGTTCGCCGCCGACGCCGCCGCTGCGCTCGGCGTCGGTCTGCTGGTGGTGGGGGCGGGCCTTGCGGCGGTGAGCCGTTGGCCCCGCCGAGCGAGGGCGACGGTCCCCGCCTCGGTCCCCGCCCCGGCGCCGGTGCTGAGCCGGCGGAAGAGCGGCCGCTAGGCTCGCCCGCCGTGGAGCCTTGCCTGTCGGTCGTCGTGCCCTGCTACAACGAGGTCGGCACCGTCGAAGCCCTGCTCGCCCGGGTGCTGGCGGCGCCGGCCACCCACGAGGTGATCGTGGTCGACGACGGCTCCACCGACGGCACCCGCCGGGTGCTGGCCACCGTGTCCGACCCGCGGGTGCGGGTGTTCGAGCAGCCGTTCAACATGGGCAAGGGCGCCGCGCTCCGGCGGGGTTTCGCCGAGGCGACGGCGCCCTACGTGATCGTGCAGGACGCCGACCTCGAGTACGACCCCGCCGACTGGCCGGCGCTGCTGGCCCCCCTGCTCGACGGGCGGGCCGACGTGGTCTACGGGTCGCGCTTTCTCACCAGCGGCGCGCACCGGGTGCTCTACTACTGGCACTCGATCGGCAACCGGCTGCTCACCACGGCGTCCAACATGATGACCAACCTGAACCTGTCCGACATGGAGACCTGCTACAAGGCGTTCCGCCGAGAGGTCATCCAGTCGATCGACATCGAAGAGGACCGGTTCGGCTTCGAGCCCGAGATCACCGCCAAGCTCGCCCGGCGGGGGGCGCGCATCTACGAGATCGGCATCTCCTACTCGGGGCGCACCTACGCCGACGGCAAGAAGATCGGCTGGGCCGACGGGGCGCGGGCCATGTACTGCATCGGCCGCTACTCGGCGCTCGGCGAGCGGGTGCTCGAGGCGACCCGCCGGCGGCGGGCGCCGCTGGGCTTCGCCGAGGCCGACGACGAGCTGGCCGGCGTCCTGCACTCGCTGGAGGACGCCCACAACTACGCCGACTGGATCGGCGAGCTGATCGAGCCCCACCTCGGGGAAAAGGTCATCGAGATCGGCGCCGGCGCCGGCACGCTCACCGAACGGATCGCCCGGCGGGCCCACGTGGTCGCCACCGACCCCTCGCCCCGCCTGGTCGAACGCCTCCGCACCCGCTTCGCCGACCACGCCGCGGTCTCGGTCGACCAAGGCGCCCTCGACGAGATCGCCGACCGTCACGCCGGAGACACCTACGTGCTCGTCAACGTGCTCGAGCACATCGAGCAGGACGCCGAGTCGCTGCGCCTCCTGCGGGACCGGCTGCCGGCCAACGGGCGGGTCATCCTGTTCGTGCCCGCCTTCGAGGCGCTCTACAGCCGCTTCGACGCCCGGGTCGGGCACCACCGCCGCTACTCCCGCCGGAGCCTCACCATGACCCTGGCCGCCGCCGGCCTCGCCCCGGTGGAGCTCCGCTACGTGAACTCGCTCGGGGCGCCCGCCTGGCTGGTGTTCGCCCGCCTGCTCGGCGGCGTGCCCACCGCCCGAGGCCCGGCGTTGGCGTATGACCGCCTGGCGGTCCCGGCGCTGCGTCGCCTCGAGCAGCGCCGGCCGCCGGCGTTCGGCCAGTCGTTGTTCTGCGTGGCCCGCCCCGTCCCGCCGGCGTCGCCCCCCGGCCCGGACGTCCCCCGTCGGCGCCCGGACGCGGCGGGCTAGGCGCGGCTAGGAGGCGCCGGCCTCCTCGTCCTTGCGGGCGTAGAAGCCCTTACCGGCCAACGAGCCGACCGCCTCGAGGGCCAAGCCCATGTGCAGGTCGTCCATCATCGCCTTCTTGAGCTGGCGGGTGAGCACGTAGCGCGTGTTGCGCAGCACCACCGGGTTGCGGTGCGCCAGCTCGTGGGCGATCTCATAGGCGCGGTCGAGCAGCTTGTCGGCCGGGAGCACCTCGCCCACGATGCCGAGCTGCTTGGCCTCCTGGGCGTCGATCTTCTGGCCGGTGAGCAGGAAGTACCGGCCCCGGTTCGGGCCGAGCAGCAGCGGCCAGATGATCTGCATGCTGTCGCCCGGCACGAGGTCGTCCGGGAAGTGCGGCGCGTCCTGGAAGTAGGCGCCCTCGGCGGCGAGCACCACGTCGCAGAGCACGGCCAGCTCCGAGTGGGCGATGGCGGGGCCGTTCACCGCGCAGATCATCGGGATCTCGATGTCGAGCATCTGCATCACCAGCCGGATGCCCTCGAAGATCACCTGATCCCAGCCGAAGGGCGAGATCTGCCCCCGGGCCAGGCCCTCGCCGCCGCCCTGCAGGCCGATGAACCAGTCCCCGGTGCCGGTGAGCACCACCACCCGGTTCTCCCGGTCGGAGTTGATCATCGCCCACAGCTCGGGCAGCTCCCGGTGGGGGCGCATGCCCCACATCAGCGCGCCGTCGCGGCCGTGCAGGCGCACGGTGAGCACCCCGTGGTCGTCCCGGCTGACCTCGGCGCTCTTGAAGCGGTCCTTGTACTCGTGCAGCTCCACGCTCTGCCCCTCCTCGTGATCGTCGGCCCGCCGCGCACACTAGAGCGCCGGCCCGAACGGCGGCGGCTTCGCCCGATACCGTTGCCGGGGTGCGTGCGGCGGTGCTCCACACCATCCCCGGCCGGCCGGAGGTGGTCGAGGTGGAGATCGCCGCGCCGGGCGCGCACGAGGTGCTGGTGCGCACCGCCGCCGCCGGGCTCTGCGGCAGCGAGCTCAACCTCATCGACGGCCGCATCACCCGGTCCGCCCCGCTCGTGCTCGGCCACGAGGCCGCCGGCGTGGTCGAGGCCGTCGGCGCCGAGATCACCGGGCTGGCCGCCGGCGACCACGTGGTGGCCTGCGTGTCGGTCTCCTGCGGCGCCTGCCGCTTCTGCCTCACCGGCGAGCTGTGGCTGTGCCGGGACAAGGCCCGCACGGCGCGGGGCCCGGGGGAAGCGCCCCGCCTGCGCCTGGCGGCGGGCGGCGCGGCGCTGTCGGCGATGGGCTACGTCGGCGCGTTCGCCGAGCGGATGCTCGTGCACGAGCGGTCGCTCGTGCGCATCCCGGCCGAGGTCCCGCTCGACCGGGCGGCGCTGCTCGGGTGCGCGGTCACCACCGGGATCGGCGCCGTGCAGCGCGCCGCCGGGCTGCGCCCGGGCGAGACCGCGGCGGTCATCGGCTGCGGCGGCGTGGGGCTCAACGTGGTGCAGGGCGCCCGGCTGGCCGGCGCCGCCCGCATCATGGCCGTCGACACCAGCGCCGAGAAGCTCGAGCTGGCCCGCCGCTTCGGCGCCACCGACCTCGTGCTGGCCGCCGATGACCCGGTGGCCGAGGTGCGTCGGCGCTCGGTCGGCGGGGTCGACCATGCGTTCGAGGCGGTCGGCTCGCCCGCCACGGTCGCCCAGGCGTTCGCCATGGCCCGGGCCGGCGGCACGGCCTACGTGATCGGCGTGCTCCCCGAAGACGCCGAGGTGGTGCTGCCGGCGTCCGCCTTCCTCGAGGGCAGGGGAGTGCGGGGGGTGTACATGGGCGCCAACCGCTTCGCCGTGGACGTGCCCCGCTACGTGGAGCTCTACCGCCAGGGCCGCCTGCTGCTCGACGAGCTGATCTCCCAGCGCATCGAGCTCCACGACGTGGCCGCCGCGTACGACCGGCTCCGCCGAGGCCAGGCCGCCCGGGCGGTGATCGTGTTCTGAGGCGCGTCGCTTAACCCATCGGTTAAGCTTCGCGGCATGGCTGCCCCGGAGCTCTCGGACATCTACGCCGCGCTGGCCGACGAGACCCGCCGCGGGATCGTCGCCCGCCTCGTCCATGGGGACGCCTCGGTCGCCGAGCTCCGGGCGCCGCTGGCCATGTCGGCGCCGGCGGTGTCCAAGCACCTGCGGGTGCTCGAGGCCGCCGGCCTGATCGAACGGCGCCGGGCCGGTCGGCACCAGCTGTGCCGCCTGCGCGGCGAGCCGCTCCACCACGCGCAGGCGTGGCTCGGCGATCAGGTCGCCTTCTGGAGCGCCACGCTCGACTCGCTCGTGGCCCACCTCGAGTCGCACCGATGAGCGGCGGTCCGGTCCGGCTGGTGCGGGTGGCGCGAGCCCCGATCGAGGCGGTGTTCCGCGCCATCGTCGAGCCCGACCAGGCGAGGCAGTGGTGGGGCCGCCCGACGTGGAGACCTCCGAGGTCGAGATCGACCTGCGCGTCGGCGGCGCCTGCCGCTGGGTGATGCACCACGGCGCCGCCACCAGGGTGCTCCACGGCCGCATCGAGGCGCTCGACCCGCCCCGGCTGCTGGTGATGACCAACCGGTGGGATGACGAGCGCGCCGAGACCCTGATCACGATCACCCTCGCCGAGGCGGGCCACGGGTCCACCCGCATCGAGCTGGTCCACGACCGCATCGGGCCCGACGCCGATCCCGCGCTGTTCGAGGCGGGTTGGGCGGCGGCGCTGGCGTGCCTCGACCGCTATCTCGAATCCACACTCGAATCCACAAAGGAGAGCCCAACATGACCACCGACACCGCGACCACCCGGACGGTCGCCCGCCGCTACTTCGACGCGTGGACGAGCGGCGAAGGGCCCGATGCGCTGCGCCCCCTGCTCCACGACTCGTTCGTGTTCGACGCCGGCCAGCACCGCGTCGAGGGCCGGGAGGCGTTCCTGGCGGGAGGCGGATGGCCCGAACGGGCGACGACGACGATGGTCGCCGAGGGGTACGACGGCCAGGACGCATTCCAGCTCTACCGAGCGGTCCACGGCGCCAGCGCGGTCAAGATCGCCGAGCATCTCACCGTGGTCGATGGCCGCATCGCCGCCAGCGAGATCATCGTCGACGGCGCCGCGTTCATGGCCTTCATGACCGGCGCCGCCTCGTGACCACGTGCGTCATCCACTATCACGGCCCCCCGGGCATGGGGGACACACCCGAGGAGCAACGACGACTCGCCGCGGCCTGGACGGCGTGGTGCCAGCAGCTCGGCGCCGGGGTGACGGACGGGGGCCACCCCTTCGGACGCCGCGCGACCATCGCCGCAGAGGAGCGTTACGACGGCGTGGCGGACCTCACCGGCTATCTCATCATCGAGGCCGACGACTTCGACGCCGCAGTCGACCTAGCCCGTCACTGTCCGTCGCTGGCAGATCCCGCCGGCCGAGTCGAGATCTACGAATCCCTGCCGTTCTGACCGGATTCGCGGCGCCGCCCCTGCGTGTGTGGCGGGTTGTTCGCGAGGGTCCGAGTAGACGCCTGTTCCAGCTGGCTAAAACCGCAGGTCGGAACGTTGTACGCGCGGACCATACTTGGGCGTCCGCGAACAACCCGCCACAAGCGTGGCGCCGGCCGCCCCGTCTAGTCTTCGCCCCGCACGGCACGAAGGGGGGACCGCCATGGCCGACGCCGAGGCCCGGCTGGCTGCGCTGGAGGCGAAGGTGCAGCGGCTTTGCGACATCGAGGACATCCGGCTCCTGCGGCTGCGCTTCCACGATCACATCAACCAGACCCGCATCGACGAGGTGGTCGCGCTCTTCGCCGCCGACGCCGAGATCGACTACGGCTACCTGGGCGCCACGACCAACGTGGCCAAGTTCTTCGGCAACCTGCCCTCGGTGCTGCAGTTCGTGAAGCAGTTCGTGCACAACCACGCCGTCGAGGTCGACGGCGACGAGGGGACCGGCTTCGCCTACCTCGAGGCCAAGACCGTCTCCCACGGCGTGGCCTACCGGGTGGCGGGCCGGTACGACGACCGCTACGTGCGCACCGCGCAGGGCTGGCGCTTCGCCCGGATGCAGTTCACGCCGTACTTCACCGTGCCCTTCGAGCAGTCCTGGGCGGGGGAGGACCTGCTGCAGATGGGGCGCACGAGGTGACCCCGGAGGAGTACCGCTACCTGCTGGTGCAGCGCGACGGCGCCGTCGCCACGCTGGTGATGAACCGCCCCGAGAAGCTCAACGCGCTCAACGTGCGCATCGGCGTGGAGCTGCTCGACGCGCTCGACGTGCTCGACCGTGACCGGGACTGCCGGGCGGTGGTGCTCACCGGCGCCGGGCGGGCCTTCTGTGCGGGGGACGACCTGCGGGGCATGGGCGAGCCCGACCAACCCTTGCGCCCGTACCACGACGAGGTGAAGCAGTACGTGCAGGGCGAGGGCCGCTGGCCCCTCGTCGTGGAGCGGCTGCGGGCGCTGTCCAAGCCGGTGATCGCCATGGTCAACGGACACGCTCACGGCGCCGGGTTCAACCTGGCCCTGGCCTGCGACCTGCGGCTCATGTCCGACTCCGCCACCCTGGCCATCCCGTTCACCAAGCGGGGCATCGCCACCGGCACCAGCCTGCTGCAGCAGTTCGTGGGGATCGGCAAGGCGCTCGAATGGGCGCTGCTGGCGCCCACGCTCGGCCCGCAGGAGTGCGAACGCTGGGGCCTCGTCTCCCGGGTCGTGCCCGCCGCGGAGCTCGCGGCCGAGACCCTGCGCCTCGCCCACGAGCTGGCCGGCGGCCCCACCCGGGTCTACGGCTACACCAAGGCGGCGGTGTACAAGGGCTGGGAGGAGCCGACCATCGAGCGGGCCTACGCCCACCAGGGCATGGCGCTGCACTTCGCCCGGCTGACGAAGGATTTCGAGGAGGGCCGCACCGCGTTCGTCGAGAAGCGGCCGCCGGAGTTCACCGGGCGCTGAGCCGGCTCACGACCCGTTCGGCGGGGGCGCCTGCGCCGCCTTGAACGGGGCCAGCGCCCGAGCGGCGCCGGCCTGCAGGAACGCCACGTCCATCCCGGCGATGAGGAAGCGGTAGCCCCGCTCGATCATCCGGGCCGTGTCCTCGGCCCGCCCGGCGCCGCCGCCGAGGATCACCGGGCTCGGCCCCACGACCGACTCGAAGCGCTCCACCGCGGCGGCGAGGTCGGGGTCGCCGGGGCGGGGGCCGCGCTTGCCGTAGCTGTAGGCCAGGTCGAACGGGGCGAGCGCGGCCACGTCGAGGCCGGGCACGGCCACGATCTCCTCCAGGTTGGCGATGGCCCGCTGGTGCTCGATCAGCGCGATGCAGAGCACCTCCTCGTCGGCGATCTGCCCGTAGCGGCCGAGGTCGACCCCCCAGGCGGGGGCGGCGTAGATGGGCCCGAAGCCCCGCTCGCCGACGGGCGGGTAGCGCACCGCGGCCACCGCGGCCGCCGCCTCCTGCGCCGTGGTGACCATCGGGAAGATCACGCCCATGGCCCCGGCGTCGAGCACCGGCTTGGCCAGCCACGGCACGTTCCACGGCACGCGCACGAGCGGCGTGCAGCCGGCGCCGAGCGTTGCCGCGATCATGGCTTGGGCGGTCTCGATCGTGATCGGGCAGTGCTCGAGGTCGAACATCAGGCCGTCGAAGCCGGCCCGCGCCAGGGCCAGCGCGCTGGGCACACTGGGCGACGACACGAGGCACACCGACACGGCCTCCCCGGCGGCGAGGCGGGCCTTGAGCGGGTTGAGGGCAGCCATGCGGGGACCGTAGCGTCGCCGGCGGGGCGCGTGGCGGGGCGGCGCTCCCCGAGTTTCTGACCGGTTCGGGCGGGAGGCGCCACGATTGGCGCATGGCCGTCTACGAGTTCCGCTGCCGCACCTGTGACGACGTGTTCGAGGTGAGCCGCCCGATGAGCGACGCCGGTCTGCCGGCCGCCTGCCCGGCCGGCCACGCCGACACGGTGAAGCTCCTCTCGGCGTTCGCATCGGTCGGCCGTTCGGCCGGCGCCGCCGCGGCCTCGCCCGGCGCCGGCCCCGCGGCGGGCGGCTGGAGCGGCGGCGGCT
>JBJXGF010000059.1:0-3239 GCA_046153015.1 Acidimicrobiales bacterium | reverse complement strand
GGTTCGAGGCGCTCGAACGGCTCGGGCGAGGTCACGCCCGGCCGCAGCCCCGGCTCGAGGCGCAGCCCGGCCGGCGGGGACGCCTCGGCGGCCTCCTCCTGCTCCTCCTGGGTCTCGGGCGCCTCGGTCGGCTCGGGCGCCGCCGCAGCCGCCGGGCTCGGCTCGGTTGGCTGGTCGGCCGTTTCGGCCGTTTCGGCCGTTTCGGCCGGTTCGGCCGTTTCGGCCGGTTGGGCCGGTTCGTGGTCGGCCTGCGCCTCTGCGACCCAGGTGGGCGCAGCCGGCGCCTCGTCGGGCTCCTCCAGCGGGGGCGCGGCAGAGCCGGGGATCGGCGCGGCCGCCCGGCGCAGCGAGGCCAGCGGGTCGGCGTCGACCTCGGCGGGCGGCGTGACCGGCAGCGGCGCCAGCACCGCCTCGCCGGAGGCGGCGCCGACGAGCGTCCCGCTGCCGGGCTGGTGATCGAGCTCGTGGCGCTCGACGGCGGGGGCCGGCAGGGCCGGTTCGGGGGCGGCTGATCCTGCGGCCGCCGGGGGCCCCGGCGGGGCCGGTTCGGCGATGCCGGGCCCGAACGGCGGCGGAGGCGGGGGCGCCGCCGAGGGTTCGAAGGCGGCTGGTTCGACCGCGGCTGGTTCGACCGCGGCGGGCTCGGCCTGCGCTGCGGCCGGCAGGAGCAGGAACCCGTCGCCGGGGGTGACCCCGCCCCGCAGGTCGGTCACCCCATCGTCCTCGGGGGCCGCCGCCCCGGCCGAGAACGCGGTCACCGACTCGGCGCCGGCGATCAGCCTCAGCAGCACCGTGCTGGGATCGGACCCGGCGAGGCGCACGACGCCGGCCTTCTCGCTGTGCGCGACGGCCTCGACCTGGCCGAAGACCACCACGGCCAGACCCCGCTGGGCGGGCGCCACCGCGCACAGCCCGGGGAGCTCCTCGGCGTCGCCGGCCAGCAGCTCGGTCATCGCCCGCATCAGGGCGTCGCCCGGCGCGCCCCCCTCGGCGGCGGCGCGCCGGCAGGTGGCCAGCACAGTGGCCACGCCCGGGCCGCGCTCGGCGGCCACGTACGCGACGACGTCGCCGAAGCGGGCGACGAGGCCCGCGCCGCCCAACCTGGGCCGGGCCACCCGCAGCGCCATCGTGTCCAGGTCCATCGCACCTCCTCGTGGGATTCCTACCATGCTGGCAGGCCGCCCGGGCGCCGGCGGGCCTGGGCAGAATCCACCGCCCGGCCCAGCTCAGAAGGCGTCGAGCGGACGGCCCAGCAACGCCTTGCCGAGCTGCTCGGTCACCCGGTCCTGGTGGGCGTTGATGTGCACCGGCATCGCCTGCAGGTCGCGGTAGCGGCGCTCGAACGAGGAGCCCTCGCGCAGGCCGTTGCCGCCCAGCACCCGCAGGATCAGCCGCATGGCCTGGTCGCACTGCTGGATGGCGGCGGTGGCGTGGGCCATCTGGCGCAGCGGGTCGAGCTCGTCGGGCAGCTCACCCGACGCGATGCGGGCGTCGGCGTCGGCGCAGCCCGCCCGCACCGCGGCCCGGGCGCCGGCCAGAAGGCTCGCCGCCTGGCCCAGGTTCACCTGCACCATCGGGCGCTCCGCCATGACCGCGCCGAGGATGGCGCGGCGGCCGCGGATGCCCTCGCACGCGTCGTCGAGCGCGGCCTGCACGACGCCGACCGCCTGGGCGGCGAGCCACAGGTCCGACAGGCCGACCCAGTCCTGGCGGTAGCGGGGGTGGATCGGCTCGAGCGCGGGGTCGCGCAGCACCCCGGCCCGGTTCACCCCGAACCACGGCACGCAGCGGGCCGCGGGGACGCGCACGGCGTCGTAGAACAGGTCGTCGGTGGCGGAGGCCCGCACGCTCATGCCGTCCCAGGTGGGCTCGATGCGCACGCCCGGCGCGCCGAGCGGCACGATCGTGAAGCGCAGATCCAGCGGCCCGTCGGGGTCGTCCTGCATGCGGAACGCCACCCCCACCCAGTCGGCGTAGCGGCCCCCGGAGCCGAAGGTGGCCGTGCCGTCGATCACGATCTCGTCCCCCTCGGTGCGGCCGAGGCAGCGGGTGCCCGCCCCGCCGGGGAAGCAGACCCACTGGTGGGCCTCGACCACCGAGCGCAGCAACGCCGCGTGCTCCACGCCGAGCGCCCCGCAGAACAGGTGGAACACGCTCAGGTGGTTCCAGAGGCACCAGGCGGTCGAGGCGCAGGCCGAGGCGACCGCCTCCAGCTCGGCGGCGATCTGCACGACGCTCTCGCCCAGCCCGCCGATCTCCGCGCTGGCGGCCAGCGCGAGCAGGTCGGAGCGTTTGATGGCGGCGATCACCTCGGGGGCCACGCTGCGGGTCCGGTCCGCCTCGCCGGCCTGCAGGGCGATGGCCGCCAGCAGGTCGGCGGCGTAGAGGCGCTCGGGCGCCGCGCCGAGCAGCCGACGGGCGGCCCCGCCGCCGAGGGGGACCTGGGTCGCGTTGGCGCCGTTCGAGCTCATGGGCCCGAGAGCGTAACCGTGGAATCACCCCGACAGGTCGGCTGGGCCGGCGCCGATACCCGAGCATGCTCGTCGAGCGGGAGCAACGGGACGGGGGCGCCTTCGGCGCGGGCGCCTTGACGCTGGCGCCGCCGTGGCGGCTCGGCTCGCTCCTGCGAGAGCGACGCGAGCGCGCCGGGCTCGACCTCGAGGCGCTGGCGGCGCAGGCCCCCCGCTCGATCGACGCCGCGCTGCTCGCCGCGATCGAGCGCGGCGACCGGGCGCTGTCGGATCCCGAGCTCACCCTCGTCGGCGCGGTGTACGGCGTGGAGGTCGCCGAGCTGGCGCCGCGCCGCGTGCGGCTGGTGGTCGACCTCGGCGAGGGGGTGCTGGGCGTCGGCGACCGGCGGGCCGCGCTGGGCGGGCCGGTCGGCCTCGACGAGGTGCTCGAGCGGTACCTCGAGCTGGTCTACTCCCTGCGGGGCATCCCTCAGCACCGGCCGGCGGTGCTGCGCGAGCTCGACATCGAGGTGCTGGCCGACGCCCTCGAGGCCGGACGGCCCGAGGTGGAGCGGCGACTCGCGCAGCTCATGGCCCTCTCGCCCGGCCGCCCCCGCCCCCGCCGCGCCCCGGCGGTGGTGTGGGCGGCGGGCGTGCTCGTGGCGGTCACCGCGGCGGGCGGCCTCGTGTTCGAGCAGGTCCTCGACACCCCGGCCGAGCTGGCCGCGGCCGTCACGCCGAGCGTCAGCCCCCCGCCGGCGCAGCCCGCCCCGCCCCAGCCGCCCGAAG
>JBJXGF010000058.1:0-12630 GCA_046153015.1 Acidimicrobiales bacterium | reverse complement strand
TTCAAGTGATGTTCCGCACCGGGGACATCGGCGACGCCGGCAGCGACGACGACGTGTACGTGAAGCTGAACGACAACAACGTGACCTGGATCGACTCGCCCGCCGATGATTTCGAACGAGACAGCCTCCGCACCTATGACCTGCTGCCCTTCGGCGTGAACAAGATCGGCGACATCACCCGGTTGGAGATCGGCAAAACCGGCAGCGACGGCTGGTGTCTGCGCCGGGCCTACCTGTGGGTGAACGACAATCTCCTCTTCAGCAACGATTTCGGGTCGCCGTGCCGTTGGCTCGACGACAGCCCCGGCAAGGTCGTCAACTTCAACAGCGCCAAACTCCGCTCGGACATCCACTGGAAGGCGTACAAGCAGCCCGCCAACCCGCCGCTTTCAATCTACGTCGGTTCCCGCTCCGAGACTGTTCTTGGCCATAGCTTCTCGACCAACTCCTACGCATGGGGTTCATCGGGAGGAGTGACGGTGCGAGGCGTCTACCCCGCACTGCCCCTCATCTACCCTCCGCCCAACGTCGCTCACATCCAGATCCTGGCCGACTTCGAGTACAACATGGACTGGGCACAAGACCCCGCCATCTCGTTCGGCGCCACCATCGAGTTCGGCTGCGCAAGCGGGCGGCTCTACGCTCAGGTGGAAGACGTATCGGGCGGGCTGACCACCCAATCCTGGCCCATCGACTTGTACCGCTTCGAGGACCACGACTACCTGCAGCACCTCGCCCAGGAGATCGCCAGCAGCTTCAACCGGTCCTTCGATGGCGGCGTGGTTTACCGCAACAGCGCCGGCCAACCGACCTGCCCGCAGCTCAAAGCGGAGACGTCCGGCGCCCTCATCCTCACCCAGAACTGAGCTGAGACCAGCAACGGCGGCGCCGACAGGGGCCGGGCGAACCCGCCCGGCCCCGTTCCGCGTCTGCGTTCAAGCGCCTCGGCTTGCCCGGAAGGCAGGGCCGGCCGGCGCTCGAGCGCATACCGATGTGACTACCGATTCGGTATGCTTGGGGGGTGGCAACGGAACAGATCGCGGTGCGGCTCCCCGAGGATCAGTTGGCAATCCTGGACGATCTGGTCAGGCGGGGGGTGTACGCGAGCCGAGCCGACGCTGTCCGCGCCGGCATACGGGCTGTTGTCGAGCTCGACCGGCGAGACCAGATCGACCGAGCCGTCATCGAGGGCTACCGACGTGTCCCGCCGACCGAGCAGGAACGGGACGCGGCGATCGCGTCGCTCCGGAACGCCATCGCCGAGGAGCCGTGGTGAGCGAACCCCGACGGGGTGAGATCTGGTGGGGTGAGCTCGAGAACGTCGGGCGTCGACCGTTCCTGGTCATGACCCGCTCAGCGGCGATTCCCGTGCTGCACAGCGTCGTGGCGGCGCCGGTGACCCGGACCGTGCGGGGCATCCCCTCCGAGCTCCGACTCGGGCCCGAGGACGGCATGCCGACCGAATGCGCCGCCAGCTTCGACAACCTTCGAGTGGTCCCCAAGGCCCAGCTGGTCGAACGGCAGTGCGCGCTCGGGCCGCTGCGCATGATGGAAGCGTGCCAGGCCGCCCGCACCGCCATCGACTGCTGACCCGGTTCAGCGACGCCCGACACGTACCGGGTTCGTGAGGGGTGCAGAGAACGTGAGGTCGTACGCGCCGTTGCCGGCTTGGAAGGTGCGCATGCGACGCCCGGTGTTGGGGTCGCGGTTGGCGAGGAGGTCGAGGAACTCCCCCGCCTCGACCCCGAGCCCGAGAGCGGCGCGTCCGAACCACTCGACGGGGGCTTCGCGGTCTTCCGCGGGAGGTACTAGTCCTCCAAGCCCTCCGGCGACGCCGGCGACGTAGTAGCCACCGGATCCCGCTGCGACAGCTCCAGCCGTCAGCATCTGCTCAGCGTACGGACGACCTGCGACGCTTCGTCGGCAGGGAAGCCTGGCTGCTCGTCCGCCTCGACCCGCTGAAGCACAGCTCGCCTCTCGTGCGCGAAGAGGTCGCGATGGACCTGCATGGAGGCCGCCTGCGCCGGGTGTGGCTGGCGATCGATCGATTACTCACCACCACGCCCGCTGCAGCCGGGTCCGCGCCGAGATGCGCACCAAGGCCGACACCGCCTGGGACGAGTGGATGACGAGCGACCCGCTGGCCGCGGCGATGCCGTCATCGCTGGACGAGGCCGGCTGAGGCGCGGCGGCGGCTCAGTCGAACAGTGAGCGCGGGAGGCGGCTCTGGCGGATGATCGAGGCCAACGTGCCCGCCCGGACCTCACGGTGGTCCGGGACGATCACCGTGATCGTGCCTGCTCCGGATCAGCGCGCTGCATGGCGATGTGGCTGCCGCGACGGCGCACCTGGGCGAAGTCGTGCGCCTCCAAGATGCGCACGACCTGCGCACCGGAGAGGACCCTAGGCAACGGTCGGCAAGACGAAGCCCTCGCGGTAGCGCGCTTCGATCTCGCTGCGGCTCGCAGTCTCGACGAGCAGGCCGACAGCCTCCTGCAACGCCTCGGAGGCTTCCTGCTCGGTGTCGCCCTGGCTGGCGACGTCGAGCTCCGGGCAGACCGCGGTGATGCCATCCCCGTCGGGATGCACGAATCCGGTCAGGCGCAGCTCCACAGGGCTCATCGTACGCCTTGCTGGGCGCCGACGAGCAGCGGCGGGGTCGGCAAGGTACGCGTCGAGCTCGTCCTCGACGGCCCACAGCTCAGGGGCAGCCAGGTCGCTGACGTCGCGGAGCGGACCGTTCTGCTGGGCGGCTGCGAGATCAGCGAGCGTCGTCGACGCCTCCTTCCGCCAACGCCTAGAGAGCACCCACCCGGCTGATCTCCGTCCGGAGAGCACACCCGGTGCACTTCCCGCCTCTACTGGGGTGGGCGGAGGCCATGGTCGCCGGCGGCTAAGAGGAGCACAAGGCCGAGCCGTGGGCGGAGCTGATTGGCTTGGCTGTCATACCTCGTCCGTACGCTGCAGGTCGTTGGAGTGCAGCGCTTCGGTTGGGGGCCGCTGAGATGCCCGTCCACAGCGACGGTGAGCAGCGCGGAGGCGCAGCGCTGGTCGTGGCCCAGGCGACGGCGCCGTCCCCGAGCGGCGCAGCACCCTCGAGGCGCTCGCCGCCGGGTGGCTGCTGCGCTTCGGGCCGAACACGCGCGACGCCTACACGCTCGACCTGCGCAGCTGGCTGAGCTGGTGCGACGAGCTCGGCGTCGACCCGCTTCGCGCCGGGCTCCTGTCGCCAACCTGCGTCGTGACAGCCGGTCACTGCGTGACGACCGACGTGAGCCCGGGGGGCTGGTGGTACATCGCTCCCCAGAGGATCCAAGTGTGGCCGGGATACGACATGACGTACAACCTGTCTGCGGGTGCGGCCGGCGGTGTGCCAGAGCTTGTAGCGGAGGGTTTCAGGGTGGCTCGTGCGAGGGCGGCGCCGGTCAGGGTGGGTTGGCGGGCCAGGAGCACAGGTTCAGCGCGGCGCAGGCGAGCTGGGCCCACGTGTCGTTGTTGACGACGCAGGCGGAGGGCAGCAGGTCCAGGCCGCGGGCTTTGGCGTCGCGGATGACGGTCGGCGCGGCCGCGTTGACGGCGCCGGAGCTCGAGTTCGGCGACGCAGCCGGGCTGGTCGGTGACGAAGCAGGTGTGCCGCCGCCAGCCTTCGTGGTCGTCGAACAGGGATAGCTGCGCGCCGGGGTGGGGCCGTTCCCGGTGCACGATCAGCCTTGTCCGTTCCGGCCAAGCGGCGGGGTCGACCAGGGCGGTGAGCTCGATCACGCACGCGCCTTTCCGGCGCCGGCCGTCGGCTTCGCGGGCACACAGCGTCGGCGCGGACCAGCACTGAACCGGCGTCGGCGGCTGCGCCGCGTGCCGGGCGCGGCGAGGCCGCCGCCGGCGTTGCGGCTGGCGGCGGCCTCGGAGAGGGTGCACTCGATGTCAGGCAGCGTCGGCGCGGCGGGCGACGCGCAGGACGAGGTCGTAGTCGGCGCCTCCTTCGAAATCGAAGAAGCCGTTGTCGCCCTTGAAGCGCACGACGTGGGCGAAGGACTGGCCGACCTTGGGCAGGCGCTGCTGGAGCTGGGCGGCGCTGAAGGTCACGTTGACCGAGCCGAGGAGGTCGTTGCCGAACAGGGTGGTCAGCTTGTCCAGCACCGGGTCGGGCAGGACGGGCACGGGCGGGCCGCCGAGCAGGATGGTCCCGATCTTGGCGGCGGTGAGGACCTTGTCGACAGTGTTCTTGACGTTGTCGTGGCCGCCCTGATCGATCTCGTAGAGCTGGACGGACAGACCGATCGGCCCGGCGACGCCCTTGGCTTTGCTGCCGGCGATGAACTGGTTGACCGCTCGCTTGTCGCCGGAGTCGACGTCGCCGAACTCGCGGGTGCGGGTGGTGGCGCCGTTGGCGCCGTTGGTCCAGGTGAACACGAACATCGGCTCGTCCGAACCGAGCCAGTCCTTGCCGGACTCGTCGATGCAGTGGAAGGAAAGAGCTTCAATGGCGTAACGCTGCTTCATGATTGTCATCTCCTGTGGTGTTGGGTTGGTTGGGATTGGGGACCCGTTCCCGACAGATGGGGCGGCACGGGTCAGTTGATCTTGAGGTCGCGGCCGGCGTTTCCCGATCCGGTTTGGTTGACGGGCCCGTCGGCCACGATCCCGTTGTCTCGGATCGTCACGACCCGCTGCGGCTGCGGCTGGCGGCGGGGGAGGAGCGCGGCGAGGAGGCGTGCGGCGAGCGCCGCGAGAGGGCCGTTCACGCCTAGTCCTTGGTGATCAGGCGGTCGCGGGGGATGAACAGGCCGACGATGAGCAGCGCGACGCCGAGGAAGTTCAGTCCGAACCCTCCGGGAACCCAGGGCAGGGCGGAGGGCATGTCGGGGAAATCGTCGAACTTGGGGTCATCGAAACCACCGGGCATGCTCTGGTCCAACGCGACGTAGAAAGCGATCACGTAGTAGCCGAATAGCCCCGTGCCGGCGAGCATCGCCGACAGGCCAGCCAGCAGGCAGCGTTTCGCGCTGGTGCGGAACTTGGTGCGGATCCTCAAGCCCTCGTGGACGGTGAGGTCGCGGCCGGCGATGTGATGCCCGGCTTGGTTCACCGATCCGTTCGCCGCGATTCCTGACTCAGTGATGGTGTCCATCTCGTTCTACCTGTGGTGTCGGCCTGTTCGGTCAACTGGTCTGACGGGCGAACAACCGGCCCAGGTTCCACATCACGACCTTTGGAACCCCAACGCCCGCCGCCGCGTCGGATCTGAAATCTCCGAGGATCGGCCCGTTCTGACCGGCGGGCGACACCCGAACGATCACGACACCCAAAGGGCCAGTGATGGCGGCGCCAGTGACAGCGGCGGCGTGGAAAAAATGGGCTTGCGTCGAGCGCCGACCCGGCGAAAACTCGGGTTGGCGTGACAACGTGGGGCGACGACGAAGGGCCTCGACATGGACCGCGGCGTCTTGCCGGCCAACATCGCAACGGGCGGCGGCGCCCGGTGATCGAACTGTCGGGTTATGTGTGCGGCGGATATGTCGCGGTGCGGCCGAAGCCGACCTCGGCGTTCTCGCCGCCGCCTCTCGGTTCGTGGGTTTCGGCCAGCCGCTGCCGGGGCGAGCACGCGCCGCTGCTCAGTTGGGTGCACAGCCACGACGGAGGCTGGGAGCACGTCGCAGCCCGTTTCGGGGTTCGTGCTGAGCGGCTCGAGGCGGCGCGGGCTTGGCTCGGCGAGATCGAGGACCAGGGCAGGGCGCTGTTTCCCGACGTGGCCGCCGACCCCGCGGTGCTCACCGAGTTCGTCGCCCGTTTCGTAGCCGACCCCGCCGGCGTGGAGCTGTTGGGGCTGTCCCTGCCGGCCGGCCAGGTCGAGCAGTTCCTCGCCGAACTCGCCGTGCTGAGCGGCCAACGCGACGGGATCGTCGAGTATCTCGAGACCGGGCGTCCTCCCGCAGCCGGCGGTGAGCCGCTCGGCTTTGAGATCCTCGCCGCCCACATCGGAGGGATCGAATGCTCTTGGGTCTGCAACCTGCTGCCCCAGCGTACCCGCCCGTTCCAAGGCAGCGGAACGCGCTGTGAGGCGTTGGCTGTGCCGCCGGCGCCGATCCGCCGGTGGCGGGAACCAGCCGGGGCGCCGGGGCGTCGAATTGGCTGTACCGCTTGGTGAACCCCGGTGGTCGCCCGCCCGGGCCCTGTGGTTCGGCGGTGCAAGCGAACACACGACGACTCAAGGTTTCTGATGCCTGTCTATGGTGAGGAAAAGCGGCTGCAGATGGCGCGGAGCGTGCTGATATCGAGGGGCAGTGTGCGAGAGGACCGCCAGCGCGCTCATCGACGCGCCCGCGTCCGGGCCCGGGCGGCGCTGCGGACCGCGTCGTTGGGCGATGGGTTCGACGAACGGCCGCTCGGATCCGGGGCGCAGGGCGAGATCGCCGACCTGGTGTACTTGCGCCGGGCGTGGGACAAGACTGCGCCGTTCGAGCGTTGGGCCGACGCCCAGGCGGCTGAGCTGGGTTCGACGCCGCAGTCGCGGCTGGCGGCCATGCGGGCGCGGCTGCCGAAGAACCCGGCCGGCCGCCACGCCCTCTCCCACCTCGCTTACCGCGACGGGTTCACGTTGAACCCGTTCTCGCTGGGGGCCACCGCCCGTTCCACGGATCTCGATTCGCGGGATCTGCAGTCGCTCCGGGACCGTCTGCGCCGCCGGCTCGGGCAACGCCTCGACCGGCTCGGCGAGCTGAACGCCGTCATCAAGGCCGCCTGGGCGGCGAACCCGCCCGAACCGGGCCGCCGGCCGCGTCTGCTGGCCGGCGCGCACGACATCGACGCGTTCGCCGCCCATCTCGTCGGCCATCTCGAGCAGCGGGCCCGCCGCCCCTACCTCACCCCGCCCGACCCGTCCGCCGCGGCGGTGCTCGCGTTCGCCGGGATCGACCCGACCGACCCGCTCGCCCGCCGGTGAGCGGCCGAGCCGGCCGCGGCGCGACGCCGGTCGGCGGGGGGCGCCGTCGGAAGGTTCCTGGAACCGGCCGGCGGCCGCCCGCGTCGGATCGGCATGACGAGCTGGGAACAGAGTGGACGCCACGGCTCCGGTGAGCGAGGCTTTGCGCTCGGTGCGTGGGCGTGTGGTGTGGGGGGACACGAGCGACGAGGAGCTGGCGGCCGTGGCGGCCGCCGGCGACGGCGACGCGTTCCGGGAGCTGATCCAGCGCCACCGGCGGCTGATCGTGGGGTTGTGCGGCCGTCTCGCCCGCTCGCAGGACGAGGCCGACGAGGCGGTGCAGATCGTGATGGTGGCGGTGCATCGCGGGTTGGGGAGCTTCGAGGGGCGATCGAAGTTCTCGACGTGGCTGCATCAGGTGGCCCGCAACGCGATCATGGGCGAGCTGCGCCGCCGCCGCCCGGTCCCGGTCGAGGTCGACCCCGAAAGCGAGCCGGCGGCGCCCGGGCCCGGCCCGGAATCGACGGTGGTGGACGTGGCCGCGGTGCGCTGGGCGCTGCGCCGGCTGCCCGAGGAGTACCGCGAGACGCTGATCCTGCGCGAGTACTACGGGCTGTCGGTGGAGGAGATCGCCGAAATCCAGATCATCAGCCAGGGAACGGTGAAGAGCCGCTTGTCGAGAGCTCGGGCCGGTCTGGCGTTGCTGTTGGAGCCCGGGCGTGACCGGTGAGCCGCGTTTCGGGCCCGACGGGCGGATCATCCTCGACGATCTGGACCCGGACGAGGAGCCGCGTCATCCGGCGGGTCTGGACGCGGTGTTGGCCGCCGCGCTGGCCGAACCGGAGTTCACGGTCAGTGACCAGGTCTGGGACGCGGCGCTGGACGCGGTGATCGCCGAGCGGTTCCCGGCGCGCCCGGAGGCGACGGTGGTCCCGCTCTTCGACGGGGGGAGCGCCGGCGGGGACGCGGTCGACGCCGGGCGGCGGGTGGTGGTGTCCCGCACGTTGGCGGCGGCCGCCGCGGAGGGCGCCCGGGAGCCGTCGGGGCAGCTGAGCAGCGGCGACGGCCGGTTCGTGACCGAGTACGAGGAGAACGAGGCGGGCCGGCTGGTGGTCACGGTGACCGGCCCGCCAGGTTTCGAGGGGCTGGTGAGCCTCGGTTGGACCGTGGACCACGGCGCCGGTCCCGCCGGGCGGGAGCTGCTCGTCACGCCGCTGGCGGCGGGCGTGTCGTGGTCGCGGTCGGTGTACGACCTCGGCTCGGTCGCCGACGCCTCGTCGTACACGCTCGAGGTCGCCGGCCCCGCCGCGCCCGAGGAGATCAACGAGGATTCGATCCGCGCCGCGCTGGGGCGGGCGGTCCCGTACGGCAACGCAATCCGGGCGTGGCGCGCCTACCGGGAGCGGGCCGACACGCCCGCATGGGCGGCGGGCCTGGTGGACGAGCTCCTCGCGGGCCTGGCCGGACGATGAGCGCCCCGAGCGGGCTCACCCATCCGGGCCGTCGGCTCGGCGCGCTGCTCGACGAGGCAGAGCTCACCACCGCGGACGCCGCGTGGCTGAGCACCGGGGGAGGCCTCGTCGCCGCCGCGCAGCGGGCCGTGGCCGAGGCGGACAGCTCGGTCATTGACCGGTTGGAGCGCTCCGGGTTCGCTGAACGCATCGCCGACCTGTCGCCGGCGTTCGACTCGACCGGCGCCCACGTGCACGCCCGGGTGGCCGGCCTGGTCGCCGCGGTGCGCCTGGCCCGCTGGTCTGGGGGGCCGGTCGAGGGGCCCGTCGTGGGCTGGGTGGAGGCGGTGCTGCGCGCCGCTCACCCCGCCGCCGCGCTCGAAGCCTGCCCCCCGAGCGCGGCGGACGCGGTCGACCTGCTCGACCGGATCCGGTCCGGCGATCCCGCCGCCGGGCTCGCCGCCCGTGAGCTCGTCGTCGCGTTGATCGGCGAGCCCGGCCCGGCGGGCGCAGCGAGCGTCGAGTTCCCCGTGTCGCGCCTCGCCGGAGGCGACCTGTACACCTTGACCGTGCGCCGCGTGCCCGGCGCGACGGGCCTCGCGCAGGACCTCGCCGCCGGGTTGTTCACCCGCGCCGACCAGGCGTTCCGGGAGGCGTGCCACGCGGCCTGGGCGGCGGCGAACCCCGCCCCGGCGTCGGCGGCGGTGTGGTCGGTGCGCTCCTCGCGCAGCGAGCTTCCCGTCGCGGTCGTCACCGGCCCCTCCGGCGGGCTCGCCGCCGCCGTGGCCGCCGCCGCGCTCGACGACCTGCACCTGGCGGCCGCGGCGCGAGGCTGGCTGTTCACCGGCCGGGTCGGCGCCGGGGGAGCGGTCGAGAGCCTCCGCCCGACGGCCGGCGCCGGTGAGTACCCCCAGAAGCTCGCCGCCTGCACCGGCCGGCGGGTCATGGTCCCCGAAGCCGACGCGGCGCTGGTCGCGCCGCTCGCCGACACCGCGCACGTCGCCAAGCTCATCGGCGTCTCCAGCCTGGACGACACGGTCGCTGGGCTGGTCCGCCACGCCGCCGCGACCCACGCGTTCAACGAAGCGTTCAGCAGCGCAGGCGCCGGCGCCTACTCCCGGGACCTTGACCCGCTCGACGCCACAGTGGGCTCGGAGCCCGCGCCGGGCTCCCGGCTCGGGCTCAAACGCCGCCGACGCCGACTGCTCGTCGCCGGCGCCGTCGCCGCGCTGACCGCCGCGGCGCTGCTCGCCCTGGTCACTCGTCCCGGAGACCCGGCGCCCGGCGGGGCGGCACAAGGCGCCGTCTCCGTCGAGGCCGCCGGACCGGCTTCCCTGACCCCGCTTGACGAAACGCCGTCGACCACGGCCGAGCCGACCACCACGGACCCGTCCACCACGACCGAACCGAGCACCTCCACCAGCGCGGCGTCCACGACCACGGCCTCCCCCCCGAGACCAGCGGCCACGACGCCGACCACCAGCACGCCGGCGACCACCCCGCCGGAGACGACGACCACGGCGACGTCACCCCCGGCCCCGAAAACGGGGACGGCGCCTAGCGATGTCCCAGGCGCGCCGCTCGAGTTCGGCGCTTCGGCTTCGGGCGCCTCGCCAGGCCTGGGGGCCCCACTTGCGCCGCTGTACCGGGTGCAACTCGCGGGAGGGGAGACGGCGCGGATCACCGTGAACTCGGACCCGGCGCTCAACGCCGTGGCGGTGTTCGGACCGGAGACGACGAGCGTCCTCCCGAACAAGTACCTGTTCTACTGTCTCGCGAATGGGCCCTCGTTTGTCCGCTATTTCAAGGCGGACACTGACGGGACGTACTACCTCCAGGTCCGCTCCTTGACGCCTGCCTCGTTCACGATCCAGGTGGACCGCGCCGGGGACTCGCCGGATCCGACCTGCACCCCCAGAGTCTGAGCGCCGCCGCTGCGGGCCCCCTCGAGCAGACGCGACAAGTCGGGAACCAACCCACCGCCTCGAACATCGGATAGGCGGAGGAACGGCCCTGCGGCGGCTGCGTCAATTGGCAGCCTTCCGTCGGCGGTATCGATCACACCTATTGCGAGGCGACATCATGACGAACCAGGATCGAACGACGCGTGTGACCCGCCGGAAGCTTCTCGCTGCGGCCCCCGCCGGAGGGCTGGGCGCGTTGGCCTTGGCCCACGGCGACCTCGCCGGGGCCGCCGCGGCCGACGCGGACACGATCACGATCGACCCCGCCGCGCTCGCGTCGGTGAGCTTGCCGAACGAGGGGCCGGGCTCGCCCGCCGAAACCGGTCTCGTGCTGTTCGCCGCGTTGACCCAGGCGATCGAGAACGCCAACCCGCAGGGCGTCATCCCCGGGGCCAGCGCCAACGAACGCGACCGGGGCACGACGATCCTGCTGCCCGGCCTGCCCACCGGGACCACCTACTACCTCGACCAGCCGGTGCGGCTGCCGAGCATCAAGAACATCCGGATCGCCGCCGCGTCGCCCCGAGGCGCCCGGCTGCGCGCCGCCGACGCCCTCACCGAGGCGCTGGTCTCGGGCGGACCGGCCGGCGACGGGCTGGGCAGCGCCCGGTTCCGCTCGCACATCCTCGAGAACCTCGTGTTCCACCGGGCCGGGGTCCTCATCGAGCCCAACGCCCGCGGCGACACCGCGTTGCTGTCATGCTTCTTCCACGACATCAACGAACCTCCCGGCCAACCCCCGGCGCACACCACCCGCTGGGCGGTCCGCGCCGGCGGCCGCGGCGTGGTCGGCGTCCGGGTCCTGAACTGCACGTTCTCGGGCATGACCGGCGGCGGGGTGCAGGTCGGCCACCAGGAATGCGACAACTGGCTGATCGGCGACAACACCAGCTTCATCCGCCTCGGCGGCCCCGGCGTCGAGGCCCGCTCACCGTCGGTCACGGTCCGCAACGCCGTGTTCGAAACCAAGCTCACCGGCTACGGCGACCAGCCCTACATCCGCATCGCCGACAGCGGCGGCTTCGGCGGCGGCGCCGCCCGCGTGGTCGGCTGCCGTTTCGGCGGCGAGACCAGCCCCCAGCATCACGGCCCCCCGAGATACTGCATCGACCTCACCCCCGACGACGGGTCCACCATCATCAACGTCCTCATCGACGGGAACTGGTTCAACGGACACACCCCAGCCACCGCGGCCGAACCCGACCCGGCCGCGCCGTGCGCCCCGCCGAGCGCCGGCACCCCGGACTCGGCGCGGTCCGCCATCAGGATCGGCAAGACCGCCCACCTCGTCCACATCACCGGGAACTACTTCCGGGCGTTCCAGTACTTCGCCCCGATCATCGAGGACGCCCCGCCCCGACCCTCACCCGCGCCGGGCGCCAACACCTTCTCCGGCAACCAGGTCGACGTGCGCGTCTGGGACCCCGACAGCTGCCAGCTCCTCGCCGAACGTCGGCTCCCCACCAGCGCCGAGATCTTCGCCAACGGCGGCGCCGGCTGGTCAATCTGGCCGCAATGACCTGAACCCCTGTCACCCCCGCATCCCCAGGGGCGGCGAACCGACTGGGACGCGGCGACCAGGCTGACGGTTCCAAGCATCGGGGATCGGAACAACGGCGGCGCCGGGAGCGACAGATCGCTCGGGACACACCAGCCGGGGCGGCCCGCTCGGCGCCGCCGAGGAGAAGCCCGATGCGCACCACAGCAGCCAACAACCTGAACCACAAGCCCGACCCGCGCCCGGGCCGCATCCCGGGGGCGCCCCCAGCTCCGCGTCCGACGCCGCGCCGCAAGCCGGGCAAACGGATCGGTGAACTGGCCGCCGCGGCCTCCGCGGTCGTCGCCGCCCTCACGCTGGTCTACGGCGTCCTCCAGTGGCTGGCCCCCGACCCGCCGTCCCCCGAGACCCCGCCGCCGTCCCCTACGCCGACGAGCGTCTCTACGCCGACGAGTGCGGGACCGTCGTCGTCCACCGCGGCGGGCGGATCTGCGTCCACGACGGACGTCAGCGGTGCGGGGCAGGGGACCGTGACGCGGGTCCAGCTTCCGGATCTGACGGGGATGGCCTATCCCGATGTCGACGGCCTGCTCCGCGACCTCGGCCTGCAGGGCCGGGTCACGAACAAAGAGATCAGCGCACGGTACGGGTACGTCGTGGCCGGCCAGGGTGTCGCCGCCGGGGAGGTCGCCGCCGGGGCGATCGTGCCCTACACGGTGAACGCGCTGCCGGTCGCGGTGGACTTGACCCGCAGCCCGGTGGGCGGGATGGCCGCCTCCTTGTGCCAGAACGGGAAGG
>JBJXGF010000047.1:0-7727 GCA_046153015.1 Acidimicrobiales bacterium | reverse complement strand
ACCCGCGGCGCGCGCCCGCTCGCGGCGTTGGGCCTGGCCGGCGCCGTGCGGGGCCTCTGCTGACAGCTTGATCACCGCGATATAGCGGCGTCGGCTCTGGGTTTCCTTGCCGGGATTCCCGCCGGGTTCGGCGTCCGTTCAGGCCACGTTCGTCACCGCCGGTACGCACTGAGCAGCGCACCGGCGTTTTGGCGTAGATTCGAGCGGAACACGCCCGCAATGGGAGCCTTGTGCCGCGTTTGCGGATACCGTTGGCAACGTGCGGATCGCTCACGTCATGAACCGGTTCCCGTCGGTGGGCGGCGCGAGTCGGGCCGTGGAGGGGGCGATCGTCGGCGCTCGCCAACTCGGCCACGAGGCGATGGTGCTCACCTACCGGGCAGATCGCGCCGAGGTCGGGCGGCCGTCGGCCGAGGTGCGGGTGGAGGCGGCGGGGGGCTTCGCGTTCGAGCTCCTGCCGTGGGGGCCGCCGGGCCTGCAGGAGCCGCTGGTCCGCCGCATGGTCGAGCGGGTCGGCGAGCTCGACGTGATCGTGCTCCACGGCGCATTCGTGCCCAACAACGCCCGCCTCGTACCCGAGCTGCGGCGCGTGACCGACGCCACGCTCGTGGCCTGCCCGCACGACGCGTACACGGCCGACCTCTTCGCCACCCGCACGGCTCGCAAGCGGGCCTACTTCCGGGCTGTCGAACGCCGCTACCTCCGCTCGGTCGACGCGATCGAGGTCCGGGCGCCCTCCCACTGCCGGGTGCTCGCCGCTTACGGGGTGCACACCCCCTGCGTGGTCACGCCGGGCGCAGTCGGCGAAGAGGAGCTGGTGCGGGCGGCGGCGCTGCGTGAGCGGCGCGTCGCAAACCGCCGGCGGCCCGGCTGCCGGCCGACGCTGCTGATGCTCGGGCGCTGGCGGGTCTTCGAGAAGGGCCTCGACCTCCTGCTCGAGGCGGTGTCGGAGCGCTCGCTGGCCGAGCGGGTCCGGGTGGTGCTGGTGGGCCCCGAGCAGGGCGGGCGCGGCGAGGTGGAGGCGCTGATCCGGCGCTACGGGCTCGAGGACACCGTCGAGGCCGCCGGGTTCAGCGACGACGCCTGGCGCCATCTCGAACGGGCCGATCTGCTGGTGCTGCCCTCCCGCAAGGAGGGCTTCGGCCTCGTCGGCCTGGAGGCGTTGGCGGCGGGCGTGCCGGTCGTCGTGTCCGACCGCGCCGGTCTGGCCGAGTACGTCGGTCGCGAGCAGGGCGTCGTCGTGTCTCCGGCCGACCCGCTCTCGCTGCGCCGCGCGCTGCTCGACGCGCTGGCCCACCTCGAGGAGCTGAGCGCGGCGGCCCACGCCGCGGCGCCGAGGTTGGCGGCCACGCTGAACTGGCGGGTCGTGGTCGAGCGGTGGCTGGCCGATCTCGGCCATATCACGCCGCTGCCCGCCGAGCTGGGCGTGGCCGGGTAGGCCGACGCCGGCCCCGGCTTCAGGCCCCGACGAGGCGGATCGTGCGCCGCAGACCGCGCCGGCCTGCCTGCTCGCCGGCGATCAGCGTGTCCCGGAGGAGCTTGGGGCCGTTGCGGAGGCCGTAGCGGGCCCAGATCGCCAGGCAGCGGGCCCGCTCGTCGGCGTCGAGCGGCGCCGTGCGCACCGCCCGGAGCAGCTCGCCCAGCACCCGCCACTCGGGGAACACGATGCGGCCCCGGGCCGCCGGGTCCCACCAGCCGGCGGAGGGCAGCGGACCGGGCCCGAGCAGCGCCGCCAGGCGGCTGTCAGGCCGGACGTCGGCCACCGTGTCCCGGCGGGAGGATCGCTCGCCGTGGTCCCGGTTGACGAAGAGCGGTTCGGCGACCCGATGGAGGCGGCCGCGCAGGGCGAGGTTGGCGAGCAGGGCGTTGTCTCCCCGCACGTGGCTGCCGAGGCCGGCGGTGGCCCGCAGCACCGGCAGGCGGATCACCCCGTAGAGCTCGTGGGCGCCGTAGCGGCGCAGGTCGACCGAGAGGAGGCTGGCCAGGCGCTGGTGGGGACGAGGCTGGTCGAGGTCGGGCTCGTTCTCCACGGGGCCGAGCACGGCGCCCTCCGAGTCGACCGACACGGTGGCCGTGCAGCACAGCACCACCTCGGGCGCAGCGTCGAGCACGGTGAGGCAGCGCTCGAGGAAGGTGGGCTCGTGCAGATCGTCGGCGGCGCACCACTTGAAGTGCTCGCCCCGGGCCCAGCCGATCAGGCGGTTGAAGTTGGCGGCGGGGGGCAGCGGCGCCTCGTCCCGCCGGTACACCACGCGGGGATCGGCGGCGGCCCACCGGCGGGCTATGTCGGCCGTGTCGTCGATCGAGCCGTTGTCGGCGATGATCAGCTCCAGGTCGCCGGCGCTCTGGCCGAGGATGGCGGCCACCGCGCCGTCGAGGTAGCGCCCCCCGTTGCGCACGGGCATGCCGACCGACACGCGGGGTCGCCGCGCCCCGGCGCTCACCATCGCCCCGCGCCGGGCGCTTCGAGCCGGGCGCGACGCAGCGTCCGCTCGGGGGCGGGCTGCGGCCGGCTCGGCTGGTAGAGCCGGCGCAGCGCGGCGCGCAGCGCCCAGAACTCGAGGGGCCGCCCGGCGATCAGGCCGACGGCGCCCGCCATCGGGCCCAACGCGCCGGCCAGCGCGCAGACCAGCGCGAGGTAGCTCGCCCCGCCGATGGCGCTCACCCCGCAGAGCTCGCGTTCGCGGCTCCCGCCCACCAGCTCGCTGCGAAAGAGCGGGCTGACGTTGTTGAGGAACACGCCGACCACGAACGCGGCCAAGAGGCCCGTGCGGGCGTAGGCGGAGGGGAACAGCTCGGGCAGCGGGTTGAGCGGCCAGGCGAACCCCACCGCCGCGCCGTACAGCGCGGTCGCCGCGCCGAGACCGAGCAGGAAGGGCCGCCGCAGGCGCCCGGCCAGGCGGCGGTCGCCCCGCTGGCCGGCGCCCACGAGGCGGGGCCGGAGCACGTTGGTCATCCCGGTGGCCACCACCACCAGCGGCTGGCTGAGCTGGCGGGCGGCCTCGAACTGGCCGGCGGCCCGGCCCGAGCTCAGCACCCCGAGGGCGAACACCCCGAGGAAGCCGAACAGGTTGTCGAGCGAGCCCGAGAGCAGGAGCCAGCGCCCCGACCCGGTGAGGTCGCTCCGGCGCAGGACGCTACGCGCTGGCGCGCCGTGCAGCCCGCGGCGCAGCAGCGCGTAGCCGACCGCACCCGACACCAGGTTGGCGGCGGCCAGCGCGCCGAAGGGCGCCCACAGCTTCGACACGCCGAGCCAGAGCAGCCCCGCGACGACGCACAGCACGGCGCCGGCCTGCACCACCGACACCGCGGCCGCCAGCGACGAACGGTGCACCTGGTGGGCCATGCGCCGGATGTGATCCTGCAAGGGGGACAGCAACGTGAACGCGCCGCAGGTGAGGGCGAGCGGCGCCAGCTCCACCCCGTGGAGGGGCCCGAAGAGCGGGGCCAGCGCCCACACGACCGCGGTCATGACCAGCGCCGACGCCGCCGCCGTGCCCGCCCCGAGGCGCAGCGTGGCCGACAGCTCACCGAGTTGGCGCACGGCTGGGCGGGGCAGGAGCGCCACCTCGGCGGGCGCGAGGATCAGCTGCGCGGGGACGGTGGCCGCCACCACGAAGCCCATGAAGAACAGGCCGAAGACCCCGAGCGTGGCGGTGTCGAACCAGCGGTTGGCCACCAGCGCGGCGGCGAAGGTGGCGAGCGACGCCAGCGCCGAGTCGACCAGGCCGGCCGAGAACGTGCGGTGCAGCGGGCGGGAGGCCGCCGGGGCCGGCGCCGGCTCGTAGACCGCCCGCTCGAGGTCGCGGGGGTCCTGGGAGTGGCGCGGGCGCAGCACGGTGGGAATGACTCTATCGGCGGGTTCGCTCAACGAGAGGGGCCGGTCCCGCCCAGCTCACCGGCGCGCTGACCCGACGGCGCCGGTCACGCGGCGGATGGGCGTCAGGCGCCGCGGCTTCGCAGCACGGCCAGCGGGGTGCGCAGCACAACCTTCAGGTCGCCCCAGAACGTGATCCGCTCCAGGTAGTCGAAGTCGACCCACATGCTCTGGTGCAGCAGCTCGCTGCGGTGCTCGGAGATCTGCCACACGCCGGTCAAACCCGGCTTCACCAGATGCCGGGGGTGGTCCCACAGCCCGTAGCGCTCCACCACGTCGACCAGCTCGGGTCGGGGCCCGACGAGGCTCATCTCGCCCCGCAGCACGTTCCAGAGCTGGGGGATCTCGTCGAGGCTCCACTTGCGCAGCGTGCGCCCGAACGGGGTGTGGCGAGGGTCGTCGGCCGACTTGTGGGTCACCCGCCGGTCGGGGCCCACGAAGGGGAGCTGCTGGGTCCGCCGGTCGTGGAGCATCGAGCGGAACTTGAAGATCCGGAAGGTAGCGGCGCCCTGACCGACCCGATCCTGCTTGAAGATCACCCCGCGGCCGAGCTTGACCCTGGCGATCAGCGCCAGGAGCAGCACGAACGGTGCGATCAGCAAGAGCACGACGAAGGCGATGAGCCGGTCGAGCACGGGTTTCACGAAGCGGACGTAGCCGCCCTGGTGCACGAGCTCGGCCCGGATGACCGCGGCTCGGCGATGGAACACGAGGCGGCGCTCGAGCTCGAGCCGGTGCGCCGGCGCCTCCGGCGCCGCGGGGCCGCTGTGCCGGCCTGGCGCCGGGGCGGCGACGGCGCGGCTGGGATCGCTCAGCACGGCGACCGAGGGCCGATTCGTTGCGCGCACTGCTTGCCCACGCCTGGTCTCCTGCCCGTTGAACGCCCCGTCGACACGCCGATGTCGTCCGAGGACGACCCCGTCCACCGTCTGTTGTCCCGCCACCGTTGCTCAACCCGCCTAACCGTGTTGGTAACGCCGTTGCCCCGCCGCCGCGCCTATGAGCCTCGGGGGAACCCTGCCAAAAGGCAACGTTGGGGTCGGTGATGCGCGGGCGGGCCGTAAACGGCGGTCCGCGGCCCACCGCCACAGCCAGTAGTGGAACGGCGGTGCGCGTTAGAGGGTTGCTGAACCCCTCTCAGGCGAGTTGGCGCCCTTCCAATCCGCCGATCGGCCCACGCGGGCCGGGTTGTGCTCGACGTACGGCGCACGGAATGTCACGCTGCGCATCAGATTACAGCTTCTTTGCTATCCGGCTACGAGACAAATTCACAGCCCTGTTCGGTACGTTTCCGAGCGTTTTGGAGTACGTGGCACGAGGCCTCGCTCAGCTCGGCTCGGGGGCCGGCGGGGGCAGCGCGGGTGGATGCGACCTCAGGAAGGGGCCGAGATCGGTGGCGTCGTGGGGCCAGGTCCCGGCCTCCGCCGCGGCGATGGCCGCCAGCCGGAGCAGCTCGTCCTCTGCGGGTGTGCGCATCGGCAGCGCCAGCACCCGCCGCACGTCGCGCCCGGAGAGCCCGGCGGCGAGGGCGACGCCGGCTACCGGCACCAGCCCTTTCAGCAGGCGGCGACGGATCCGGTGGAGCGCCTTGGCCGCCAGCCACCGGAGCAGCCGCTCCAGGGAGTCACGTTGCGCCTGCACGGGCCGCTCGACGGTGCGGCCGAGCGCCTCGGCGAGGTCTTGCGCGATCAGCGCCGGGCCGGGGGAGCGCCCCGCTCGGCGATACTTGCGCACTCGGCCGGAGGCGGCCACGTAGGTCTCGAACAGCTCGCCCACCACGGCGGTGGCCAACACGGCGGCCGCCGCCGCCCCCGCTGAGCCGTACAGCACGAGCTCGTCGGCGGCGGCGCCGAGACCCGAGGCGGTGGCCGCCACGCCGATGTGCTTCCAATCGGCGTCGCCGGGCAGCGGGGCGTGCGCCGCGGTCACGATCATCAGCCGGTTGGCGTCGTCGACCCGCCCGGCGATGCGGGCCAGCACCCGCGCCACCACGGCGGGGTCGAACACGGCCGTGCGGCGTTTGACGTCGCTCACCTCCTCGTAGATGTCGGCCACCAAGCCGTTCCACACGGCGGCGAGCGCCTGGCGCGCCTCAGGGGGAAGGCCGCCTCGGCGCATCGCCCGGGGCGCGGCGCGCTCGAACTCCAGCCGGCGCGCCACCCCGGCCGGCAGGTCCTGCAGCGAGAGCCGCCGATCGGGCCGCCGGCCCTCCAGCACCTCGGGCCGGCCCACCTCGAGCTCGCTCACCTCGGGCCGGTTCACCTCCGCCCCGCTCACCTCGGGCCCGCTCAATTCGGGCCCGCTCAATTCGGGCGCGCTCAACTCGGGCCCGCTCAATTCGGGCGCGCTCAACTCGGGGACGGTGGCCGGGGGCCGGTACGGGGGCGGCGGCGGACCCGGCGCCGGGACGTCGTCAGCCATGGCGACCGTGGGCGGCGTAGGCCAGGGCGATCAGCTCCTGGGCTCTGGCCCGGTCGCCCCAGGTGCTCACCTGGGTGGCCTTGCCGGGCTCGAGGGTCTTGTAGACCTCGAAGAAGTGGTGGATCTCGGCGACGAGGTGCGGGGCGAGGTCGCCCAGGTCGTGCACGCTCTCCCAGCGGGGATCGCCCCAGGGCACGGCGATGATCTTCGCGTCGCCGCCCTTCTCGTCCTGCATCTCGCACACCGCCACCGGCCGCGCCCACAGGTGGCAGCCGGGGACGCAGGGCTCCTCGAGCAGCACCAGCACGTCGATGGGGTCGCCGTCGTCGCCGAGGGAGAGGGGCACGAAGCCGTAGTTGGCCGGGTACTGCGTGGCGGTGAACAGCATGCGGTCGAGCCACACCTCACCGGTGTCGTGGTTGATCTCGTACTTGTTCCGAGAGCCCTTCGGCACCTCGATCACCACCTCGATCCGCTCGTCGTTCACCCGCGCGTCGTCGGTCGTCACACTGCGCTCCTTCGCCGGCGGCCCTCTGGGGTGGCGGCCGCCCACCGGCATCATCGCGCCGCACCCGGCCCGTGCCGGGGGCGGCCCGACCTCGGGGCGGGCGGCGTCGGCCGGGGACCGTGCGTGTGCTCCAGCCGCTAGCTTCGTGGCCATGCGGCCGCCAGCGGTGACGATCGGGTTGCCCGTCCGGAACGGCGAGCCGTTCCTTGGGGCCACCCTCGAGTCGCTGCTGGCGCAGGACTTCGGCGATTTCGAGCTGCTGGTGGCCGACAACGCGTCGAGCGACGGCTCGGCCGAGGTGGCGGCGGCGTACAGCCGCTGCGACCGGCGGGTGCGCCTGCTCGCCAGCCACGAGGATCGCGGCGCGGCCTGGAACTTCAACCGTTGTGTGGCGGCCGCCTCGGCCCCGCTGTTCAAGTGGGCGGCGGCCGACGATCTCTGCGCGCCCGGGTTCCTGGGCTGCTGCGTGGAGGGGCTGCGCCGCCACCCGGACGCGGTGGTGGCCACCACCCAGGCCGTGGAGATCGACGCCGCGGGGGCCGTGCTCGTTACCCATGGTCCGCTCAACCGGATCACCGAGACTCAGGCCGCGCAGCGGTTCCGCCGCGCCGTGCTCGAAGACGTGTTCTGCTACGCCGTGTTCGGGGTGGTCCGCCGCGCCGCGCTGAGCCGCACCCGCCTGATCGGGCGCTTCACCGGGTCGGACCGCGTGCTGCTGGCCGAGCTGGCGCTGCAGGGTCGCTTCCTCGAAGCGGACGAGCCGTTCTTCTTGCACCGCGAGCACCCGGGCCGGTCCATGAACGAGCATCCCGACGACCGTGAGCGGCTCGCGTGGTTCGACCCGGCCCGGAGGGGTCGCGCCAGCCTGCCCCGCTGGCGGCTCACGGCCGAGTTCGCCCGGGCCGCGGTGGGGGCGCCGGC
>JBJXGF010000035.1:0-13511 GCA_046153015.1 Acidimicrobiales bacterium | reverse complement strand
GCCCGCGTCCCGGCGGCGGCCGGCCTCCCCTCGGCGGGCGTCCCGGCGGCGGCCCGGGCGGCGGCCCGATGGGCGCACGTCCCGGCGGTCCCGGCGGCCCTCCCGGCCGCGGCGGGCCGATGCGGCGCCTTCCGCCCAAGCGCAAGGGCCGGCGCCGTCGCGTCCGCGAAGAGCTGCAGCCGCTCGAGCTGCGCACCTACACGCCGGTCGATGCCGCCGTGCCCGAGGGCACGGTCGTGATCGAGCGCGGCTCGAGCCCGCTCGACATCGGCCCCAAGGTCAACCGCACCGCGGCCGACGTCGTGCGGTACCTCATGCAGCAGGGTGAGATGGTCACCGCCACCCAGTCCCTCACCGACGACATGATCGAGCTCTTCGCCGCCGAGATCGGCGCGCAGATCCGCTTGGTCAATCCCGGCGAGGAGCAGGAGGTCGAGCTGCGCAAGCTGCTCGAGGTCGAGTCCTTCGAGGAGGACATCGACGACTCCGATGCGCCCGAGCGGCCGCCGGTCATCACCGTGATGGGCCACGTCGACCACGGCAAGACCAAGCTGCTCGACCAGATCCGCAACACCAACGTCGTCGCCGGCGAGGCGGGTGGCATCACCCAGCACATCGGCGCCTATCAGGCCGTGAAAGACGGCCGTCCGATCACCTTCATCGACACGCCGGGCCACGCCGCGTTCACCGCCATGCGGGCGCGCGGCGCGCAGATCACCGACATCGTCGTGCTGGTGGTCGCCGCCGACGACGGCGTGATGCCTCAGACGCTGGAAGCGCTCCAGCACGCCAAAGCGGCCGAGGTGCCGATCGTGGTCGCCATCAACAAGATCGACCGCGCCAACGCCGACCCGAACCGGGTGATGCAGCAGCTCTCCGAGCACGGCCTCATCCCCGAGAGCTGGGGCGGCGACACGATCATGGTCGAGGTGTCGGCCCTCCAGAACCTCGGCATCGACGACTTGCTCGAGAACCTCCTGGTGGTGGCCGAGCTCGAAGACCTTCGGGCCGATTCCGATGGCCGCGCCCAGGGCGTGGTCCTCGAGTCGAACCTCGACATCGGCCGGGGCCCCGTGGCCACGGTCATCGTCGAGCGGGGCACGCTTCGTGTGGGCGATCCAGTCGTGGCCGGCGCCTCGTGGGGCCGTGTGCGCTCGCTGATCAACGATCGCGGCGAGAACGTGCGCGAAGCCGGGCCGTCGATGCCGGTGCAGGTGGTCGGGCTGTCCGACGTCTGCAACGCCGGCGACGACCTGGTCGTCGCCCCGAGCATGAAGACCGCGGAGCGGGTGGCCGAGACCCGGGAGCACTGGCACCGCCAGGCGAACCTGGGTCGGGACTCCCACGCCATGGCCGGCGGGGCGAAGCTCGAAGACATCTTCAAGCAGATCCAGGCCGGCGAGGCCGCCACGCTCAACCTCGTGCTGAAGGCCGACGTGCAGGGTTCGCTCGAGGCGCTCACCGACAGCCTCCGCAAGCTGGAGCGCGACGAGGTAAAGCTCAGCTTCGTGCTGCGGGGCGTGGGCGGCATCACCGAAAGCGACATTCAGCTCGCGTCGACCTCCAACGCCACGATCATCGGCTTCAACGTCCGCCCGGACCGCAAGGCCCGGGAGCTGGCCGAGATCGAGAAGGTGGAGATCCGCACCTACGAGATCATCTACCAGGTTCTCGAGGACATCGAAGCGGCCATGGTCGGCATGCTCGAGCCCGAGTACGAAGAGGTGGTCACCGGTGAGGCCGAGGTGCGCGAGGTGTTCCGCGTGCCGAGGGTCGGAGCGGTGGCCGGCTGTCTCGTGCAGAACGGTTCGATCACCCGCAATTCGAAGGTTCGGTTCCTGCGGGACGGCACGGTGATCTGGAAGGGTTCGATCCAGTCGCTGCGTCGGTTCAAGGAAGACGTGCGCGAGGTCGCCGCCGGCTACGAGTGCGGCATCGGCCTGTCCGACTTCCAGGATCTCAAGCAGGGCGACGTCATCGAAACCTACGAAGACCGGGAGATCCCGCGAGCAACCCGTTCGCACTCCTGAGCGTCAGGAGGCAGTGACGCACGTCGCCGCACTCGAGCTCGACCTCCGCCTCACTGGGTGCCGCTCGCTGAAGGACAAGCGAGCGGTGCTCAAGGCGGTGCTCGAGGGGACGCGACGGCGATACGGGGTCGCCGCCGCCGAGGTGGCGCACCAGGACAAATGGCAACGCGCCGTCATCGGCGTGGCCGCCGTAGCCGGCTCGCAGGGTCACGTGGTCGACGTGCTCGACAGTGTGGAGCGGTTCGTGTGGAGCTTCCCCGAAGTCGAGGTGCTGAGCGTCGCCCGCGCGTGGCTGGAGGAGTCGTGAAAGGTCGGCGTCGCAACGATCGCCGCTACGACCGAACCGAGCGGGTGAACGAGCTGCTCCGCGAGATCCTGGCCGAACGGCTGCAGCGCATCGACGATCCTCGCCTCGAGCTGGTCAGCCTGACCGGCGTCGAGGTGATAGACGACATCCGCCGGGCCACGGTCTACTTCTCGGCCCTCACCGCCGAGCAGCCCGAGAGCGAGGTCCGGGGGGCGCTGGAGGAGCATCGGGTCGAGCTGCAGGCGGCGATCGGGCGGGAGGCGCGGCTGCGCCGAACCCCGGAGTTGAGCTTCCGCCCCGACAGCGGGTTGTCCCATGGGCTGCGGGTGGAGGAGATCCTGCACGGCCTGCGCCAGGCCGGCGAGTTCGACGACGACGCCGCTGACGACGCCGCCGCCGAGGGTCGGCCGGGCCCGGGCGCCCCATGAGCGGGCCCGAGGGCCTCGCCGTCATCGACAAGCCGGCGGGCTGGACGAGCCACGACGTCGTCGCCAAGGCCCGAGGGGTGCTGCGCACGAAGCGGGTAGGCCACGCCGGCACGCTCGACCCAGACGCCACCGGCGTGCTGCTCCTCGGCGTCGGCCGGGTCACCCGGCTGCTGCGCTATCTCACCGCCCTGCCCAAGACCTACGCCGGCGAGGTCGTGCTCGGGTCGGCGACCGACACCCTTGACGACAGCGGGCAGGTGTTGGCCGAGTTCGACATGAGCTACGTCACCGCCGAGCAGGCGGCCGCAGCCGCAGCGGCGTTCGTCGGCGACATCTGGCAGGTGCCGCCGATGGTGTCGGCCGTGAAGGTGGGCGGTCGTCGGCTGCACGAGCTCGCCCGGGCGGGCGTGGAGGTCGAGCGCGAAGCCCGTCGAGTGCGCGTGCACGACCTGTCGGTCGCGCCCACGCCGGACCCGCTCGTGTACGCAATCGAGCTCACCTGCTCGTCGGGTGTGTACGTGCGCACGATCGCCGACGATCTCGGCCGCGCCCTCGCGGGCGGCGCTCATTTGCGCCGGCTTCGCCGCCGTTCGATCGGTTCGTTCGACCTGGCCGAGGCGTGCCCGCTCGACGCGCTGACCGCCGACGCCCTGATGACGCCGGCGGAGGCGCTGCGGGACTATCCGTCGGTCGTGGTGGACGCGGGGCTGGCCCGTCAGGTCGGTCAGGGCGCCGTGCTGAGCGGAGAGGCGCTGGGTGCGCCGACCCTCGGGCCGGTGGCCGTGCTCGACCAGCACGGCGGCCTGTTGGCGGTGTACGAGCCGCATCGGGACGACCAGTGGAAGCCATCCGTGGTGCTGGTCGCTTCGTCGCCGCCCGAGAGCGTTGGGTAGCGTCGTAGTCGATGCGCGTGGTCAGCGAGCCGTCCGAGTTCCCGCCGCCGAGCGAGGGCTGCGCCGTCACGATCGGCGTGTACGACGGTTTGCATCGGGGTCACTTGTCCGTGATCGCCCGCACCAAGGCCGAAGCGGCTCGTCATGGCGCCGCGGCGGCCGTCGTGACCTTCGACCCGCACCCGGCGTCGGTGGTGCGGCCCGAGTCGGCGCCGAAGCTGCTCACCACCCTCGACCAGAAGCTCGAGCTGCTCGCCGCGGCAGGCATCGATCTCACCTATGTGGTCCGCTTCGACGCGGAGCGGGCGAAGGAGTCCGCCGAGGATTTCGTGCGCGACGTCCTCGTGGGCGCGCTGCGGGCGAGGACGGTGGTGGTCGGGCGCGACTTCCACTTCGGCAGGGGCCGGGGAGGCAGCCTCACGTTGCTGGAGCAGGAGGGGAAGCGGTTCGGCTTCGAGGCGCTCGGCGTCGACCTCCTGCCGGTCGACGGCGCGACGCCGGTGTCCTCGACCGCGATTCGGCGGGCGGTCGCAGAGGGGGACGTGGCGCGGGCGGCCGAGATGCTCGGGCGGCCCCATGAGGTGCGCGGCCTGGTGCACGACGGCGACAAGCGGGGCCGCACGATCGGGTTCCCCACCGCCAACGTGGCGGTTCCCCAGGCGATCTGCATGCCTGCTGACGGCATCTACGCCGGCCTGTACGTCCGACCCGACGGGTCGGTCCACAAGACGGCGATGAGCCTCGGGCGACGGCCGACGTTCTACGAGGCCCAGGCCCAGTCGCTGCTCGAGTGCTTCCTGCTGGACTTCTCTGGCGACCTCTACGGCGAGCCCGCCCGGGTGCGTTTCGTGGAGCGGCTGCGCGGCGAGCAGAAGTTCGATTCGGTCGAGGCGCTCGTTGAGCAGATGCAGCGCGACGTCGACCGGGCGCGGCTGATCCTGCGCTGAGCGCGGCGCGGCGCAGCCCCCTCGCGGAGCCCGCCGACCGCTTTTCCCGCCTGTCGCACCGCCTCGATATCGATTCGGTGCGACCGACCAGTCGAGAGCGTCCTGTGCTGTAGGGGCGATCGAGGCCGGGGTCGGCTTGGCTTCGATGTCACACCCGCCTGCCAACATGGCGGTCGCCGGGTCGCTCCTGCCCGGAGTCATAGCCAGGGGCTCGTGTCGGTCCCGACCGGAGCATCACGATGAGCCCGATTCATCCGCTGTCGCCCCCACTTGGTCGTCTCTCCGGCCTCGAGCTCATTGCGCTGCGGCGGCGGCGCGCCTTGTTCCCCAACCAAGTCTTCGAGCACCTCGCCTCCCGTTACGAGGAGCTCCACGCCGCCATCGCCGTGTGCGACGAGCGGCTCGTGTCCGAGACCCTTTCCCGTCGCGCCGCCTTCGAGGAGCTCAAGGCGGTGCACGATCAGCTGTTCCCGCCCCATCCGTGGAGCCGCGGTCGCCGGTGCCTGCCCGACCGGGAGGTGCACCCGCTCCCGCCGCTGGCGCCGGCGCCTACACGGCTGTGGGGGCGGCTGCTGCGTCGGGCATGCCTGTCTTTGCTCGCCGCGGCGGGGGAGCTGGCGCTGCTCGATCTGCATGCGTTGCTCCATCGCCAGGGCTATCTGATCGCGTCGGCGCATCCTGTGAAGACGTTGTCCGACGCCATGCGTTACGAGGTGGATCGGGGCAACGCGGTGCGCGTCGCACGCGGCCGGTACCGCTGGGCGGGCGGACCGCCGCCTCGCCCGGTTCCCTTGGCCGGCGTCGACCCCGATAGCGGGCATGCCGGGCCGGGCGGATCTAGTCTCAGCCCCGATTCGCATGACGAAAGGCTCCACGATGAGCGACAGGGAAGCGCTGCGAGCGGAGGTGGAGGCTGCGCTGGAGGGGCTGCTGCGCAGGCGCGACCCCAACGCCAAGAAGACGGTGATGGGCGCGGGCGCCGACGATGTGGAGCCCGGCCGCCGCTACCTCGCGGCGCTCGCCCCCGGCGGCTGGTACGTGCCGACTTGGCCAACGGAGTACGGAGGCCGCGGCGCTCGTCGCGACGAGGTGGCGGCGATCCAGGAGGCGCTGCGAGGGTACGAGACGCCCGACATGTACCCGTTCCTCGTTGGGATCGGGCTCGTCGGCCCGGCGGTGCGGGACATGGGTGCCCCCGAACAGTGCCAGCGGTGGCTGCCCAGCATCGCCAATGGCTCCACCATCTGGTGCCAGCTCTTCTCCGAGCCGGACGCTGGGTCCGACCTCGCCAACCTGGCCACGCGAGCAGAACGCGACGGCGACATCTGGCGGGTGAATGGTCAGAAGGTGTGGTCGAGCCGTGCCCACTACTCCGACATGGGCATCCTGCTGGCCCGCACCAACCTCGACGTGCCGAAGCACGCCGGCATCACCGCGTTCGCGATCGACATGCATCAACCCGGCGTCGAGGTCCGCCCGCTGGTGCAGATCAACGGTGACAAGCACTTCAACGAGGTGTTCCTCAACGACGCGATCGTGCGGGATGAGGACCGCATCGGGGACGTGGGGCAGGGCTGGGCCGTGGCCATCGCCGTGCTCGGCTACGAACGCGCTTCTGTCGGCGGTGGAGGCGGCGGCGCCGGCGCGGAAGGCGGCGGAACCTTCGCTCGGCTCACCTCGATGGCGCGCACGAACGGCCTCGCCGCGGACCCGGCCTTCCGCCAGCGGCTGGCCGACTTGTACACCGCCAATCAGGCCTCACGGTGGACGGCGCAACGCGCACGCGACGCCACGAAATCCGGCGGGAGGCCAGGGCCGGAGGGTTCGGGCGGCAAGGTCCGGCTCACGTACACGCTGCAGACCACCGGTCGCCTGGCCAAGGCCGGTCAGGGGGCGGCGGGCATGCTGAGCGGTGACGAGTGGGACACGATATTCCTGACCGGCCCGTCGATGTCGATCAGGGGCGGCACCGACGAGATCCAGCGCAACATCCTGGGCGAGCGGGTGCTCGGCCTGCCCCCGGAACCGCGACTGGACAAGGACGTGCCCTTCAACCAAGTCCGTCGCACGGGCGTGCCCGGGGCCGGCGGGTAGCGTCAGCCTCGTTGGAGACGGGGCTGGACGCCCAGCTCGAGCTGGCCGATCAGCTCGCGTGACGTGTCGAGCGCCGGACCCATCACCGGGCCGGCCTGAGCATCTCGCAAGTACCGCTCCAGTGGCAGGCGGCGCGAGAGCGCCCGGCCGCCGCAGGCCTCCAGCGCAGTCTGGGTCACCGAGCGCGCCGTTTGCGCGGCGAAGAGCTTCGACTGGTGGAACGCCACAGCCCGGTCGCGGCGACGGATGAGCGCGCCGTCGTCGGCGATCCGCCCGGCCCGCCGGACGAGCCCGCGTGACGCCTCGATCAGGGTGGCCATCTCCGCCACTTGGCGCTGCACGACCGGGTACTCGCTGATGGGACGGTCGTCCGGCTCGAAGACCGTCGAGCGCACGAACTCGACGCAGAAGCGGTAGGCCGCCTCCGCAATGGCCGTGTAGATGGCGCCGTAGCCGGGCACGAACGAGTCCAGCAGGCCCGAGCGGAACAGCTCGGCGGAGCCGGGCACCTCGTTGGCCGCCGGCACCGAGACGTCGTGGAACGTGATGGAGTTCGAGGCGGTGGCGCGCATGGCGAGCGTGTCCCAGTCGTCGTGGACCTCGACGCCGGCGGCATCGGCCGGTACGAGCAGGGTGCGCAGGGCGTCGAGGCCCTTCGCGCGGTCGTCGACACACCAGGTGTAGAACCAGCGGGCGCCTGTCGAGAGCGAGCAGAAGTGCTTGCGGCCGCTCACGACCCACCCGTCTGCTGTGCGCCGCGCCCGGGTCTTCATCTGCAGCCGGCCGCCTCGCAGCGTGCTCTGCGGCTCGCTCGTGATGGAGGCGAGCAGAGCCCCCTCCTCGGTCACCGCCGCGAACACACGACGCTTCTGCTCGTCGTCGGCGAAGCGGTCGAGGAAGCGCACGATCGTGCAGTGCATGTTGAACGCCAGAGCGGTCGAGGCGCAGCCCCTGGCCAGGGCGCCCATCACCTCCAGGTACAGCTCCCAGTTGGCGCCGAGCCCGCCGTAGGAGGTCGGCACGGTGATGGCGGTGATGCCGGCCGCATGCAGGTCGTCATAGTTCTCGGCCGGGAACACCGATTCGATATCGAATCGGGCCGCTCGCTCTGCGAAGACGGCCGACAGCTCCTCGGCGGCCCCCAGAATCGATATCGAATCGGTGCGACCGCTCATGGAAACCTCCCCTCGGTGCGGACCCTACCGTGGCCGCCGTATCCGCCCCCACCGCCAGCGCCTCGCGCCCTGCTAGCATCGATCGACGTCGGCTGCCGTCGCACGGGCGATGTTGAGCAGCGCGCCGCCGAGCATTCGCTTCTGGCCGCGGTCCACGCGCCGTGAGGCTGGGCGCCAGGCCCACGCTCCGAGGGAGATCCATGCGACCCAAGAACGAGATCATCGCCGACCATCGCCTGCACGACAGCGACACGGGCTCGCCCGAGGTTCAGATCGCGCTGCTCACGGACCGGATCTCGCATCTCACCGAGCACCTCAAGACCCACAAGAAAGACCATCACAGCCGGCGCGGTCTGCTCATGCTCGTGGGCCAGCGTCGGCGCCTGCTCGACTACGTGCGCCGAACCGACGTCGAGCGTTACCGAACGATCATCGCCACCCACGGCCTGCGGCGCTGATAAACCGACGAGCGGCCCCCTCGGCCGCTCGTTTCGCGTCGGCGCAGCGTGCGCAAGCCGAACCGCAGGAGACCGCAGAGGTCAGCTGCCAGTTCCCGCCTCCCCGGAGAAGATCCGGGTGGGCGAGATCTGGGAACTGGCCCGCAATCGTCTCCTCGAGTGAACCGCAACCGGGCCGCCAACGGCCCCCTCGAGAGGAGAATCAATGGCAGAGGCCATCAAGGTAGAAGGCTCGATCTCGGGCACGCGCCCAGGCGAGGATGCCGGCGCCCGCACCATCAGCTTCGAAACCGGCAAGCTCGCCAACCTGGCGGACGGCGCCGTGCTCGCCCGGATCGGCGACACGCTCGTGCTGGTGACCGCCACCGCCGCGAAGACCGTGCGCGAGGGCGTCGACTTCTTCCCGCTGACCGTCGACGTCGAAGAGCGGATGTACGCCGCCGGCAAGATCCCCGGCTCGTTCTTCCGGCGCGAGGCGCGCGCCGGCGACGCCGCCATCCTCACCTGCCGGCTCATCGACCGTCCGCTGCGGCCTTCGTTCCCGGACGGATTCCGCAACGAGGTCCACGTGGTGGTCACCGTTCTCGGCGCAGACCAGCGCAACCCGTACGACATCTTGGCGATCAACGCCGCGTCGGCCGCCCTGATGATCTCGGGCATTCCCTTCGGCGGCCCCATCGGCGCCGTTCGCATCGCCTGGACCGAGGCCGGCGAGTGGCTCCCCAACCCGACCTTCGAGGAGGGCGACGCCTCCACCTTCGAGATGGTGGTCGCCGGGCGGCAGCTCGACAACGGCGACGTCGCGATCATGATGGTCGAGGCCGGCGGCACCGAAGCGGCGTGGAAGCTCTACGAGGGCGGCACGCCCAAGGTCGACGAGGCCGTCCTGGCGGGAGGCCTCGAGGCCGCGAAACGCTGGATCACCGAGGCGATCGAGCTGCAGCGCCAGCTCGTGGCCGCCCACGGCGCCGTCGAGCCGCTCGCCTACCCCGAGCAGGTCGACTACCCGGCCGAGGTCTACGCCGCGGTCGAGGAGGCCGGCGCAGCTCGCCTCGGCGCCACCCAGCAGATCGCCGACAAGGCCGAGCGCCTCGCCGCCGAGGCAGATGCGCGCAACGCCCTCCTCGTCGAGCTCGGGCCGCGCTTCGCCGGGGCGGACAGCGGCGACGGCGTCGAGGTCGACAAGGCGCTGCGGGCCGCGATCCGGGCCCTGACGAAGAAGCTCGTGCGTCGCCGGATCGTCGAGGAGGGGATCCGCATCGACGGCCGCGGCGTGCGCGACATCCGGCCCCTCTCGGCCGAAGCCGGCCTCATCCCCACCGCGCACGGCTCGGGGTTGTTCCAGCGCGGCGAGACCCAAGTGCTCAACATCGCCACGCTGGCGATGAGCCGCATGGATCAGCAGATCGACTCGATCGAGCCGGTCGAGCGCAAGCGGTACATGCACCACTACAACTTCCCGCCGTTCTCCACCGGCGAGACCGGGTTCATGCGGGGGCCGCGCCGCCGCGAGATCGGCCACGGCCTGCTGGCGGAGCGGGCGTTGATTCCCGTCGTTCCGCCGGTCGACGAGTTCCCGTACACCATTCGGCTGGTGTCCGAGGTGCTCGCCTCCAACGGGTCCACCTCGATGGGCTCGGTCTGCGCCTCGACGCTGTCGCTGATGGACGCCGGCGTGCCGATCAAGGCCCCGGTCGCAGGCATCGCGATGGGCCTCGTGTTCGCCGAAGGCAAGTACACCACGCTCACCGACATCCTCGGCGCTGAGGACGCGTTCGGCGACATGGACTTCAAGGTGGCAGGCACCGCGGAGTTCGTCACCGCCCTGCAGCTCGACACGAAGATCGACGGGATTCCCGCCGAGGTCCTTGCCGCCGCGCTCGAGCAGGCCAAAGAGGCCCGCCTGGCCATCCTCGAGGTCATGCGGGCGGCGATCCCCGCTGCACGCGACGAGGTCCGGCCCACCGCCCCGAAGATCGTGAGCTTCGAGATCCCGATCGACAAGATCGGCGAGATCATCGGCCCGAAGGGCAAGGTGATCAACGCCATCCAGGCGGAGACCGGGACCGACATCGCCGTCGACGACAACGGCAAGGTGGGCGTGGTCCAGATCTCCTCGCCCGCGTCCGAGCGGGTCGTGGAGGCCGAGCGCCAGATCCGCTTGATCCTGAACCCGCCGTCGGCGGAGGTCGGCCAGACCTACACCGGTCGGGTCGTGAACATCACCAAGTTCGGCGCGTTCGTGAATATCCTTCCCGGACGTGACGGCCTCGTGCACATCTCCAAGCTGGGCAGCGGTCGGCGGGTCGAGCGCGTCGAGGACGTGGTCGATCTCGGCGACGAGCTGGAGGTGGTGGTCGAAGACGTCGACCCGTCAGGCAAGATCTCGCTGCGGCCCACGGGCGAGCTGAGCGTGCGGGAGGACGCCGGCGACCGGCCCCCCACCAGCCCGAACGGGCCGAACGGCTCGTCGGCCGACCGTGAGTACGTGTCGTTCGAGGACAGCTTCGAGTCCGAGCTGCGGGAAGAGTTCGGCGATCTCGGGCCGGCCGCGGCCACCGCCCCCGCCGGGCGTGACGACTTCGATCGGGACCGTGACCGGGGCGACCGCGGCGACCGCGGCCGCAGCGGGGACAGGGGCCGACGCCGCCGCAGCGGCCCCCGTCGCTGAACGGCGCGGCGGCGGTGGTCGAGGGGGCGTCGGTGGGCGACGGCGCCTTCGTCCATCGCAGCGAGCTGGCGAGCGGCGTCACCGTCATTACCGAGCACGTGCCGGGCGCCCGCTCGGCCAGCCTTGGGGTGTGGGTGCGCGTCGGCAGCCGCGACGAGCCGGCGGGGGCGGCGGGCGCCTCCCATTTCCTCGAGCACCTGTTGTTCAAGGGCACGGAACGGCTCGACGCCCGCTCCATCGCCGTCGCCGTCGACGCGGTCGGCGGTGAGATGAACGCCTACACCGCCAAGGAATACACGGCGTTCTACATGCGTGTCCCCGCCGGCGCCGCCGAGCAGGCGCTCGACCTGCTCACCGAGGTCGTCGCCGCTCCCGCCTTTCGCCCCGCCGAGGTCGAGGCCGAGCGGCAGGTGATCCTCGAGGAGCTGTCGATGAACGAGGACACGCCCGACGATCTCGTGCACACCCGTCTCTTCGAGGCGCTGTTCCCCGACCATCCGCTCGGCTGGGAGGTGCTTGGCTCGGCGGAGACGATCGAGGCGATGAGCGGCGCCGACATCGCCGGGTTCTTCCGGGAGCACTACCACCCGGCCAACCTGGTCGTCGCCGCGGCGGGCGCGGTGGACCACGACTGGGTGCTCGAGCGGGCCGCGGCGCGTTTCGGCGCCTCGGAGGGAGGGGACCGGCCCCGTCGCAGCCCGCCCGCCGCGCCGCCGCTGCGTCGTGTGGTCGAGCGGCGCCCGACCGAACAGGCCCACCTCGCTCTCGGCTGGCGAGCCTTCGACCACCACGACGAGGACCGCTACGCGCTCCAGGTGCTCAACCAGGCGTTGGGCGGCGGGTTGTCGAGCCGGCTGTTCCAGGAGATCCGAGAACGGCGGGGGCTGGCGTATTCGGTGTACTCGGCCCCGACGTCGTACTCCGACAGCGGCGCGCTGTCTGTCTACGTCGGCACCGCGCCCGAGCGGGTGCAGCAGGTGCTGACGTTGATCACCGAGGTGGTCGAGGCGATTCGGGGCGAGGGCCTCACTGCAGAGGAGCTGCGGACCGCGGTCGGGTTCCTGGAGGGCTCGCTGCTCCTGGGGCTCGAGGACACCGCCAGCCGCATGAGCCGGCTCGCCGGCGGGGAGGCGCTGCGCGGGCGGGTCATCGCCGTCGACGAATACCTCGCCGGGCTGCGGGCCGTGACGCTGACCGACGCGGCGCGCGTGGCCGAAAGGGTCTTGGCGTTGGAGCCGGTGCTGGCCGCGGTGGGCCCGTTCCCCGCCGACGCATTCGGCCCGGTCTGACCCGTACCGCTCGGCGCGCCGCGTCAGGCGCTTGGTTGACGGCCGCTGCCGAGGCGTCGGCGGAGCTTGGCGGCGGTGGTGGCGCCACGCGACGCAGCCTCCTGCACGTTGCGGTAGAGGCGCTCACGATCGGCCTTCACCTGGGCGCGCAACGCGGCGGCGCGGGCGGAGTCGCCGACCGCGTCGCAGCTCTGAGCGAGGTTGGCCCGCGCCGTGATCGTGTTCACGTGGTCCGCGCCCAGCAGCCGCTCGCAGTCGGCAAGCGCCCGCTCGCGCACGACCAGCGCCTCGTCGTGACACTCGAGCAGCGCGAGAAGGTTGGCCAGGTTGTTGCGGGCCACCACCGTATGGGGGTGGTCGGCGCCGAGCAGGCGTTCTCTATCGGCGAGCACCATGCGACGCAGGGTGAGCGCTTCGCCGTGCTCACCCACGTCGGAGAGGGTGCTGGCGAGGCTGTTGCGGGCGCCGATCGTCTGGGGATGGGCAGGGCCCAGCACTCGTTCACGCTCCGCTAACACGGCGCGTCGCAGCTCGACGGCCTGGCGGTGCTCGCCCAGGTCGGACAGGGAATTGGCGAGGTTGTGGCGGGCGCCGATCGTGTGCGGGTGGTCGCGGCCCAGCACCCGGGTGCGGCGGGCCAGCACCTCGGCGCGAACCTCCCGGGCGGCCTCGTGCTCGCCGAGCTCGGCGTAGGTGTTGGCGAGGTTGTGCTGGGCGGTGAGCGTGAGCGGGTCGTTGGCGCCCAGCGTGCGGAGGTAATCCTGGGCGACGCGCCGCTGCAGCGTGCGAGCACGGTCCAGATCCCCTGCGCCGGCGCAGGCGGACGCCAGGTTGCTGCGGGCCGTGAGGGTGAAGGGGTGATCGGCGCCGAGCGCGCGCTCGTAGTCGTCGAGGACTTGCCCCTGGAGGCCGATGGCTTCGCGGTACCGGCCGGCGTCGGCGAGGCTCGAGGCGAGGTTGTTGCGGGCGGTGAGGGTGTCGAGATGGCCAGGGCCGAGGCTTCGCTCGCAGTCGGCCAGCACCCGCCGCTGCGTTTCGATGGCGCGCTCGTGGTCGCCCGCGTCGGCGTAGGCCGCGGCCAGCTCGTTGCGGGCCGAGAGCGTGCGGGAGTCGTCGGGCCCGAAGGCCCGCTCGGCCCCCTCGAGCTCGGCCGTCCACCTCGCCACGGCGTCCTCCTCGTCGCCGCCGTCGCGCCGAATCGATATCGATTCGGCGCGAG
>JBJXGF010000017.1:0-22481 GCA_046153015.1 Acidimicrobiales bacterium | reverse complement strand
CCCCGCTCGAAGCCGCACTCGCCGAGCCCGCCCCCGCCAAACCAACACAGGACGAGGACACCGCTGTGGCCCCCGTGGTCGAACTCCTGAACCCGGTCCATGCCGCCGGGCCCCGCTACGCGCAGATCGGCGCCGGCGCCCTGGCCCGGATCGCGTACCCGTGGCAGGACCTGCTGCTCGGCTGGACCATCGAGTTCCAGCCCGGCAACGCCGGGTTCCTCGGCGGCACGCTGCCCGAGGAGCGCCGGATCCTGATCTACGTGCGGGAGCGGCACTCGGTGGACGACGTGGCGGTGACCGTCGCCCACGAGATCGGCCACGCCGTCGACCTCACGTTCAACGACGAGCACGACCGGCGCCTCTGGCGCACGGCTCGGGGCATCTCCGCGGCGACCCCGTGGTGGCCGAGCAAGGCGACCACCGACTTCGACAGCGGGGCCGGCGACTGGGCCGAGTCCTTCGCCGCGTGGCAGATGGGCGCATGGGACTTCCGCTCCCAGCTCGGCCCCCCGCCCACCGCCGCGCAGCTCGACCTGCTCGCCTCGCTCGCCGGCGGCTGACCCCGGCCCGGTCCGGTCAGCGGCCGGCGGCGTAGCCCTGCGCGCCGCGCGGGTTGGCGGCGGCGCGCAGCACCACCTGGCCCCCGTCGCGCTCCTCCCGGGACGCGCCGGACAACCGGCCCTCGGACCACGCCGGACCGGTCCGCACGTCGTGGCCCCGGGCGGCCAGCGAGTCGACGACCTCGGACCCGAAGCGCGACTCGACCACGAGCCGCGCCGGGAACGCGCCCCGCGGCCAGAACGAGCTGATCGGGTGGTCGGAGTGGAACGCCGGTGCGTCGATCGCCTCCTGCAGGTCCATCCCGTGGTGGACATGGCGCAGGAACATCACGAGCTGCCACTGGTCCTGCTGGTCGCCGCCCGGCGTTCCGAAGCACAGCCGCGGCGCGCCGTCATAGAGCGCGAGGCTCGGCGTGAGCGTGGTGCGGGGCCGGCGGCCGGGCCCGAGCGAGAGCGGGTGGCCCTCCTCGAGCCAGAACATCTGACCGCGGGTGCCCAGCGCGAAGCCGAGCCCGGGCACCGCGGGCGAGCTCTGCAGCCAGCCGCCCGAGGGTGTGGCCGAGACCATGTTGCCCCACCGGTCGATCACGTCGAGATGGCACGTGTCGCCCACTCGCGGCGCGGCCGAGCCGGCGAGGGGGCCGGCGGCGGTGGGCTCGCCGGCGCCGTTGCCCGCGGTGGGTTCGCCCGCCCCGCGGCTGCGCCGGCGCCCCGCCCCCCGGGCCACCGCGGCGGCGTAGTCGACCTTGCCGCCGTAGCCGGGCGCCTCGCCCGGGCGCAGCTCGGTCGACGCGTCGGCGCCCACCAGCGCCCGGCGGGCGTCGTTGTAGGCCGGTGAGAGCAGCGTGTCGAGCGGGACGGGCGTGAACGCCGGGTCGCCGTAGAACGCCTCCCGGTCGGCGAAGGCCAGCTTGGCGCACTCGGTCACGAGGTGGACGAACTCGGCGCCGAGCGGGTCGAGGCCGGCCACGTCGCACCCGGCGAGCAAGGCCAGCTGCTGGAGCAGCACCGGGCCCTGGGACCACGGCCCGCACTTCGCCACCCGCCACCGGCCGTAGTCGAAGCTCACCGGCGCCTCGTAGGCGGGCGCCCAGCCGGCCAGGTCGGCGCCGCACAGCACCCCGCGGCGGCGCTCGCCGGAGGTGTCGAGCACGGCGGTGCGCGGCGCGAACCGGTCGACGGCCTCGGCCACGAAGCCGCTGCGCCACGCGGCCAGCGCCGCGTCGAGCTGCGCCTCCCGGCCGCCGCCCGCCGCCTCGGCCTCGCCCACCAGCCGCCGGTAGAACGCCGCGAGCTGAGGCTGGCGGTGGAACCCGCCCGCCGCCGGCGGCGCGCCGTCGGGCAGCCACACCTCGGCCGAGGAGGTCCACTCGTCGCTGAACAGCGAGCGCACGGAGGCGATGGTGGCGCTCAGCTCGGCGCTCACCGGAACGCCCCGCTCGGCGTACCCGATCGCGTAGTCCAGCACGTCGGCCAGCGGCCACGTGCCGTGGTCGCGCAGCAGGGTCAGCCAGGCCGGCGTGGCGCCGGGCACCACCGCGGCCAGCAGGCCGGTGGCGGGCACGAGGTCGAGGCCCTCGGCCCGGTAATGGGCGAGCGTGGCGCCGGCCGGGGCGGGCCCCTGCCCGCACAGCACCTCGACCTCGTCGCGGCCGGCCCGGCGCAGCAGCATCGGCGCGTCGCCGCCGGCGCCGTTCATGTGCGGCTCGGCCACGTGCAGCACGAACCCGGCGGCGACCGCGGCGTCGAAGGCGTTGCCGCCCCGTTCGAGCACGCTCATCGCCGAGGCGGTGGCCAACCAGTGGGTGCTGGCCGCCATGCCGAACTCGCCGACCAGCTCGGGACGCGTCTTGGTCATCGGCGGAGCTTTCCACGCCGGCCGCCCACGGCGCCGGGCCGTCGCGCCGCCGCTGCGGGCAGGCGCCGTCAGCGGTAGCGGGCGATCACCTCTTTGCCGTAGCGGAGGACCTCGTCGGGCGTCTTCACGAGCGGCGGCAGGCCGGCGGCGCCGGTCACGGGCACCATCACGCGGTGCACGCCGGCGGCGGCGAGGCCGGCGATGTCGGCCGGGTCGGCCGGCGCGGCGGCGCTGATCTCGATGGCGTCGGGGTCGCGGCCCGCCGCTTCGGCGGCTCGGCGCATCTCCTGATAGAGCTCCACCGGGTTCCCGCGGGCGGGGAAGTACCCGTCCCCCAGCCGTCCGGCGCGCCGGGCGGCGGCCTTGGTGTCGCCGCCGACGTGGATGGGGATGGCGCCCGTGGGCGGCAGCGGCAGGCAGTACACGTCGTCGAAGGAGACGAACTCGCCGTGGTAGGAGGCGCATTCGTCGCGCCAGAGGGCCCGCATGGCCGCCACGTAGTCGTCGGTGCGGGCGCCCCGGTCGGCGAAGGGCACGCCGAGCGCGGCGAACTCCTCGGCCAACCAGCCCACCCCGATGCCGAGCAGCACCCGTTCGCCGCCGGCCATGTCGTCCAGCGTGGCCAGCGCCTTGGCCGTGACCACCGGGTTGCGCTGGGGCACGATCAGGATGGCGGTGCCGAGCTTGATCGTGGTGGTGGCCGAGGCCACGTACGCCATCCAGATCAGCGGGTCGGGGATCGGGAAGTTCTCGAGGCCGGTTCCCATCCGGCCGCTCGCCGAGTACGGGTAGCGGGACTCGTAGGCGCGGGGCACGACCACGTGCTCCACGGTCCAGATCGAGTCGAACCCGGCGGCCTCCGCGGCCTGGGCCAGCTCGACCGCCGCGGCGCCTTTCCCGAACCGACCAAGGCTTGCGTAGCGCAGGCCGAACTTCATGGCGCCTCCCCCCGAGCAGGTCCGGCGGGATCCTAGCGTCGCCCGGCTCGGTCGCCGGCGGCCGCCGTAGACTCCTCGCTCGTGGCAGGGCGGGCGCACAGCGCGGCGACGACGGTATTGGCCGCGGCGTTGGCGGCCTGCTCGTCGTGCTCCTCGGGCGCAGGGTCGGCGCCCGCTCCGGCCGCCGCCGGCGCGCCGCCCGCGCCCACGGTGGCCGCCGCCGCGCCCCGGCCCGGCGAAGTGTGCGCCGAGTACAACGAGGGCCGCGCCGCCGGCCAGGTCGACGCGCCCGACCTCATGGAGGCCTCCGGCCTCGCCGCCGGCGGCGCCGACCCGGGCGTGCTCTGGACCCACAACGACGGCGACGACGCCCGGCTGTTCGCGCTGTCGCCCACCGGCGCCCAGCTGGCGGTCATCCCGATCCCCGGCGTCGGGCTCACCGACTGGGAGGACCTCGCCCTCGGGCCCGGCCCCACGCCCGGCCCGCGCTGGCTGTACCTGGCCGACATCGGCGACAACCGCGCCCGGCGCGACACGGTCAAGGTCGTTCGGGTGCCCGAGCCGGTGCTCGGCGACGCCGCCGCCGGCCCGGCCCAGAGCTTCACGCTGCGCTACCCCGACGGCGCCCACGACGCGGAGAGCCTGCTCATGGACCCCGTCACCGGCGAGGCCGCGGTGATCGTGAAGGACCTCGCCGCCCCCACCTCGGCCGTGTACCGCCTCCCGTCGCTGGTCACCGCCGCTCCGGGCGCCGCGGCGCTGACCCTGGAGCGGGCCGGCGAGATCGACCTCGCCGGCTTCGAGGCCCGTTTCGGCCGCAAGGGCCAGTCCCTGCTGTCGGGCCTCGTGCAGCTCCCCACGGCCGCCGCCGTCTCGGCCGACGGGTCCCGGTTCGCGGTCCGCACCTACGGGTCGATCTGGCTGTGGGCCCGGCCCCGCGGCGCCTCGCTCGTGGACACGCTGCTCACCGGTGCGCCCTGCGAGGCGCCCGCCGCGTCCGAGAGCCAGGGGGAGGCGCTGGCGTTCCTGCCCGGCGGGGGTTACGCCACCCTGAGCGAGGGCCCGCGCCCGGCGCTCTACACGTTCAGCAGCCGCTGACGGGGCTCGGGCCGGCCCGGGTCGGCCGCGTTCGGCGAGCCATGGCCCGCTCGTCGGGGGCGGAACCGCCGCAAACGCAGGCTGTTGGTCACCACGAACCAGCTCGACGCCGCCATGGCCGCCCCGGCGATCATCGGGTTGAGCAGCCCCGCCGCGGCCAGGGGAAGCGCGGCCACGTTGTACGCGAAGGCCCAGAACAGGTTCCCCTTGATCGTGGCCAGCGTCCGCCGCGACAGCCGGATGGCGTCGGCCGCGCCCCGCAGGTCGCCGCCCACGATCGTGAGGTCCGACGCCTCGATCGCCACGTCGGCCCCGGCGCCCATGGCCAGGCCCAGGTCGGCCTGAGCCAGGGCGGCCGCGTCGTTCACACCGTCGCCGGCCATCGCCACCACCCGGCCCTCGCCCTGGAGCCGGCGCACCGCCTCGACCTTGCCGGCCGGCAGCACCCCGGCGATCACCTCGCGGATGCCGACCTGGTCGGCCACGAGCCGCGCCGCCCGCTCGTTGTCCCCGGTGAGCAGCACCGGCGACAACCCGAGGCCCACCAGCTCGGCCACGGCCTCGGCGCTGGTGGGCTTCAGCGTGTCCGACACCACGAGCACCGCCCGCGCCGCGCCGTCCCAGGCCAGCGCCACCGCGGTCTGGCCACGGGCCTCGGCCCGCTCCGCGGCGGCCGCCAGCTCGGGCGGCAGCGTGATGCCCCGGTCGGCGAGCAGCGCCGGCCGCCCGGCCACGGCCGCCCGCCCCTCGACCACCCCTTCCACCCCGAGGCCTTGCCGGCTGGCGAAGGCCTCGACCGGGGCCAGCGGGCCGAACCGGGCGCGGGCGGCGTCGGCCACGGCCCGGGCGATCGGGTGCTCGCTCGCCGCCTCCAGCGCCCCGCCCACCGCCAGCGCCTCCTCCTCGGTCACGCCGGGCGCCGGCGTCACCTCCACGAGGCGCATCTTGCCTTCGGTGAGGGTGCCGGTCTTGTCGAGCACGATCGTGTCGACCCGGCGGGTCGATTCGAGCACCTCGGGGCCCTTGATCAGCAGGCCGAGCTGCGCGCCGCGACCGGCGCCCACCAGCAGCGCAGTGGGGGTGGCGAGGCCGAGGGCGCAGGGGCAGGCGATGATCAGCACCGCCACCGCGGAGCTGAACGCGAACGCGGTCGGCTCGCCCTGACCGAGCCGCCAGCCGAGGGTCACCGCCGAGAGGGCGATCACGACCGGCACGAACACGGCGGCCACCCGATCGGCCAGGCGCTGCACCGGGGCCTTGCCGGACTGCGCGTCGGCCACCAGCCGGCCGATCTGGGCGAGCGCGGTGTCGGCGCCCACCCGCACGGCGCGCACCACGAGCCGGCCCCCGGCGTTGACGGTGGCGCCGGTCACCGCCGAGCCGGGCCCCACCTCGACCGGGGCGCTCTCGCCGGTGAGCAGGCTCTCGTCCAGCGCGGACTGGCCTTCCTCGACCACGCCGTCGGCGGCCAGCTTCTCGCCCGGGCGCACCACGAAGCGCATGCCGACGGCCAGCTCGTCGACCGGGATCCGCCGCTCGGCGGCGTCGTCGTCGAGCACCGACACGTCCTTCGCGCCGAGCTCGAGGAGCGCGGCCAGCGCCGCGCCGGCGCGCCGCTTCGCCCGCTGCTCGAGGCTGCGCCCGGCGAGCAGGAACAGGGTGACCGCCGAGGCCACCTCGAGGTAGATGTGCTCCCCTGCGGCCCCGCGTTCCGCGGTCAACCGGAACGGCATGGTCATGCCCAGCTCGCCGGCGTCGCCGAGGAACAGCGAGGCGAGCGAGAAGCCGTAGGCGGCCAGCACGCCCACCGAGATCAGGGTGTCCATGGTTGCCGACGCGTGGCGCAGGTTGCGCCACGCCGAGCGGTGGAACGGCCAGGCGCCCCACACCGCCACCGGTGAGGCCAGCGTGAGCGAGGCCCACTGCCAGCCGCGGAACTGCAGCGCCGGGATCATGGCCATCAGCACGACGGGCAGCGTCAGCGAAGCCGACACGGCCAGGCGCTGCCGGAGCGCGGCGGGTTCGCCGGCGCCGCGGCCAGTCGTGGCGCTGGCTCCGCCGGTCGGGGACAGGGCTCGGGCGGCCGGCCGGGGCAGCTCGGCCGTGTAGCCGACCGCCTCCACCGCCTCCACGAGCTCCTGCGGGCTGCGCCGCGCCGGGTCGTAGGCCACCCGGGCCCGCTCCAGCGCGTAGTTCACCGTGGCCTCCACGCCCTCCAGGCGGTTGAGCTTCTTCTCGATCCGAGCGGCGCAGGCGGCGCACGTCATGCCGCCGATGGCCAGCTCGACCTGGGTCTCGCCGGTGTCGCCGGTCTCAGCCATGGTCGTCGCCTGAGTCGCCTGAGTCGCCGCCGTGGCCGGGACTCGGCGGAGCGGCGCCCGCCGGCTGGGCCTCGAGGCGGACCTCGAACACCGGGACCCGCCCGCGATGGGACACCTCGAGGAAGAGGCGGTACGGATCGGCGGTGGGGAAGGCCACGTCCAGCTCAACGCCGGGGCCGCTCGCCTCGTTCCCGTCCTGCTCCTTCGGGTGGGCGTGCACATACGCCAGGTCGGCCTCGCGCAGGGCGACGAGATGGGCCTGGTGGCCGAGGTAGGGCTCGAGGTCGGTCACCGGCTGGCCCTCGTAGGCGAGGCGGAACCGCAGGGCGGACCCGTCGACGGTGAGCGCCGCCTCGTACCCGGCCGGCGCCCGGATCGGGCTCGGCGGGGGCGGAGCGGGGCTGAACGGGCCGGGCGCCGCCAGGTCGACCCCGAGGGCGGCCCGCCGCCCGCACACCGCGAAGTCGGTGATCACCCGGTAGACCCCGGGCTCGGGCAGCGTGAGCGGCGTGGCCCACGCGCCGTCGGCCGCCGGTTCGGGGTGCAGGTGCTGGAAGTGGGCGAGGTCCCGGCGGATCACGATCAGATGCAGCGGCGGCTCGCCCGGCGTCGTCTCGAGGGAACTGGGCAGGCCCTCGAGGCGGAAGCGGTACGGGGCGGCCGCCCCGGCCGGGACCGGCCCGGTCAACGGCTCGAGGCGCACCGGACCCTGCCGGAACGTCAGCGCCGCCGCCGGCGGGGCGTCCCGGTACGCCGCGCAGCCCGGGCCGGTCCCCGCGGCGGTGGTCGCCGACCGGTCCGCCTCGCCGCTCGGCCCGTCGAGGGCCCGGGCCGCGCCGAACGCAGCGGCGCCCAGACCGGCCACGGCGGCGACGAAGAGCGCGAGCCGGGCCGGGGCGTTCATCGGACGAGCTTAGGAGGCCGCCCGATCCGAGGGGGAGCGCCGGAGGTCGGCGAGGCGGGCGCTGGCCTCGGCCAGGTCCTCGGCGTAGGTGATGCCGATCCAGCGCTCCTCGGTGGGCACGACCCGGACGGTGGTCAGGCCGGCGCGGGCCAGCTCGTCGAGCGCGGTGGGGAGCTGATGCTCGGCCTTCGGGTCCTCTCGGTGGCGGGCGGCGAAGACCTCGAAGGCCGCTTCGAGCGGCTCGAGCAGCGCGGGCCGCAGCCCCCACAGGTTCATCGAGACCAGCGAGTCGGGGGCGAACACCTCGCCCGACTCGTTGCGGATGGCCCCGTCGTCGCCGCGGCGCAGGGCGAGCTGTTCGGTGATGCGACGCAGCGACCCGTCCTCGCCCACCTCGCACACCCCCCGCGAGACCGGCCCCGCCGGGGAGAGCGTGCGGGCGAGGCGGTAGGCCACGAGCCAGCTGCGCTCGGAGCCGGCTCGTTCGTCGGCGGCGAACGCGTCGGCGAGCTGGGCGAAGGCGCTGGGCCCGTAGTAGTCGTCGGCGTTGACCACCGCGAACGGCGTGTGCAGGGCGCGGCGGGCGGCGAGCACGGCGTGGGCGGTTCCCCAGGGCCGTGCCCGCGGCGGGGCCAGCTCGTCGGCGTCCTGGGCGACGAGCTCGTAGTCCAGCTCGGCGGGCTGGCGGCGGGCGAGATGCTCGGCCACGAGGCCCTCGAGGTCGGACCGCACGATCAGCACGACCCGGGCGAACCCGGCGGCCCGGGCGTCGTCCAGGGTGTAGTCGAGCAGGGCCTCGCCGTTCGGCCCCACCTCGGCCAGCTGCTTCGCCCCCCCGAACCGAGAGCCGAGGCCGGCGGCGAGCACGAGCAGGGTCAGGTCCATCCGCCCCCAGGATACGGGGGGTAAGACTGGCCTCCATGGACGTCCTCTCCGCCCGCGTCATCGTCTACCCCGCCGAGTTCGAGCGGTCGCGACGCTTCTACGAGGCCGTCCTCGGGCTCCACATCTACCGCGAGTGGGGCAGCGGGGTCGTCTACTTCCTCGGCGGGGCCTTCCTGGAGCTGTCCCAGGGTGAGCCGGCGGGCGGCGCGGCGCCGGTGGCGTTGTGGCTGCAGGTGCGCGACGTGAACGCCGAGGAGGCGCGGCTGCGCGCCCTCGGGGTGGAGGTCGTCAAACCGGCGGCGCGCATGCCGTGGGGGCTCGTCGAGTCGTGGGTGCTCGACCCCGACGGCTTGGTGCTGCACCTGGTCGAGGTGCCGCCCGAGCATCCCCTGCGCAGCGGCCGCCGCTGACGCGCGGCCGCGGCGTCGGCGCCCGGGGGCCGCTCAGCGCAGGTGCTTGGCGAAGAACTCCAGCGTCTTGGGCCACGCGTCGGCCGCCGACGCCTCGTGGTAGCTGGCTCGGTCGTTGCAGTTGAAGCCGTGGTCGGCGTCGGGGTAGCGGATCACGCCGTGGTCGACCGGCGCCTTCGCGTCGAGCTCGGCCCGGAGCCGTTCGACGTCTTCCACCGGGATCGACGCGTCCTTGTCGCCGAAGATGCCCAGCCAGGGGGTCTTCATGGTGGCCACGTCGCCGATGAGCGCAGGGAACGGCAGCCGGCCCTCGCTCACGATGCCGCCGCCGTAGTAGCCGACCCCGGCGCCGATCGCTCGACGGGCGGCGACGAGGAACGTGATGCGCCCACCCATGCAGAAGCCGACGATGCCGACCTGGCCGGGCGCGAACCCCTTCGTCTGGAGGTGGGCCAGCGCGGCGTCGACGTCCATGAGCAGCCCGTCGTCGCTCAGGCCCTGGATCAGCGCCATGATGCCTTTGAAGTCGCCGTACTCGGCCACGCCGCCGCCGGCGCGGTGGAAGATGGCCGGGGCGATCGCGTGGTAGCCGGCGTCGGCGGTGCGCCGCGCCACGTCTTGGATGTGCTCGTTCACCCCGAACGCCTCCTGGATCACGATCACCGCGCCCTTGGGCGCCCCGTCGGGGACGACCTCGTACGCCTGCATCGGACCGTCGGCGGTGTCGAGGGTGAGCCACTGCGCTTGTGCCATGCGCGGCACCCTACTGCGCGGGCGCGGCGGGGCTCAGGGGCTCGAAGCGGGCCGTGAAGTGCCGCAGCCACGGCGCCTGCTCGACGATCCGGTAGCCGGTCAGCTCCCGGCGGCGCTCGGTCACGTCGATCACCACCTCGGCCACGTAGTCGATGTGGCTCTGCGTGTACGCCCGGCGGGGGATCGCCAGGCGCACCAGCTCCATCGCGGCGGGCGAGTCGGGCCCGCCGGCGGGGTCCGGCCGGCCGAACATCACCGTGCCGATCTCGACGCCGCGCACCGCGCCCGTCCGGTAGAGCTCCACGGCGAGGCTCTGGGCCGGGTACTCGTGCGGCGGGATGTGCGGGCACATCGCCTTGGCGTCGAGGTACACGGCGTGGCCGCCCGGGGGCTGCACGATCGCCGCGCCGGCCGCCTCGACCTTCTCGGCGAGGTACTCCACCGAGCGGATTCGGTAGCGCAGGTACTCCTCGTCGAGCACCTCCACCAGGCCCTGGGCGATCGCCTCGAGGTCGTAGCCGGCGAGCCCGCCGTAGGTGGGGAAGCCCTCGGTGAGGATCAGCAGGTTCCGGCAGTGGGCGGCGGCGGTCGGGTCGTTCATGGCCAGGAAGCCGCCGATGTTCGCCAACCCGTCCTTCTTCGCCGACATCGTCGCCCCGTCCACGAGCGAGAACATCTCCCGCGCGATGTCCCGGGGGGACCGGCCTTCGTAGCCCTGCTCGCGCTGGCGGATGAACCACGCGTTCTCGGCGAAGCGGCAGGCGTCGAGGAAGAACGGGATCCCGTGGCGGCGGCAGACCTCGCGCACCGCCCGCAGGTTGGCCAGCGACACGGGCTGCCCGCCGCCGGAGTTGTTCGTGACCGTCATCATCACCAGCGGGATCCGCTCCACGCCCACCTCGGCGATCGTGGCCTCGAGCGCGGCGACGTCCATGTCGCCCTTGAACGGCAGGCGCGTCGCGGGGTCCCGTCCTTCGGGCCGGACGAGGTCTCGGGCCTCTCCGCCCTGGTGCTCGACGTTGGCTCGGGTCGTGTCGAAGTGGGTGTTGTTCGGCACCACGTCGCCGGGCTTGACCATCACCTCGAACAGGATCCGCTCGGCGGCCCGGCCCTGGTGGGTGGGGATCACCTCGGCCAGGCCCGTGAGCTCGGTCACCGCGTCGCGGAAGCGCTCGAAGGACCGGCTGCCCGCGTACGACTCGTCGCCGTCGAGCATGCCGGCCCACTGGCGGGACGACATGGCGCCGGTCCCCGAGTCGGTCAGCAGGTCGATCGCCACCTCCTCGGCCCGCAGGCCGAACAGGTTGTAGCCGGCGCGGGCGAGCGCCGCCCCCCGCTCCTCCGGCTCGGGGAAGCGGATCGCCTGCACGGTATGGATCCGAAACGGCTCGACGATGGTCCGAAACGCCATGCGGGGATCATCCCCCAGCCGCGGCCACGCCCGCCTCCACGCCCCTGCCCTGCCTCTGCCCCTGCCCCCGCCCCATGCCCGCTGTTTCCCGGGCCCCCTGCGCCCCGGCCCCTCGCCCGGCTCGGCCCGGTCCGCTGCGAACCGGCGTGGCCGTCCGCCGAACCGTCGGGATTCTCCGGTGACGTTTCCGCCGGCCGCAGCCGCGCGCCCGTGGTTCCTGCCGCCGCCCGGCCGCGGCGCGACCGTGACCGACACGCATCGCCCTTGCCCCGTCAGGATTCTCCGGTGACGATTCGCCAGACCGCGGCCGCCGGAGCGGGTTGGTCTCCCGCCCCGTTCCCCACCGCAAGTGGCGGTCGCATCGACGCCCAGCGCGGTCTGGTTTCGACACCGGAGAATCCCGAGAAGGTCGGGCGCGGGGACGGCCGAGCGATCCGGGCGGCCAAGAGGGGCGGGGCCGGGCGGCGCCAGCGGGGGAGGGGGCGCGGCCTCCGTCTGGGCCGGCGGGACCGCCGGAGCTTCCCCGGTGAGCGGCGTTTGCCCCGAGGGCCTGGTCATGGCGGCGACGCCCGGAGCGGCGCGACCGTCGGGCGCATCGCCGTGGACCACGTCGGGATTCTCCGGTGACGTTTCGCCGGGCTGCGGCCGCGGCCGCCGCGCCGGGTCGGCCCCCCGCCCATGGTCCCGCCGCACATGGCGGTCACAGCGAGGCCTAGCGCGGTGGGGTTTCGACACCGGAGAATCCCGAGAAGGTGGGGGACGGGGACGGCGTTGCTGGCCCGGTCGGCTAAGAGGGGCGGGGGGTGGAACCAGCGGGGGCGGGGCGGCGGCGCCCTCGCTTGGATGTCACACCCTTTCGGTATCTTCCACCGCATGGAGATCGCGAGGAACACGTTCGCCTGCCGGTGGTGCGCCACGGTGTTCGCCCGCCGGTCGCGCTGCGGCCGCAAGCCGCACTACTGCGGGCGGAGCTGCCGGCAGCGGGCTTACGAGCACCGTCGCCGCGGCCGCCGGGAGGCGGGGCTGCCCCGGCTCACGGTGGCTGCGCCGATTCCGGCCGCGCCCCACCGGCGGGCCTACGAGTCGGGCTCGAACTTCGGCCTGCGCCATGCCCTGCGGCCCGACGGCATCGCCGATCGCCGGCGTCAGCGGCCCACCTTGTGTGGTGCTCTGGCGAGGCCGATCCCGCCGCCGTTCGCGCCCTTCCACTCGGGGGCCTGCCGCACCTGTCGCCGGGTGGCCGAGCGGTACCCGCCGGCGCGGGAGCTGCAGGTGTCGAACGACCTCGCCCTGGTTTCGGCGCTGCTCGGGCGGCTGCGGCGGGAGCGGACCGGCCCCCGCCCTCGCCCGTCGGAGGCGCTGCTCGATGAGCTGCTGTCGCTCAGCCCGGTGTGACGGCGGCCGGCGCCGCCGCGGCAGAGGAGGGCTGGCGGAGCGACCGCAGCGCCAGCACGCCCGAGAGCGCGATCAGCGCGCCGGCGAAGAACCCCCACCGCACGTTCGAGAGCGCCACGACCGCGCCGACGATCGTGCCGCCGAGGCCGAAGCCGATGTCGAAGAACACCGAGATCGAGGCGACGGCGTGGGTGCGGTCGTCGTCGGTGGCCTCGCGCACCACGAGCGACAGCAGCGCCGGGAAGTTGAGCGCCATGCCGGCGGCGAAGACCACGAGGCCGGTGAACAGTCCGGGCGCCGCCGGCCAGGCGGCCATGATCGTGAGGCCGAGGGCCAGCGCGGTGAGCGAGAACGTCGACACCCTGGCCGCGCCGAGGCGATCGGGCAGCTTCGCCCCCAAGAGCCGGAACACGACTATCAGCGAGGCGTACACCGTGAACACCACGCCGGGGCTCACCACCTCGCGGTCGCTCACGTAGAGCGCCACGAACGAGACGTAGCCCGCATAGGCGATCATCGCCGCGAGCAGGGCCAGGCCGGGAAGGCGCGCCGCGGGGTGCAGGAACCCGCGCCGCCCGGCTGCGCCAGGCGCCGCCCTCACCGCAGCCGCCGGCGGCCGAGGCGCCGCAAACCCCAGCGCTGCGCCCACCACGCACAACGCGGCGGCGCCGACCCACACCCAGTCGTAGCCGAGGCGCTCGTAGACGAGCTGGCCGAGCAGCGGGCCGGTGGCCACACCCCCGTAGGTGGCCATCGACCAGTAGGAGGCCGCCTCGCCTCGGCGCTCGGGCGGGGCGATGTCCTGCACGGCGGTGGCCATGCCTGTGAACGCGGCCGCCTCGCCCGCCCCGAAGAGCAGACGCAACGCCACGGCGGAGGCGATGTCGTCCACCACCAGGAAGCCGAGCAGGCTCGCCGCCACCACCAGCTGGCCGTACACCACCATGGGACGGCGGCCGTGGCGGTCGCCCCAGCGGCCCACCCACGGGCGCAGCAGCGCGGAGGTCAGCCCGAACGAGCCGACCGCGAGGCCCACCTCGAAGCCGCCGCCGCCCAGCTCCTCCTGCACGAAGCGCGGCAGCACCGGGTAGAGCGCGGTCCACCCCACGAAGTAGGCGAGGCCCGACGCGGTGAGCAGCGCGAACCGCGCCGTCACCAGCCGGTCCGGGCGCGGCGAGCCCGCCACCGGTCAGCTCAGCCAGCGGCGGTACAGCCCGGCCAGCTTCTCCAGCTCCGAGATCTCGACCCATTCCACGGCCGCGTGCGCCTGGTCGATGGAGCCCGGGCCGAGCACGGCGATCTCGGCGGCCGCCCCGTCGTACCGCAGGGCGTTGGTGCCGTACGGCGCGGTCTCCGGGGGCCGCCCGCTCCAGCCGGCCAGCGTCTGGATGAACGTCGAGTCCGGCGACTGGTAGAACGCCGGGCTGCCCTCCGAGATGGCGGTGACCTCGACGGGCAGCGGGCAGGAGCGCTCCACCAGGTCGCGCAGCGCGGCGAACACCTCGTCGGGCGTCTCGTAGGGCACGAGCCGGCGCCCGACCGTGAGCGTGCAGCGGTCGGGCACGATGTTGCGGGCCGAGCCGCCGCTGACGAGGGCGGTGGTGAGCGTGCCCACCCCGACCTCGGTCCGCGGCGACTGCCCGGCCAGGCGCTCGTGCTCGGCCTTGAGGGCGAGGATCACCGCCGCCGCCGCTTCGATGGCGTTGGCGCCGAGCTCCGGCTTGGACGTGTGGGCGGCCCGCCCGAGCACGGTGATGTCCATCCCCACCCCGCCCTTGTGGCCGTAGATGGGGGCGCACTCGGTCGGCTCGGCCACGATCAGCTCGTCGAGCACCAGGCCCCGCCGGCGCAGCCATTCGCCGAACACGGTGGCCCCGATCAGGCCGCCGCCCTCCTCGCTGATCGTGCCGACCACGAGCAGGTTGGGGCGAGGCCGGCGACCCTCCCGGGCCAGCTCCTCGAGCACCGAGAGCATCACGCCCATGCTGGCCTTCGTGTCGACCGAGCCCCGCCCCCAGACCCGCCCGTCCTCGACGCGGCCGTCGAAGGGGTCGACGGTCATGTGCTCGACCCCCACCGTGTCGGTGTGCACGTCGAGGCCGACCCAGCGGTCGGACTCGCCGGGGAACACGGCGTACACGTTGGGCCGACCCGGGTTGTCGGGGTCCTCCTCGAACTCGACCTGCGCGCCGAGCGCGTCGAGCCGATCGGCCACGAACTCGGCCAGCGCCTTCTCCCCGGCGACGCCCGCCTTGGGGCCGGTCTGCATCGGGTTCACGCTCGGGATGCGCACGAGCTGGGAAACCCACTCGGCTGCGGGGCTGGCGTCGCTCGTCACCCCGCCAGCATCGCGCGGCTGGCGCGTCGGGCGCCCGGCTAGGGTCGGGCGATGAACCCCATCGAGCAGACCTACCGCGCGCTGACCCCGCGTTCGGCCGCGCTCGCCGAGCGGGCCTGCGTCCGCCTCCCTGGGGGCGACACCCGGGCGGCCGGGCACCACCTGCCGTACCCGCTCACGCTCGAACGGGCCGAGGGGCCCCACGTCTTCGACGTCGATGGGCGCGGCTATCTCGACCTGATCGGCAACTTCACGAGCCTCGTCCACGGCAACGCGTACCCGCCCATCGTCGAGGCGATCACCCGTCAGGCGGCGAGAGGCACGGCCTGGCCGGCCCGCAACGAAGCCCAGCTCGAGCTGGCCGAGGAGATCGCCTGTCGGGCGCCCTCGATCGAGCAGCTGCGCTTCACCAACAGCGGGACCGAGGCCACCATGCTCGCGGCGGCCATCTCCCGGGCGGTCACCGGGCGGCGCAAGGTGCTGATGGCCCGCTACGGCTATCACGGCAGCCTCGAGGATTTCGAGCTCGGCTTCTTCGGGCACGAGGAGCACGACACGCTGCTCGCGCCCTTCGGCGACGCGGCCGGCTTCGAGGCGGTGCTCGATCGGCAGGGCGCGGAGATCGCGTGCGTGATCCTGGAGCCGGTCATGGGTTCGGCCGGGCTGATCGCCAGCCCGCCCGGCTTCCTGGAGCGGGTGCGCGCCGCCGCCCACGCCGCCGGCGCGCTGTTCGTGCTCGACGAGGTGATCACGCTGCGCCTCGCCGTCGGCGGGGCGCAGGCGCTCCACGACGCCCCGCCCGATCTCACCGCGCTCGGCAAGATCATCGGCGGCGGGCTGCCGGTGGGCGCGATCGGGGGCCGGCGCGAGCTGCTGGCGGTCACCCATCCCGACAACCCCCGGGTGTTCCACTCGGGCACGTTCAACGGCAACCCGCTGACCGCCGCCGCCGGCCTCGTGTCGCTGCGCCACCTCACGGCGGAGCGGATCGAGCGGATGCACGCCCAGGCCGAGGTGCTCGTGGCCGGGCTGCGTGCGGCGGCGGCGCGGGTCGGGCTGCCCTTCTCGGTCAACCACGCCGGCTCGCTCGTCCAGGTGTTCTTCGCCGCGGAGGCGCCGTCGGCCCGTCTGGAGCGGACCGACGGCCACCTCGCCCACCTGTTCCACCTCGCCGCCCTGAACCACGGGCTGTTCTTCTCGGGCCGGGGGCTCATGGCCCTGTCGACCGTGCTCGGCGACGACCACCTCGCCGAGGCGGTCGACCGGGCTGGAGCGGCGATGGCCGACGTGGCCCGCACCGTGGGCTGAGCCGGCCGCTCAGCCCCGGATGCTCAGCCGCCGAGGCCGAGGTTGAGCCTCGACAGGTCGGCCACCTCGTCGGCGTGGGGCGCCGCCACCGTGATCGGCGCGTCGAAGTCGAAGTACTCGACGCGGGCCTCGATGCCGACCGCGTGGCCCGAAGCGGGCTCGGCGATCGTGAGGTCGAGATCCATGCGGCGCACGAGGTCCTCGTCGTCCACCCACACCTCGAGCACGAAGCCGGTCTCGCCGGGGGCGGAGGCGAGCGGGTTGAGCAGCTCGGCGAGCGTGCCCGCCTCCTCGGCGGAGAAGGCGTGGTCGGCGAGGAGCACCCGCAGGTCCTCGACGCCGAGGGTCACGCGGAGATGCTGGGTGGCGATGCCGCGGACGGTGTCCGGGCCGACGGTCTCCACCTCGGCCCGCCCGCCGCGCAGGAACCCGAGAAAGGCCCGCGGGTCGCTCTGGCCGAACCCGGCGGCGCCCGCGCCCAGCTCGCCCGACTCGGTGCGCACATAGCGCGCGCCCCCGATGGCGGCGAAGGGGCCGCCGCCGAGGTACAGGTCGTTGCCGACCTTGATCAGCTCGACCGTGGCCCGCTCACCCGCGGACGCGTCGATCGGGCCGCCCGACACGGTGAGCGAGAGGCGCAGCGAGTTGCCGCCGTCGACGTACTCGCCCTCGCCGACGAGCTCGATCGCCCCCTCGCCCGGCATCGTGACCGATTCGCGGAGCGTGAACCGGGCGGTTTCGGCCGCAGTGGTGCGCTCGGCGGCCTTGGCCAGCACGGCGGGCACGGCGGGCACGGCGGGCTGGACGCTCGGGGGAGTGAGGGGCGTGGAGGGGCCGGGCGCGGTCCGTTCCGCCCCCCCGTCTGAACCGGCCGGGCTCGTGGCCGAGGTGGAGGTGGACCCCGTCGGCGCCGGCGCGGCGGTGCTCGACGCCCCGCTCTCGGCGCCGGGCGTGGCCGAGCTCGAGCTGGGGCCGCAGGCGGCGGTGCTGACGGCGAGGCCGAGGGCGGCCGCGAGGGCCAAGGTCTTGCGGGCGGACATGCGGCGGCTCCTGGCGCGGCGATACTTCACCACTGACACTTCACCACGCAATGTGGTTGATAACGCGCGATATGTGAATGAGCGGTCGCGCCTAGCTCGGGTTGGGGGCCGGCTGTCTCAGCGCCGTGGTAACAACGAGAGGGTGAACCCGGCGCGTGACCCGAGGCAGGTGCCGGTCCGGCTCGTCACCCGGGCCGCCGAGCTGGCCGGGCTCGGCGCCGCGGTGCGGGCGGCGGCGCGGGCGGCGATCGACACCGAGACCTGCTTCGAGCCCGAGGGCCGCGGCCCCCTGCGCGTGCTCTCCGCCGCGTTGCGCGACGGCGCCGGGGCGGAGCAGGCGTGGGTGGTCGACGTGCGCGACCTCGACCCGGCGCAGCTCGCGCCGATCTTCGACGGGGTCGCCGCCGACGCCTGGAACGCCACCTTCGACGCCCGGGTGACCGACGACGCCGTGTTCGGCCCCGCCGGCCGGGGCCGGCGCGGCGGGATCCGCTGGTGGGACTGCCAGCTCGCCGACGCGGTGCTGCACCAAGGCATGACCGGCTTCGGCTGGTACCACAGCCTGGCCTGGGCCTGCGAGCGGTACCTGGGGGTGGCGGCCGAGGGCAAGGGCACGATCCAGCTGTCCTTCACCGAGCGGGGCGAGCTCAGCGCCGAGCAGGTGGCCTACGCCGCCGCCGACGCGGTCGAGACCCTCTGGATCGGCGACGAGCTGCGCCGCCGCCTCGCCCGGGACGGCCTCGAGGCGGTGGCGGAGCTGGAGATGGCGGCCCGCCCGCTGCTCGACCACATGGAACGGGCCGGGCTGCCGATCGACTGGGCGAGCTGGGCCGCGCACCTGGCCGCCCGGGAGCACGCGCTGGGCGCGGCGCTCGGACGCATCGCCGAGCTCACCGGCGGCGGGCAGGGCAGCCTCTTCTCGCCGTGGCCCGAGCCCACCTGGAACCCGGGCTCGGAGCGCGAGGCCAAGGCGGCGCTCAACCGGTGGGCGGCGGCCGAGGTGCACGCCTACACCGCCGCCGCGTTCGGCGCCGCCCGCCCCCTCGACGAGCTCGACACGCTCGACGCCGCCGCCCTGCGCGAGATCGGCGGCCCCCTCGCCGCCGCCCTGGTGGAGCAACGAGAGCACGCCAAGATCCTCAGCACCTACGGCGCGAACCTGGCCGAGTTCGTGCACCCCGACGGGCGGATCCGCCCGCAGTACGTGCAGGTGGTCGGGGTGAACACGGGGCGCCTGGCCAGCCGGCGGCCCAACGCCCAGAACCTCGCCCCGGAGATGAAGCCGCACCTGCGCCCGGGTCGGGCCGACCGGGTCTTCGTGTGCGCCGACCTCTCCCAGGCCGAGCTGCGCTGGCTGGCCCAGGTGTCGGGCGACCAGGCGGCTCGCGCGGCGTTCGCGGCCGGCGCCGACATCCACGTGCGCACCGCCGAGCGCATGTTCGAGGTGGACATGGCGGCCGAGGCCGCCGCCGACCCGCTGCGCTGGGCGGCGCTGCGCTCGCAGGCCAAGACCATCAACTTCGGCATCGTCTACGGGCTCGGGCCCCAGGCGCTCAGCCGCAGCCTGACCCTCGGGGGGATGCCGACCACCCTCGAGCAGGCCCGCCGCCTGCTCGACGCCTATCTCGAAGCGTTCCCCGGGGTCGCCGCCTGGCTGGCCGAGCAGGACCGCCGCATCGCCTCGTTCGCCGCCTCCCCGCCGCCGCCCGACTGGCCGGCCACGCTGGCGCTGCACGCCGAGTTCGGCGAGCTCAGCCGCCGCCGACGGGAGTTCCGCCAGCTCCACCGCCGCTGGCCGAGCCCCCACGAGCTGGCCGAGCCGCCGCCAGGTGGGGAAACCGAGCCGGCCGCGCTGGCCGAGCGCGCCGCGGCGATCGCCCGGGTGCTCGGCTACGAGGAGGCGGTGGTGCTGGTCGAGGGGGGCGCGCCGCTCACCTGGTGCTCCTACACGCTGGCGGGGCGACGGCGGCAGTTCAACGTGCACACCGACCGGCTGCTGCTCAGCGCGGCGCTCATCGCCGCCCGCTCCGCCAAGGCGGCGCCCCGGGCGGCGCGGGACTCGTTCGCCGCTGCGAGGGGCGTGGCGCTGGCCGAGCCCGACGGCTCGCCCCGCCGAGACGCGGCGCTCACCAAGGTGTTCGAGGACCGGGAGCTGCGCCGCGCCTACGTGGACCACCTGCAGGCGGCGATGGGGCCGGCCGCGGTCGCCCGCCTGCTCGACCGGGCCCTGGCGGAGCGGATCACGCTGGCCGGCAACGCCTTCCGCAACGCCCCGATCCAAGGGGGCGTGGCCGACGCCATGCTCGCCGCCTACGCGCTCGTGTGGGAGCGGCTGGCCGATCGGGAGCAGGTGGCCCCGGTGCAGACCGTGCACGACTCGATCGTGCTCGAATGCCCGCGGGCCGAGGGGCCCGAGGTGGCCCGGCTGCTCAAGACGGCGATGGAGGAGGCCTTCGCCCGCTTCTGCCCCGACGTGGCCGCCCGCGCCGACGCCGACGTGCGCACCTCGCTCGCCGAGGCCGACGTGATCGAGCGGGTGTGAGCGGCCCCGCGTAGGCTCGGCGCCCATGGCCGCCCTTCCCGACCCGCCCGTCTGTCTCGTCACCGGCGCCAGCACCGGCATCGGCCGCGCCTGCGCGGTTCGCCTCTCGGAGAAGGGCTGGCGGGTCTGGGCCTCGATGCGTGACCTCGCCAAGGCCGACAAGCTCCACGACATGGCGGCGGCGGCCGGCGTGAAGCCCGGGCTCGTGGAGCTCGACGTGGTGGACGACGCGTCGGTCCGCCGGGCGGTGGAGGAGGTCACCGCCGCCGCCGGCCGCATCGACGTGCTGGTGAACAACGCCGGCGTGGGCGGCAACGGGGTGACCGAGGAGTGCTCGATCGAGCAGTACCAGCAGGTGATGGACGCCAACGTGTACGGCGCCATCCGCTGCATCCAGGCCGTGCTGCCCCAGATGCGGGCCCGCCGCAGCGGCGCCATCGTCAACATCACCTCGATCACCGGGCGGATCGCGGCGATCGCCCAGTCCCCGTACTACGTGTCGAAGTGGGCGGCCGAGGCGCTGACCGAGGGCCTGGCGCAGGAGCTGGCGCCGTTCGGGATCCGCGTGGCGGCCCTCGAGCCGGGCATCACCAAGTCGGCGATCTTCGCCAAGAACAAGGACGCCCCGAACGACACCGGGGCCTACGACGCCCACTACCGCCGCCTTTTCCAGTTCTACGCCGCCGGCATCCCCGACGCCACGCCGGCCGAGGAGGTGGCCGAGCTCGTGCACCACGCGGTCACGACCGACGCCCCGAAGCTGCGCTACAGCTGCTCGTGGGGCGGGCGCGAGCTGCTCGAGGGCCGGGCCCGCATGAGCGACGAGGAGTGGGTGGCCCTCGGCGCCATCGAATCCGACGCCGAGTACTACGACACCTTCAGCGACGCCTTCGGCGTCGACATCCGGCCCCGTTCGTGAGCGCCGGGCCATCCTGGCCCTGATGCCGCTGCACTTCCCCGTCCCCCCGATGAAGGCCGTGCCCGGTCTGCTGCCGGCGAGCGACGACGGCTGGGCCTACGAGGTGAAATGGGACGGCATGCGGGTGCTGGCCCACCTCGACGGGGCCGGTGGGGTCCGCCTGCAGAGCGCGAACCTGGCCGACTGCACGGCCAGCTTCCCCGAGCTGTCGGGCCTGGCCGAGGCGGTCCCCGGCCGCCCCGCCATCCTCGACGGCGAGGTGGTGGCGCTCGACGCGTCGGGCCGGCCCTCGTTCGGCCGCCTCCAGCAGCGCATGCACGTGGCCGACCGCGGCGAGGCCGCTCGTCGGGCGGCGGAGAACCCGGTCGTCTACCAGGTGTTCGACCTGCTCTCGTTCAACGGCGACGACGCCATCACGCTCCCGTACCTCACCCGCCGGCGCCTGCTGGCCGAGGTGGTGCACGACGGGCGCTTCTGGCGGGCGCCGGCCCACCACGTGGGCGAGGGCCGGGCCCTGTACGAGGCGGTGGCCGAGCAGGGCCTCGAGGGCCTCGTGGCCAAGCGGGTCGACAGCCCGTACGTGCCCGGCCGGCGGGCCCGCACCTGGCTGAAGATCAAGCTGCGCCGCCGCCAGGAGCTCGTGGTGGGGGGCTGGGCGCCCGGGCAGGGGCGGCGGGCCGGCACGCTCGGCTCGCTGCTGGTCGGCGTGCACGAGACGCCCGCCGCCGGCTCGCCGTTGCGCTTCGCGGGGCGGGTGGGCGCCGGCTTCAGCGACGCGGAGCTGCGCCGCCTCGGCGCCGAGCTCGCCGCACGGGCCCAGGCGAGCTGCCCGTTCGACCCGGCGCCCCCGCCGCTCTTTGCCGCCGACGCCCGTTGGGTCCGGCCCGAGCTGGTGGTCGAGGTGGAGTACGGCGAGTGGACCGAGGACGGCCGGCTGCGCCACCCCTCCTACGCCGGCCAACGCCTGGACAAGGCCCCGTCCGAGGTGGTGCGCGAGCAGCCGTAGGGCATCCCGCAACGTGCCCGGACCGCCGCCTACAGTCGCGCGAGGCGCCGGAAATCACCAGCGCCGTACAGTGTCATCAGGCTGTAACAACCGGACGCGAAACCTTCTGGGCACGGAACGCGTCAGTGAGCATTGCACCGGGCGAAGCCGACCGAGGGAGCAAACCAGTGATCCAGGAATTCAAGGACTTCTTGACCAAAGCGAACTTCATCGAATTGGCGGTGGCGTTCGTGATGGGTCTCGCGTTCACGGCCGTGGTCACGGCGTTCACCGAGGGCCTCGTGAGCCCGTTCATCTCGATGTTCGCCGGCGACACGAGCCTCGCCGCGCTCACCTTCACGATCAACGACGCCGTGTTCGAGTACGGCGCGTTCATCGACAAGATCATCAACTTCGTCGTCGTCGGCTTCGTGATGTTCCTCGTGGTCAAGGCGTACAACCGCTTCAAGAAGGCCCAGGAGGACGCGGCCGCCCCGCCGAGCGAGGCCGAGCTCCTCACCGAGATCCGCGACCTGCTGGCCCGCCGCTGATCCCTGCTCCCTGACCCGACGGAGGCGGCTGCGGCCGCCTCCGTCGGCGCGTCTGCGCAAGGACGCGCTTGACCTCGAGCCGCGCGCAGCCGACATCTCTCAGTGCAGGTCACGCGCGCAGTGGCGGGGAGACGAGGTTCGGGTCGGTGGATCGGTTCGACGACAGCGGCGGGGGGCAGCAGCCGCCCCGGCCGCGCCCCGCGGCGCCCGGCCGGGCCCGACCCGACGCCGGTAGGACAGGCGTTGCGCGCCGAGCGCCGGCCAG
>JBJXGF010000002.1:0-9836 GCA_046153015.1 Acidimicrobiales bacterium | reverse complement strand
CCCCGCTGGCCGGTGGCCGCCGCGGCCGCCGCCGCGCTGGTGGCGGCGGCCGCGCTGGGCGTGTGGAGGCTCGCCGACCGTGGCCCCGGGTTCGAGGCGTTCGACGTCGCCGCGCCCGGCGCCGCCGGCGAGTACGCGCTGCGCAGCGAGAACGGCGGCACCCGTATCGAGCTGCACGTGCGCGGCCTCGAGGCCAAGCAGTACTGGCTGTGGCTCACCGCGGCCGACAACCAGCGCACCCCGGCGGGCACGTGGCGGGGCGACCCGGAGGAGGAGCAGCGCCTGGTGTTCACCGCCGCGCTGCCGCTCGATCGCACGGTGCGGGTGTGGGCCACCGACACCAACGGTGAGCAGGCGGTGGTGCTCGACGACGTCGTGTCGAGGAGTTGACCCGTGTTCGTCGGCCGGCGGGGAGGCGGCGGGCGCCTCGCTCGTTAGCCTGAGCCAGGGCCGCCGGCGGAACGAGATGGCGGCAGGAGGGTCGGGATGATGACGAGCTCTTGGCGCGCGCTCGGTGCGGCTGCGGCGCTGGCGGCCGCAGCGGCGGGCTGCGCAGTAACGCCGGCCGACGTGAGCAGGCCGGCCGGCCTGGTGAGCACGACCATCACCACCACCACGCCGAGCACGACGACCACCACCACGGCGCCGCCGGCCGGCGCGGTGAGCCTGACGAGCGGCTCGTATCAGGGCGCCGACCACTTCGTGGTGACCACGCCGCGAGGCGTGTGGTGGTTCAAGAAGGCCGGCGGCGGCTTCGCCCGGCTCCTCGACCCCGCAGGCCGCGACTGGATCGGCTACCGGCCCGGCGGGGGCGGCGCGGGCGAGTTCCGCGGCATCCCCAACATGGTCAACCCGGAGGGTTGCTTCCACCCAGGGCTCACCAACGCGGCCAGCACGGCGAGCGCCACGCCCACCCGCGTGACGATCACCACCAGCGCCACCTGCCGGGGCTCCTGGCGGATGACGTGGGAGATCACCGCCGACAAGGCCACCGCCACCGTCACCCAGACCGGCGAGGGCCCGTTTTGGTTCCTCTACGAGGGCACACCCGGCGGCGCCCTCGACAGCGACGACTTCGTGATGCGCTCCACCGGCCAGACCACCTCGAGCACCGAGTCATGGGGACGCGGCGGCGGCGTCGATCTGCGCTGGGCCGCCTTCGCCGACCCGGCGGCCGGCCAGGCGCTCGTGATGATCGACGCCGACGGGCCCGACGGCCAGCCCGACTCGTACGACGACCTCGTCGGCCAGATGACCGTGTTCGGCTTCGGGCGCAGCGAGCTGCCCAACCCGGCCTTCCCGCCGGCGGAGAACAGCCACCTCACCGGCTCGAAGACCTTCGTGGTGGGTCTGATCCCCACCGCCGCGCCGACCGAGATCCCCGCCGCCGTGGCCGCCCTGCAGTAACACCTCGCCTCGGGGCGCGACGTTTCGGAGCGTACGGCGTCAGTACCGATGCTGAGGGCAAGCAGACGGGGGTGGGGTTGGCCTCGATACGAGGACCGGCCCCACCCCCGTCACGTTCGGGCGGTCGCCTGCTACTCGAACACCTCCGCGGCGGCCAGCTCGCCGATGCGCTCGTCGGCGTAGCCGAGCAGCTCCGAGAGCACCTCGAAGGTGTGCTGGCCGTAGGTCGGGCCCGGGCTCGTCACCCGGCCCGGCGTGCGGCTCAGGCGGATCCGGACCCCTTCGAGCGTGACCGGGCCGAGCAGCGGGTGCTCGAGATCCACGTAGTGGCCCCGGTGCGCGAGCTGCGGGTCTGTCAGGCACTCCGGGCTGTTCTGCACCTGGTGGGCGGGCACGCCGGCCCGCTGGAGCTCCTCCGCCGCAGGGCCCATCGCCCGCTCACTCGTCCAGGCGGCCACCAGCGCGTCGAGCTCGCTGCGCCGGGCGACGCGGGCCTCGGCGTCGAGCCCGGCGAGATCCTCCCGGCCGAGGAGGCCGGCCAGCGCCGCCCACTGCTCGTCGGTCTCGCAGGCGGCGGCGACCCAGCGGTCCTCGCCTCGGGCGGGGTAGACGCCGTGCGGACAGCGGGTCGGGTCGGCGTTCCCGATCGGCTCGAACTCGCGGCCGTTCACCTCGGCGTCGAGCAGCGTGGGGGCGAGGAAGTGCAGCGACGCCTCGGCCTGGGACAGGTCGAGGTGGAGGCCGAGGCCCGTGCGGTCCCGCCGGTCGAGCGCGGCCAGCACCGCGCACACGCCGAAGCGGGGCGAGACCGTGTCGGTGTAGGCGCCGAACGGGCCGGCCGAAAGGCGGTCGGGCCAGCGGGTGGTGGCGTGGAAGCCGAACAGGGCGGAGGACAGGTTGCCGTAGCCGGGCAGGTCGAGCGGGCCCGTCCGGCCCGGCAGCGAGCTCGAGAGCAGGATCACCGCCGGGTTGAGCGAGCGCAGCCGCTCATAGCCGTAGCCCATCCGGTCGAGGGCGCCGGGCGAGAAGTTCTCGAGCACCACGTCGGCCCAGCGGACGAGGTCCTCCACCACGGCCTCCGACGCCGGGTTCGAGAGATCGAGCGCCACCCCGAGCTTGTTGGGGTTGGCGTTGGAGTAGGTGCCGCCGCCCTCCAGCGCGTGGTCCGCCTCGAGGGGGTGGATCGGGCTCACCGTGCGGGTCACGTCGACCTTGTGCTGGGACTCGACCCGCACGACCTGGGCGCCGAACTCGGCCAGGCAGCGGCCCACGTACGGCCCGGCGATCGACCAGCTCAGGTCGAGCACCTTCAACCCGTCGAACGGCGCCGCCCAGGCTTGGGGGGCGGGGACGGGCGCCGGGGCCGGCGGGCGGGCGGGCTCGGCCAGCACGGCGGCCGTGTGCTCGCCCAGCCGGGGCGCGGGGCCGAGGGAGGCGAGCGGCGCGGCGGGGGCCAGGACGAACCGGCCCGGGTGACGGCGGGCCGAGCCGTCGCCGCCGGGCTGGGCCACGAGATCCCAGTAGCCCCGGACGCCGAGGTGCTCGTCGGCCACGACCTCGGCCGGGGTGTGCACCGGGGCCAGCAGCACCCGCCGGGCCCGTGCGCCGGCGAAGAGCTCGTCCTTCGTGTGCGCGGCGCAGAACGCGGCGACGACCTCGGCGAGGCGATCGAGGATGTCGGGGGGCTGCTGGCCGGCGAAGAGCTGCACAATCAGGTCCTCGAAGGGCAGATCGCGGGTCTCCTCGTCGCAGAAGCCCTCCTCCCAGATCCAACGGAACAGCCGCGGGGTGAACTCCTTGAAGGCGGCGCCGAAGAGCAGCGTGATGCTGACCTCGCCGTCCTTGGCCGGGTAGCCCCAGCGGACCTTGAAGGCGCCCACGTTCACGCCCTCGCCGGAGCGGCCGAGCAGCGGGGCCCGCCAGGCCTGGTTGAGGCTGTACGAGAAGGAGGCCTGCAGGTAGGAGGCCTGCGCCGACACGTCGGCGAGCTGCCCACGGCCCGACCGGCGCCGCTCGTGGAGGCCGATCAGCGCGGCGACCGCGGCGTCGGCGGCGCCGTGGTGGTGGCCCTGGGGAGCGGCGCAGCGCAGCGGCGGGCGGTCGGCGTCGCCGGTGATGGCGAGCTGACAGGCGGAGGCGCAGATCACGATGTCGCTGTCGGCCCACCCGGCCTTCGGGCCGTCGAGGCCCCACGGGGTGTAGGCCACCACCACGAGCCCCGGGTTCACGGCCTCGAGCTCGTCGTAGGCAGCCGGCGCGTCGGCGGGCCGGCCCGACCACAGCAGCACGTCGGCGTCGGCCGCCAGGCGCAGCAGCTCGGCCTTGCCGGCCGCGCTGCGCCAGTCGACCACTGCGGACCGCTTGCCCCGGTTGTAAGCCCAGTGCCAGAGCGAGCTCTCCTCGTGGGCACGGTCGCCGGCGAAGGGCGCGCGGCGCCGGGCCGGCGAGCCCTCCGGCGGCTCCACCAGGATCACGTCGGCGCCGAGCTGGGCGAGCAGCAGCCCGGCGAGGTGGCCGCGGTCGTCGGTGCAGTCGAGCACCCGGTAGTCGCGCAGCATCGGTGGATCCCCTTCGTGCCGGTCGAAGGCCCGATTCCTACCACCGGCCCGGGGCGGGTGCGCCGCCGGCGCCCCTGGAGATTCTCCGGTGACGAATCCGGCCGCCCAGAGCGGCGGGCGGCGCATCGAAGGTGACTAGTCCTCGACGTACACGCCGTTGTGGCCGACCGAATGGGGTCGGGCGCTGCGGGGGAAGTAGCTGAGGCCGTGCGGGCCGCGGGCCACCGGGATGCGCGCCGCCAACTCGCCGGTGTCGGTGTCGAACACGTAGACCTGCCCGTGGTACCGGCCGGCGATCCACAGGCGGCGCCCGTCGGGTGAGAGCTGACCCATGTCCGGGCTGCCGCCGCCGGGGATGCGCCAGGTGTCGGTCACCGTGAAGTCCTCGAGGGAGAGCACGCTCATCGAGCCGCCGAGCCGGTTGCTCACGTACACCGAGCGCTGGTCGTGGGAGAGCAGGATGCCGTGGGCGCCGGCCCCGGTGGGCACGAACGCACGCTCCTCCCAGGCGTCGGGGTCGATCACGTGGACGCCTCCGCGGCGCTGGTTGGCCACGAGCATGAGCCGCTGGTTCGGCGGCCGGACCACGTCGATCGGCTCGCCGCCCACGTCGAGCGCCTCGCCCACCACCTCCCACGTCCGGGTGTCAACCTTAACTAGACGGCCGGAGAACTCGGCCGAGATCACCAGGTAGTCGCCCTCAGGGCTGAACGCCAGATGGTCCGGCCCGGCGTGGGGGATCGGGGTCTGCGCCTTGAGCTCCCAGGTCTTCGGGTCGCGGATGTCGAGGCGGCGGAAACGCTCGGCCACCACGATGGCGTCGGCGCCGTCGGGGGTGAAGTACAGGTTGTACGGATCGGTCACCGGGATGCGCCGGGTGATCCTGCCGCTCTCGGGGTCGATGGCCTGGAGGCTGTTGCCCGCCGTGTTGTTGACGTAGAGCTCCGAGAGATCCCAGGCCGGGGTCACGTGATGGGGCAGGGCGTCGGTCGGGTACGTGTCGATCACCTCGAAGGTGGCCGGGTCGATCACGCTGAGCGAGTTGGAGTCGCTGTTCGGCACGTAGACCCGTTCCGGGAAGCGGCCGAGCGCGCCGACGCCGCTCAGCCGCGCCGGCGGCGCGACGGTGGTGGGCGCCGCGGTGGTGGGCGGCGCGACGGTGGTGGTGGGCGCCGCGGTGGTGGGCGCGGCCGCCGGCGCCTCCGTGGTGGAGACGGCCGGCGCCGCGGAGGTCACCGTGGATGCGGGGGCGGCGGGAGACGCGGCCGACCCGCTGGTGCACGCGGCGGCCAGCGCGGCCAGGGCGAGGAACGCCCCGGCGCGCCTGGCCCGCCTCAGCCCCGGTTCCAGATCGAGCCCCGCCGCGCCTCAGACGTCGGCGCGAACACCGAACGGTCGAGGCTGGAGCCGGTGTCCTCCTCCTCGTCGAGGTAGCTCCCGCCGGCGCCGGCGGCCTTGCGCTCCTGGCGCTCGATGAAGTCCTGGATCAGCCAGCCGGCGATCGACATCCCGCCCCGGGGCACGTTGGGCAGGTTGTCGACCGTGTACCAGCCGGCGTCGACGATCTCGTTCGGGTCGATGTCGATCTCGCCCGAGGCGTAGGTGGCGTTGAACCCGATCATCAGCGAGTTCGGGAACGGCCACGGCTGGCTGCCGAAGTACTTCACGTCCTTCACCGCGATGCCGGTTTCCTCGCGCACCTCCCGCTCGACGGCGTGCTCGAGGGTCTCGCCGGGCTCCACGAAGCCGGCCAGCGCCGAGTAGAACTTGCCGGGGAAGAGGCGGCCGTGGGCGAGCAGCATCTCGTCGCCCTTCTCCACCAGCATGATTACCGCCGGCGTGAGGCGCGGGAACGCCATCAGCTTGCACTTCGGGCACTGGCGGGCGCGCTCGGAGGCCATGCGATCGGTCGGCTCACCGCAGCGCCCGCAGAACCGGTGGGTCTGGTCCCACTGCACGATCTGCTCGGCCCGGCCGGCCAGCGTCCACTGCTGGTCGGGCAGCAGGCTGTACAGCGAGCGCAGGTTGACGAAGCGGTGCCCCTCCGGCTCGGACGCTTCGGCGGGCACGTCGATCCCCCACACGGGCACGCCGTCGAGGAGGCCGAGCATGTGCACGTGCTCGGCCTCGAGGGGCGGCGCGGCCGGGCCGCTCGGCACCGCGGGGGCGCCGTCGGCCTCGTAGATCAGGATCTCGCTGCGCCGCACACAGAACCAAAGGCTCTCGTCGTGCGGGTCAGCCGGCGGAACAAGGCTGGGCTCGAACACACCCCTATTCGACCACAGCTCCGCCAGGACCATCGACTCATCCGTTCAGGGGAAACGCGAACGTACGGTGCGCTGTCTCGCTGTGGTGCTCGCCAAACTGCAGCGTCTCATCAGCCAGCCCGTGGGGAGCCCGAGAGGGCTCCCCACCCGCGCGCAAAGTGACCATTTGCGCTGTTCCAGCGGCTACGGTTCCGCCGTGCGCAGTTGGGGCTTTTGCTCAAGACCAGCGCGCTTCCGGCCGACAATGAGGACTGCGATCGAAAGAGGTGCGGCGCAGGCCGCACGCGCGGCGGGAGACTGAGTGCACGGAGGGACCAACCCGGGCGGCCGCCCGGCGACGAAACGCAGGCGCCGATCACTTTGCGTGTCGGCGTTACTGAGCGTGGTCGCAGTAATCGGGGCGGCCACCGGCGCCTGGGCCCAGACCGACGACCCCGAAGCGGAGCTCAAACGGGTGCGGGCGCGGGCCAGCGCGCTGGCCAGGCAGGTCGACACGCTGCGGGCCGACGACGCGGAGCTTCGCGCCGCGCTCGCCGAGCTCAACGGTCAGGTGGCCGAGCAGCGCGCCCGACTCGACGTCGCCGCCGCCGCGGCCGACCAGGCGGCCGAGACCGCCGCCGCCACAGCCGCCGCCGAGGAGGCCGCCGCCAAGGTGCTGGCCGAGGTGGAGCAGCGCCTCGCCGAGCTCGCCGTGCGGTCGTATATGAACGACCCCCGCAGCAACGCCCTGCGGGCGCTGGCCGCGGAGGACACCAACGAGGCGCTCCTGCGGCGGGGGCTGCTCAAGTCCCGAGCGGAGCGGGAGCAGGAGCTCATCGCCGAGCACCGGGCGGCCAAGCAGAAGCTGGCGCAGCGCCGCCAGGAGGCGAGCGCCGCGGCTGAGGCGGCGCAGGACCGCCGTCTCGACGCCGAGGGCGAGTTCAACCGGCTGGAGGAGGCCCGCGTCGACCAGCAGCGGGTGGCCGAGGCCGGCCAGGAACGCCTCGACCGGGCCCTCGGCGAGGCCGCGGTGCTGGCCGAGCAGGACGAAGCGCTGGCGATCGAGGTGGCGGCCCGCCAGGCCGCGCTGCTCGAGGCGCTGGCCGAGGCCGCCCGGGAGAACGCCGCCCGGGAGGCGCAGCGGCGGGCGGCGGCCGCCCGGACGAGCCCGACCCCGGCCGGTCCGGGAACCGTGCGCAACCCGATCCCCGTGCGCGATCAGCCGACCCGCCCCGGGCCCACCATCGTGCCCCGCTCGGACGGCCCCGGGCCCTCGCCCGGCGCCGGCGGGTCCGACGACCGCACCCCGGGCGGATCCTCCGGCGGCGGCGCGGCGCCTGCGCCCGCCCCGGACCCGAACGACCCGAACCTGGCGCCGCCCCCGATCCCGGTGCTGCCCGCCGTCCAGACCCGGGTAGTGCGCGGCATCAGGGTCAACGTCGACATCGCCGACAGCGTCGACGCGCTGATGGGCGCCGCCGCAGCCGCCGGCTTCACGCTCTCCGGCTGGGGATATCGCGACACCCAGACCCAGATCAACCTGCGCCGATCGCACTGCGGCGACACCGTGTACGACATCTACTACCGCCCGTCAGGTGAGTGCTCACCGCCCACGGCGAGGCCGGGCCGGTCCCGCCACGAGCTCGGGCTCGCCATCGACTTCACCTACGGCGGCAAGGTGATCCCGAGCCAAGACACGCCGGTCTTCCAGTGGCTGGCGGCCAACGCCCCGCTCTACGGCCTGCACAACCTCCCGAGCGAGCCCTGGCACTGGTCCGACACCGGCGGCTGAGCATCAGCGTCCGGCTCGCTGCGCTCGCTCAGTCGTCCACGCGGTAGATGCCGATCGGACGGGCGGTGGTCACCGCGGCGGGCTGCTTGCGCCACGGCTTGCCGAGCGTGAGGCCGCCGTCGACCACGTGCGCCGTGCCGGTCACCCATTCCGACAGGTCGCTGGCCAGGAACAACGCCGTCGAGGCGATGTCGTCGACCTCGCCGACTCGCTTCAGCGGCTGCGACAGGCCCATCCGTTCCCGGGCCTTGTCGAGGCGCTGCGCGTTCTCGGCGGCGTCGATCTCGGACAACGGCCGGCCGGCCATGAGCTGCGTGGCGATGTAGCCGGGGCAGATGCAGTTGACCCGCACGTTGTGCTCGGCCAGCTCCAGCGCCGCGCTCTTGGTCATCATGATCACGCCGGCCTTGGCCACGTTGTAGAGGTGGTTGCCGATGTCGGGCGTGAGCCCGCACACGCTGGCGGTGGAGATGATGCTGCCCGACTCTTGGCGCTTCATGATCGGCGACGCGTGCTTGATGCCGAGGAACACGCTCTTCAACAGCACGTCCATCGTCTTGTCGTAGTCCTCCACCGAGGTGGTCTCGAACGGGCCCGACACGCCGATGAACCCGGCGTTGTTGTAGAGCACGTCGAGCCGGCCGAAGCGGTCGACGGTCTCAGCCACGGCGCCGGCCACGTCGGCCTCCTTGGCCACGTTGCAGTAGGCGAACGCCCCCGCGTCGCCGAGCGACCTCGCGAGCTCGGCGCCCACCTCGCGCTGGATGTCGGCGATGAGCACCCGGGCGCCTTCCTCCACGAAGCGCCTGACCGTGCCGGCGCCGATGCCGCTGGCGCCTCCGGTGATCATCGCGGTCTTGCCGTCGAGCAGACCCATGTTTCGTCCTCCTCAGACCTGGGGGGCGATCTTGTCGCCCGGCAGCGGCCGATTCGCCCACAGGCGATCCTGGAAGCGGCGCATACCGGCCAACCAGCGGTCGTAGTCGGCGGCCTTGCGCTGGAGGTAGGTGAGCACCTCCGGGTGGGGCAGCACGAGGAAACGCTCCTCGTCGAGCGCCTCGATCACGGTGTCGGCCAGCTGCTCGGGTTCGAGGATGCCGTCCTGGCTGGCCGCCGAGACCCCGCCGTCACGGCCCCCGCCGCCGGCGCCCAGGATGTTGGTGCGCACGGCCTGCGGGCACAGCACCGACACCCGGATGCCCTGATGGTGGTGGGTGATGTGCAGCCACTCCGCCAGCGACACCGCGGCGTGCTTGGTCACGGCGTAGGGCATCGAGCCGAGCTGGGTCAGCAGCCCCGCCGCGGAGGCCGTGTTGAGCAGGTACCCCTCGCCCCGGGCGATCATCGAGGGCAGCACGGCCCGGGCGGCGTACACGTGGGCCATCACGTGCACCTCCCACATCTTCTGGATGGCCTCGTCGCTCACCTCGACGCCGCCGTTGAGCGCGTAGCCGGCGTTGGAGACGAACAGGTCGATCGGGCCGTGCTCGTCGAGCACGCGGTCCACCAGCGCCTTGATCGCCGCCTCGTCGGCCACGTCGAGCCCCGCCCCTAGCCCGCCGACCCGCTCGGCCACGGCCTGGGCGCCGGCCTCGTCCTTGTCGGCCACCACCACGAGGCGGGCGCCCTCGGCGTTGAAGCGGACCGCGAGGGCCTCGCCAATGCCGCTGGCCCCGCCGGTCACCACTGCGATCTTGTCCTGGAGCTTCACGCCGGCCGATCGTAGGGCGTTGCCGATCGTAGGGCGTTGCCGATCGTAGGGCGTTGCCGATCGTAGGGCGTTGCCGATCGTAGGGCGTTGCCGATCGTAGGGCGTTGCCGATCGTAGGGCGT
>JBJXGF010000413.1:0-8873 GCA_046153015.1 Acidimicrobiales bacterium | reverse complement strand
GGCCAGGACCGCCCCAGCGGGCCGCCCGCGCCCACGTGCAGCGCGCCGGCCGAGCTGGCGCCGCTGGCGGCGGCGCCCCTCGGCCGGGTGCTGGCGCCGATCGACTTGGGGAGCCCGCTCCTCGTGTTCACCCCCCACCAGGTGCTGGCCGCGCCGTACCCGCTGCGCCATCCGGGGATTCTCGACCAGGTCACGATCCAAACCGCCCCCGAGGCCGAGGCCGCGGCGCTGCTGGCCCGGCGGGAGATCGACACCGTGCTCGTCTGCCCGGGCTCGCCCGAGTCGCACAACATGACCGCCGCCGCGCCCGACGGGCTCGTCGCCCGGCTCGAGCGCAACGACCCGCCGGCCTGGCTCACCCCGCTGGAGCTGCCCGCAGACACGCCGGTGCGGGCTTACCGGGTGGAGCGCAGCCGCCTCCCTCTTTCCTGATATCAGGAACCATTCTCGGTTGGGCTAGCGTGGCCGCCATGCGGAGCTGTCGCTGGTGGATTCCTGGTGCGGCTGCCGCGGCTGTCGTCGTCGTCGCCGCCTGCGGCTCGAGCGGGGTCGATTCAGGAGCAGGCGAGCGCCCTGTCGTCGCCGCCGCCTTCTATCCCATCGAGGAGGTCGTGCGGGAGGTGGGCGGGGACTCGACCACGGTGCTGGCCCTCACCCCGCCTGGCGCCGAGCCCCACGAGCTCGAGATCTCGGGCCGGGCGGCCACCTCGCTCTCCAAGGCGGCTCACCTGTTCTACCTGGGCGGGGGCTTCCAGCCGAGCGTGGAGAAGGCCGCCGCCGGCCTGCCCGCCGGCTCCGCCCACGATCTCCTGGAGGCCGTGCCGCTGCTGCCGGCCGACGAGCACCCGGGCGACGAGCACGCAGCCGACGAGCACGCAGCCGACGAGCACCGCGAGGCCGACCCGCACGTGTGGCTGGACCCGTCGAACATGGCCCGCTGGGCGAGCGTGGTGGGCGAGGCCCTCGAGCCGATCGCACCCGGCGCCGGGGCGCGGGCGCAGGCCTACACCGAGCGGATGGCGGCGCTCGACCGGCGCTTCGAGGAGGGTCTGGCAACGTGCGCGAGCCGCTCGATCGTCACCAGCCATCGCGCTTTCGCCTACCTGGGCAAGGCGTACGGCCTGGAGCAGATCGCCGTGGCCGGCCTCTCGCCCCACGACGAGCCCGACCCGCAGACCCTCCAGCGCACGGCGGAGGCGGCCAGGGCCAAGGGCGTCGACACCATCTTCTTCAGCGAGCAGGCGCCGAAGGGCCTGGCCGAGACCATCGCCCGGGAGGTGGGCGCCGCGACGGCGGTGCTCGATCCGGTGGAGACGATCGACAAGGCGGCGCGAGCCGCCGGCGCCACCTACAGCTCGTTGATGGAGGAGAACCTCGCCGCGCTGCGCCAGGCGCTCGGCTGCCGGTGACCGGGCACGGCGCTCCAGCGCGATCGGCCCGCGGTGGGGCCACGTAAGCTGAGCGCGATGACCGAACTGCTCCGACCCCAGCGCTGCCTCGACGACCGTCACCTCACGTGGCGTCCCTTCCCCGGCGAGGACGGCCTGTTCTTCTGGGTGCTCGGGGTGAACGACGCCCGCCAGCAGGTCGACCTCCTGTTTCGCCTGGCGCCCGGCGCCCGCTGCCCGAACCACCGCCACGTCGGCCCCACCGACACGCTGGTGATCGAAGGCGAGCACCGCACCTACGCGCTGGTCGATGGCCGTTGGGTGCTCGACCAGGTGCGCCCCCCGGGCGTGTTCGCCTCGAACGAGGGCGACAACCTGCACTACGAAGCCGGCGGCCCGGAGGGGACGGTGATCCTGCTCTCCATGCGGGCGGTCGACGGGGTCATCTGGGAGGTCCTCGACGAGGATCTCCAGGTGGTCACCGTGGCCACGATCGAGCACTTCCGCAAGGCGCTGGCCCGCCAGACCCCGATCGACACCTCGCCGGAGAACACCGCGCCGATCACTACCGCGCCGATCAACACCGTGCCGATCACTACAGCGCCGAGCGCTGCCGCCGCTGTCTCCGCCTCATAGGCGCGAGCGCGCCGACGAGCTGTGCGCGAGGGGGGACTTGAACCCCCACGTCCTTGCGGACACAGGAACCTGAATCCTGCGCGTCTGCCAAATTCCGCCACTCGCGCCCGAGTGCAGTGGGTCAGGATAGCGCGCTGCGCAGCGCGCCCAGACCATTTCGTCGCCGTGCTCACGGCTAACGTCGGTGAACGTGGTGCTGCGATCCGTGGAGAAGCGGCTCGAGCGTCTGGTCGACGGTGCGTTTGCCCGGGCGTTTCGCACGGGGGTCCGGCCGGTCGAGCTCGGGCGTCGGCTGGTGCGCGAGATGGACCACAGCCGCTCCGTGGGCGTGAAGGGCCGGCCGGTGGCCCCGAACGACTTCAGCTTCGCCCTGAGCCCGGAGGACGACGCCCGCCTCGCCGAGATACGCGAGGTGCTCGTCCGCGAGCTGTGCGACGCCGCCCGGGAGCATGCCCGCGAGGAGGGCTACTCGTTCATGGGGCCGGTGCGGGTGCAGGTGGCGGCCGACCCCCGAGTGCGTCCCGGGGCGTTCGAGCTGGCCTGCCGGCTGAGCGCAGGCGAGGGCGGGCGCGGCGCGGGGAGCCTGGTGCTGGCCAGCGGCGAGCGGATCGGGCTGGGCGAAGGGCCGGTGGTGATCGGCCGGCTCCCCGAATGCCAGGTGCAGCTGAGCGACCCCAACGTCAGCCGCCGCCATGTGGAGATCCGCCCCGCCGGCCCGGGCTTCATGGTGGTCGACCTCGGCTCCACGAACGGCACGAAGGTCAACGGGGTACGCGTCGACCAGCGGCAGCTGCGCGACGGCGACCAGATCGTGGTCGGCGCGACCACGCTGACCTTCGAAGCGTCCTGACCCGCTCGGCGAAGGCCGGATCGGCGCCGCGGCGACTGCGAAGCGTCGGCGGTCGTGCGCTGCTCGTTGCCATCACCAGGGCTAACCTCGAAGGGCCGTGCCCGAGCAACTCCTCACCGTTCTCACGTGGTGCCTGCTCGTTCTGCTCTACCTCTTCTTCGCCCGGGTGTTGCGGGCCGTGTGGACCGAGGTGCGCGGGCCCCGTCGGGCCGAGACGGCGTCGTCCCGTCGGGGCGGGCGCGAACGCGGCCCGCGCGAGGGCCGGCGGCGCAGCGGGCGTGGGCGAGCGGCCGACGGCCCGATGCTCACCGTGGTCGAGCCGGCCGATCAGCGGGGCCGGGTCTACGCGCTCGGCGACGAGCTCACGCTCGGGCGGGCTGCCGGTTGCCAGGTGACCCTCGACGACACGTACGCCTCGCAGATCCACGCCCGCCTCTTCGCCCGGGACGGCCAGTTCTTCGTGGAGGACCTCGGCTCGACCAACGGCACCTACCTCAACCGCCAGAAGGTCGCCGGCCCGATGCTGGTCAGCGCGGGCGACACGCTCCAGATCGGCAGCACCGTGCTGGAGTTCGGATGAGGCAGGGCCGCGCATGATCGCGTTCAAGGTCGGCGCGCACACCCACGTGGGCCGCGTCCGCACCGTGAACCAGGACGCGGCCCTCGCCTCCTGGCGGCTCTGCGCCGTGGCCGACGGCATGGGCGGCGCCCGCGGCGGCGAGATCGCCTCGGAGACGGCGCTGCGCTCGCTGGCCGAGATGCCCCGCATCGTCGACGGCGACTCGCTGGTGAGCGCCGTGCGGGCGGCGAACCGCGCCGTGTTCGCCCACGCCCTCGACGACCCGAACCTGCGGGGCATGGGCACCACCCTGTGCGGGGTGGCCGTGCTGGAGGAGGCGCCGACCGGGGGGTCGGAGTCCTCCGGCCTGCTCGGCGTGGTCAACGTCGGCGACTCCCGGGTGTACCGCCTGGATGGCCGCGGCCGCCTCGAGCAGCTCACCGAGGACCACAGCCTCGTGCAGAGCATGGTTCGGGAGGGCCGCCTCAGCCCCGAAGAGGCGGTCGACCACCCGCGCCGCAACATCCTGACCCGGGCCGTCGGCATCGAGCCCGAGGTCGAGGTCGACCATTGGGTCATCACCGCCGCCGTCGGCGAGCGATACCTGCTCTGCAGCGACGGCCTCTTCAACGAGGTGCCCGACCCGTTGATCGGGGCCACGCTGCGCGGGGTGGCCGACCCGAACCAGGCGGCGGAGGAGCTGGTGCGCCTGGCCAACGAGGGCGGCGGGCGGGACAACGTGACCGCGGTGGTGGTCGACGTGGTGGTCGACGACTATGCGGCGCAGAACGGCGCCCCTGCCGACGCTGACGGGGCGAGCGGGAACCACGCGGGCGGACCGCACCGCGGAGCGGCGGGCGAGCTGGTCGAGACGCCGCCGGGGGCCGGCTCGGTGGACGGGCCGGTGCAGGAAGCGCCGGCGAGCGCGGTCGAGCCGGCCTCGCTGCGCACGGCGCCCCATGAGCGCGTCGAGCCGGTCGAGCCGTCGGCGCTGGCCGGGTCGGCCCCTGCCCGGGCCCGGCCCGCTCACCCGCTCGACGGGCCGAGCGCCGAGTGGGAACGGCCGCGCCGGCTGACGTGGCGGGTCGGCGCCTTCATCGCCGCGCTCGTGATGCTGGCGGCGGTGGCCTTCGGCGCCACCCAGGTGTACGCGGGCCGCAGCTATTTCGTGAGCGAGGCGGCCGGCGAGGTCGTCGTGTACCGCGGCCGTCCCGACGGGCGGCTCTGGTTCAGCCCGAAGGAGGCGCAGCGCACCGGCGTGCAGGTGGCCGACCTGCAGCCGCCCGCCCGCCAGGAGCTGGCGGAGCGTCCGGTGCGAGACGATCTCGGCGCGGCGCTCGCCCTGGTGGACAGCTGGCGCCAGCAGGCGCTGCTGGCCATCCCCCCACTGCCGGGGCCCGACGCCGCTCCTGACAACGCCGCTCCTGACAACGCCGCTCCTGACAACACGGCGAGCACCGTCTCGAGCACCTCGACGACGACGGCGGCGCCCGCCGTCGGGCCCGCCACCGCCGCATCCGGCCCCACCAGCATCGCCGCCACCGCGCCGGCGGCGGGCCCGCCGCTGGCGCGGCAGTAGAGGGCGGCGGCGGATGGGCTCCCTGCGGCGCACCACCGAGCTCGGCCTGCTGGTGCTGGCCGGGCTGATCACGGCCGGGGCGTACGTGCTCGCCAGCCTCGGGCGCACCGCCTCGATCCCGGCGAACGTGGGGCCCTTTCTCGGCGTGGTGCTCGGGCTCCTGCTCGCCGCCCACCTCGCCGTGCGCCGCCTCGCGCCGAGCGCCGACGGGCTGCTCCTCCCGTTGGCCGGGCTGCTGAACGGGCTGGGCTACGTGATGATCACCCGGCTCAACGAACGCCTCGCCGGCCTGCAGGCCACCTGGACCGCCATCGGCGTCGGCGCCTTCGTGGCCACGCTGGTGGTCGTGCGCCGCAGCCGGGTGCTCGACCGCTACCGCTACACGCTCGGCCTCGCCGGCGTGCTCCTGCTGGTGGCGCCCCTCGTGCCCTTCGTCGGACGCACGATCAACGGGTCGCGCATCTGGGTGCGGGTGGGGCCGGTCAACTTCCAGCCGGGCGAGTTCGCCAAGATCGCGTTGGCGGTCTTCATCGCCGCCTACCTCGTCGAGCGGCGGGAGCTGCTGGCGGTCAGCACCTCCCGGCTCGGGCCGCTGATGCTGCCCGACCCTCGGGCCCTCGGGCCCCTCCTCGCCGCCTGGGCGCTGTCGCTGTCGGTCATGGTGTTCGAGCGGGATCTCGGCTCGTCGCTGTTGTTCTTCACGCTGTTCGTGGTGCTGCTGTGGCTGGCCACCGAGCGGATCGCGTACCTGCTGGCCGGGCTCACGCTCTTCGCCGGCGGCGCCTATTTCTCGTGGCGGGTGTTCAGCCACGTGCAGCAGCGGGTCGACATCTGGCTCGACCCCTGGGCCGATCCCCGGGGCAAGGGCTACCAGCCGATCGAGGCGCTGTTCTCGCTGGCCGAGGGCGGCGCCGCGGGTGTGGGCCTGGGGCTCGGCCAGCCCAACCGGATCCCGGCCGTGTCCACCGACTTCATCTTCGCCGCCATCGGCGAGGAGCTGGGCCTCGTCGGCGCCACCGCCGTGATCCTGGCGTACGTGCTGATGGTGGGCGCCGGCTTCCGGGTGGCCGTGCGGGCCGAGGCGCCCTTCGACAAGCTGCTCGCCGCCGGGCTCACCACCCTGCTCGGCGTGCAGAGCTTCATCATCATGGGCGGCGTGGTCCGGCTCCTGCCCCTCACCGGGGTCACGCTGCCCTTCGTGTCCTACGGCGGCTCGTCGCTCCTGGCCAACTACGTGCTGCTCGCCCTCCTGCTGCGCATCTCCGACGAGACCGCAGCCCGGCAGCGGGAGCGCCTGGCCCAGTCGGCGGCGGGCTCCGCGGCGGCGCCCACCACCATGGTGCGGGTGGTGGATTGAACGAGCGGATCGGCCGCCTCGCCCTCGGGCTGCTCGTGTGCTTCACGCTGCTGTTCGTGCAGCTCAACCGGGTGCAGGTGTGGGGGGCCACGCGCATCAAGGAGCACCCGGCCAACCTCCGGGAGGTGCTGCGCACCTTCGACCAGCCCCGCGGGCTCGTCTACACCGCCGACAACGTGGTGGTGGCGCAGTCCGAGCCGACGCCCGGCCAGCGCTTCGAGCGGGTCCGCCGCTACCCGGAGGCGGACCTCTTCGCCCACGTGGCGGGCTTCTTCTCCTTCGAGTTCGGCGCCGCCGGGGTCGAGCAGACCTACAACGAGCGCCTGGCCGGCACCCGCGCCGACCAGCAGCTGCGCCGCTTGTCGGACCTGTTCGTGGAGCGCGACACCACGGCCGACGTGGTGCTCACGCTGCGCCGCGATGTGCAGGCGGCGGCGAAGGAGGCGTTGGGGGAGCGGGCCGGCTCGGTGGTGGCGCTCGACCCTCGCGACGGCCGCGTGCTCGCGCTGTGGTCCTGGCCCAGCTTCGACCCGAACCCCCTGGCCGGCGGCGATCTGGCCGCCGCGAGGGCGGCCCGCCAGGCGCTGCTCGCCGACCCCGCCAAGCCGCTCTTGGCCAAGGCGTACCGGGAGCGGTTCTTCCCGGGGTCGACGTTCAAGATCGTGGTGGCCGCCACGGGCCTCGACGCCGGCCTCGTCACGCTCGACGAGCCGGTGTACGAGGTGCGCCGCACCTACACCCCGCCCCGGACCTCCCGGCCGCTGGCCAACTTCGGCAACTCCTCCTGCGGCGGCTCGCTGGTGGAGATCACCCGGGTGTCGTGCAACACCGCGTTCGCCGAGATGGGCGCCAAGACCATCGGGCCGACGCTGATGATCCAGGGCGCCGAGCAGTTCGGGTTCAACGCCACCCCCCCGATCGACCTGCCCGGCGCGGCCAGCTCCGTGTTCCCGGTGGACTTCGGCCGCAAGCTCTCGGGCGACGGCGGCCCGGGCTCGGAGTACGAGGGCTCGGCCGCGCTCGCCCAGGCCGCGATCGGCCAGAACGACGTGGCCGCCACCCCCCTCCAGATGGCCCTCGTGGCCGCCGCGGTGGCCAACGGGGGAACGGTTCCCACCCCGCACGTGATGGCCGAGGTGCGAGACGCCGACGGCGCCGTGCTCGAACGAGGCGACTCGACGCCCTGGCGGCGGGCCCTCGAGCCCGAGAGCGCCGACGCGTTGCGCCAGGCCATGACCGCCGTCGTGCAGGACGGCACCGCCACCCGCCTCGCCATCGACGGGGTCGACGTGGGCGCGAAGACCGGCACCGCGCAGCTCGGCTCGGATCCGCCCCGCTCGCACGCCTGGGTCATCGCCTACGCCGGGCCCCCCGGGCGGGCGCCCACGGTGGCGGTGGCGGTGCTGGTCGAGGGCGTCGAGGGGGCCGACAACCAGACGGGCGGGCGGGTCGCCGCGCCGATCGCCCGGCAGGTGATCGAGGCGGTGCTGGCGGCTCAGGCGGCCCCGGCGGCGGCCCCGGCGCCGCCGCGGCCTGGCGGCTGACCTGGTGGGGCATGCGACCTCGGGAGGGGCGCCCCCCGGTAAGCTCGGCCGAACCATGTCGCCCCGGGAACCCGTTGTCCTCAACGGCCGTTACGAGCTGCACAGCCTCGTCGCACGCGGCGGGATGGCCGAGGTGTTCCTCGCTCGCGATCAGCTGCTCGATCGCCCGGTGGCGGTCAAGGTCCTCTTCCCTGAGTTCGCCGCCGACCCGGCCTTCGTCGAACGGTTCCGGCGCGAGGCGCAGGCCGCCGCCAACCTCAACCATCCCCACATCGTCGGCGTGTACGACTGGGGGAGCCACGGCGGCACCTACTACATCGTGATGGAGTATGTGAACGGCCGCAGCCTCGCCGAGATCCTGCGCACCGAGGGCACGCTGCACCCCGACCGGGCGGCCGACGTCGCCACCGACATCGCCGCCGCCCTCTACTTCGCCCACCGCAACGGCGTGGTGCATCGAGACATCAAGCCGGGCAACGTGCTGATCACCGCGTCGGGCCACGTGAAGGTGGCTGACTTCGGCATCGCCCGGGCCATGGGGGTGACCACCTCCGACAACCTCACCCAGGCCGGCTCTGTCATGGGCACCGCCGCGTACTTCTCCCCCGAGCAGGCCCAGGGCCTGGCCGTCGACCCCCGCAGCGACCTGTACTCGCTCGGCGTGGTCCTCCACGAGATGCTGGCCGGCCGGCCGCCCTTCCGGGGCGACACCCCGGTGGCCATCGCCTACAAGCACGTGCAGGAGGCGCCCACCCCGCTGCGCCGCCTCAACCCGCTCACCCCGCCCGCGCTCGAGGCCATCACGCTCAAGCTGCTGGCCAAGAACCCCGCGAACCGGTACGCATCGGCCGACGAGCTGCGCACCGACCTGCGCCGTTATCGGGAGGGCCAGCCGGTGGCCGCCGAGGCCGTGCTCGACGGCCCGGCGCCGGCGCGGCCCGCGCCGGCCGGGCGCGCCCC
>JBJXGF010000408.1:0-13599 GCA_046153015.1 Acidimicrobiales bacterium | reverse complement strand
GACGGGTCGGCGGGGCGCGGGCCGCCCCGGCCGGAGGGCCGGGGGCCCCTCGAGCCTCGGTTCGGTCCTGGCATCATTCGCTCCCAACGCCCACGCGGCGGATCAGCGCGACGGCCCAACAGGCTATGCCCTCCCGGCGGCCGAGCGAGCCCAGCCCCTCGGCCCGCTTGGCCTTCACGCTCACCGGCGCGCCGGCGGCGGCGCTGAGCCGCCCGACCAGCTCGGCGCTGCGGGGGGCGAGCTTCGGGGCTTCGAGCACCACCGTGCAGTCGAGGTTGACCGCCGCCCAGCCGTGTGCGGCGAGGCGGCGCACCGTTTCTCGCAGCAGCTCGATGCTGTCCGCCCCGGCGAAGGTCGGGTCCTCGTCGGGGAAGTGCTGGCCGATGTCGCCCAGGCCGGCGGCGCCCAACAACGCATCGGTGCAGGCGTGGGCGAGGGCGTCGGCGTCGCTGTGGCCGGCCAGGCCGCGCTCGCCGGGAAAGACCACCCCGCCGAGCACCAGCGCACGCCCCGGGTCGGCCGAGAACGGGTGCACGTCGAACCCGTGGCCGACCCGCACCTCGAGCGCCGCCGCCGCCCGCTCGCCGAGCGCGGCGGCCGCGCCGGTCAGGTCGCTCGGGTGGGTCAGCTTCGTGTTGGACGGCTCGCCTTCCACCAGCACCACCCGCCCGCCGGCCGCCTCCACCAGGGTCAGGTCGTCGGTGGCCTCGGGCGAGCCGGCATGGGCGGCGCGCAGCGCGGCCGCGGCGAACCCCTGAGGGGTCTGGACGGCGACGAGGGCGGACCGGTCCGCTGGGCCCCCGCCCCGCCAGCGCAGCGAGTCGGCGATGGGCACGGCCGGCGCCGCGGCCTCCGCGCCGTCCACCACCGCGGCGATGACCCGCCGGAAGAGCCCGACCGAGGCGGCGGGGCGGGCGGCGTCGTGCACGAGCACCACGTCGGCTTCGGCCGGCACCTCGGCCAGACCGGCGCGCACCGAGGCCGACCGCGTCGCGCCGCCGGCGATCGTTCGGTCGGCCAGCGGCTCCGGCGCGCCCGCCCGGCCGGGGGGCACGACGGCGACCACGCCGCGGCACGCTGCCCGCGCCGCCAGCAGCGACCATTCGATCACCCGGCGCCCGGCCACCTGCTCGTACTGCTTCTCGCCTCCGAAGCGGGCGCCGCTGCCGGCGCCCACCACCACCGCCCAGACCTCCACGGCCCTCCTTCCGCGGCGGAGCGCTTCCCCCGACCGAGGTGTGAACGTTGTCACTATCGTGGAGCCGTGGTTGACGCCCAGCTCCTCCGCGGCACCGATCTCTTTCGCGATCTCGACGACGCGACGCTCGAACGGCTCTGCGGGCTGTCGGAGCTGCGCAAGCTCCAACGCGGCGACGTCATCTTCGCCGAGGACGACGAGTCGTCCGAGCTTTTCGTGGTCGCCGCCGGGCGCATCGCCATCTCCAACCGCTCCGCCGACGGCCGGGAGTCGATGGTGGCGCTGATGGAGGCGGGCGACCTGTTCGGCGAGATGGCCCTCTTCGACGGTCGCGGGAGGTCCGCCGAGGCCCGGGCCCTCGAGGGCTCGGAGGTCGTGGCCATCCCGTATGCGCCGGTGCGCGACGTCTACGAGGCGCAGCCGCAGCTCCTCTGGCATGTCGTGCAGCTGCTGGCCGGGCGGCTGCGCAACATGGACGCGGCGTTGGCCGACGCGGTGTTCCTCGACGTGACCGGCCGCACCGCCAAGCGCCTCCTCGAGCTCGCCGGCGACTCCGATGCGTTCACGCTGCCGATCACCCAGGAGGAGCTGGCCGGCATGGTCGGCGCGTCCCGGGAGCGGGTCAACAAGGCCATCGCGTCGTTCCTACGGCTGGGTTGGATCGCGCAGAACGACCGCCAGTACCTGATCGCCGATCGCCGGCAACTGGCCCTGCGCGCCCGATAAGGTCGCCCCGACCCTGGGGCGGGCCCCTCCGGTCAGCTGTACCGGTCGAGGATCGAGCTCTCCGCGAGGCGGCTCAGGCTGTCCTTGATGGCTCGGGCCCGCCCGAGGTCGATGTCGACCGCCACCGACAGGTCGTCGGCCGTGGCCCGCATGATCTTCTGCAGGTTGCCGAAGCGCTCGACGATCTGCTCGATGACCACCTCGGGCAGGCGGGGCACCCGTGACAGAAGCCGATAGCCACGCGGCTGCATGGAGGTGTCGAGGTCGACCGCCGCGGCCCCCAGGTGCACCCGTTCGGCCACCGCGCGGAGGTCGAGGAGCTGATCGGTCTCCAGGTCGTCGAGCGCGGCGATGGCCTCGGTGAGGTGCCAGCTCGACTCCTCGTAGAAGTAGTCCTTCACCACCTGGCGGCGGTCGTCGTACACGTCGCCGAGCAGCTCCTCGAGCTGCAGACGCACCAGGCGGCCGTCGTCGCCCAGCTCGACCAGCACTACCTCGATCTCCTCGGCGATGCGGCGGACCATCTCCGTGCGTTGCAGCACCGCGACCACGTCCCGCACGGTGACGAGGTCCTCCACCTCCAGCGCCGACAACGCCACGGACACGTTGTCGAGCCGGACCCGGTACCGCTCGAGGGTCTGCAGCGCCTGATTGGCGCGCGAGAGCAGCTGCGCCGGCGCGTGGAGGGGATGCTGCTCGTCGCCCACGTAGACCGTGATCGCCTCGCGCGACTCCGACACCGACAGCACCGGCACGCCGATCGAGCGGGCGACCCGCTCGGCGGTGCGGTGCCGGGTGCCCGTCTCCGAGGTCTGGATGTTGGGGTTGGGCACCAGGTGCACGTTGGCTCGGGCGATGCGGGTGGCGCCCGCCGACAGAATGATCGCCCCGTCCATCTTCGCCAGCTCCGACAGGCGCTGTGGGGTGAACGACGCGTCGAGCAGGAAACCGCCCGAGCAGATGTTCAGCACCTCGGGCCCGTCGCCGACGACGATCAACGCGCCCTTGCCGGACTGCACGATCCGGTCGAGACCCTCGCGCAAGGCCGAGCCGGGCGCCACGCCCGCCAGAGCGGCGAGCAGCTGGGCGGTCGGCTTCGCTGCCACCAGCAAATACTAGGGCCAGGGGGCGGGCTTGGCTCTCGACGCCGCCGGTCACGCCGCCCTCCTCGCCGCCCTCGGCCCGGGCCGCAGGCCGACCGCATCGAGCGCGTCGGAGAGGTGGCCGACGGCCAGCAGCTCGAGCCCGGGAGGCGGGGCCGGCGCACTGGCCGGCGCCAACGCCGCGGTGAAGCCCAGCCGGGCCGCCTCGTGCAGCCGCCGCCCGAGATCGGGCACGCTGCGCACCTCGCCGCCCAGGCCGAGCTCGCCGCACACGACCAGCCGCTCGGGCACGGGTTCGCCGAGCGCCGCCGAGGCCAGCGCCACGGCGAGCGCGAGGTCGGCCGCCGGTTCGGCGACGCGCACGCCGCCCACGGCCAGCGCGAACACCTCGGCCTGGGCGAGGCTGAGGCCGGCCCGGCGCTCCAGCAACGCGACGAGGAGCCCCAGGCGGCCGGCGTCGAGCCCGTGCGCGGAGCGGCGGGGCGCCGGCGCCGGGGCGACCAGCGCCTGAAGCTCCACCAGCAGCGGCCGACGCCCGTCGACCACCGCGCCCACCGCCGAGCCGGGCACACCCGGCCTGCGATCGGCGAGGAGCAGCCGGCTCGGATCGGCGACCGCACACAGGCCCCGCTCCCCCATCTCTAACACGCCGACCTCGCCCGTGGGCCCGAAGCGATGCTTGAGCGCCCGCAGCAGGCGCAGCGAGTGGCGACGATCCCCCTCGAAGGACAGCACGGTGTCGACCACGTGCTCGAGCGCCCGCGGCCCGGCGAGCTGACCGTCCTTCGTGACGTGGCCGATGAGCAGCACGGCCCCGCCTCGAGCCCTCGCTCCGGCGGCCAACCTCGCCGCCGCGGACCGCACCTGGAGCACCGACCCGGCCGGCGACCCGACCTGCCCATCGACCACGGTCTGCACCGAGTCAATCACCAGGAGCTGCGGGTTGAGGGCGTGGGCGGCCTGCTCTATCTCCTCCAACGAGGCCGACTCGATCAGCCACAGCCCCTCCGGGACAGGGCCGAAGCGTTCGGCGCGCCGGCGGACCTGCGGCGCCGGCTCCTCGCCGGTGGCGTAGAGCGCCACGCCCCCGGCGTGAGCGAGCGACGCCGCGGCCTGCAACGCCAGCGTGGACTTGCCGATGCCCGGCTCGCCGCCGAGCACGGTGGCGGAGCCCGGGCTCACGCCCCCGGCGAGAACGCGGTCGAGCTCGGCCAGCCCGGTGGGCCAGGCCGCGTGCGGACCGAGCGGCGCGTCGCGCAGGCGCACCGCGCCGCGCTGGGCGGGCGCCCCGGGGGCGGGGCCGGCCCGCTGTTCGGTCAGCGTGTTCCAGGCGCCGCACCCCGAGCAGCGGCCCGCCCACTGGGGGGCGGCGGCGCCGCACTCGTCGCACCGGAAGCTCAACCGAAGCTTGGTCATGGCCGGCAGCGTACGGATGGGGTGTGACAGCGAAGACGGGTCAGCCGGATCGGCCGGCGCTCGTGACCAGGCTGCGCAGCGTGGGGTATTCGGCGCTCGGCGGCGGACCCTCGGGCGCGTACAGCACCGCCCGGTAGCCGAGCGAGCGGGCCACCGCCAACGCCCCGGGATCGGTATCGATGACCATGCCGTTACGCGGCGGGCGGCCGAGGGCGCGGCCGAGGGCCTGATAGAAGCCCGCGGCGGGGAGCTGCGCCCCCACCTCGGCGCTCACCACCCACACGCTCACCAGCGGGCCGAGCTCGTGGAGCTGGCGCAGCCGCTGCGACCAGTCGAGGGCGTCGTTGGCGACCGCGGCGACGACCAGCCCGCGCTCGTGCGCCTGGCCGAGGAACTCCACCGCGCCTTCGCTCAGCCGGAAGCGGCGCACGTACGCGTCGTCGAGCACGCGGGGATCGCCGCTGATGCCGAGCCGGTCCCAGAACTCGGCGCTGGACACGAGCCCGAGCGTGCGCGCCAGGTGAGCTTCGGCCAGCTCGCTCTCGCCCAGACGGCTGCCGAACTCGGCGGCGAAAGGAACGAGCACCTCACGACGCGGATCGCTCGGACGGAAGAGCACCCCCATCGCGTTGACGACCACCACGCGGAGCGCCTTGTCGTCGTCGTCGCCGGCAGCGACCACGCGGCGCTCGACGGGGCGGGGGATCACGGTGGGCGAGACCGACGATCCGACCGACGCAGCGCCGACCCCGCCCGCGCCGCCGGCCAGCACGATCGGGCCGGCCCCCGGCCGCACCGGGCCGAGCACAGGCGGCGACGCGCCGGGGAATCCGGTGAGGCGCCGATTGCGGCGGCGTTCGTCCCGCCCGGCCGCGAACGCCTGCCAGCCTTGGTACCCCGCGGCGGCGATCGCCGCGGCGAGTGCGGCCACCGCCAGCCAGCGCCACAGCCGCGGCGCCGCTCTCGAGGTCTTCGTCTCGAGGCGCACCGCCACCACATCGGCCGACGCGAACGAGCCGCTCCACGCCTGCCAGCCGGCGCGCTCGCGCTGCGCCAACAGCTCGGCCAGCGGCTGGATGACCCCGGGCGGCGCGGTGGTGGTCGGCGCTCCTCGCCCCCGCCCGGGGCGGGCCTCACCGGACGGCGCGGCGGCGGCCGTCGACGACACCAGCTCGCCGGGCAGCTTCGCCAGCACCGACAGCGACAGCTTCGTCTCGAGGGGCGCGCCGAGCGCCGCCTGCAGCCCCTCAGGGCTCTGGCCGAACGGCTGGCCCAACAGCGCGGTCAGCTCCGGGTCGCCGAAGGCGGTCACCCCAGCCCCAAAGTCGAGACCGCCGCCGAAGGTGAACACCGAGCCGGCGAAGGAACCCCGCCGAGTGAGGCTCAGTTCACGCAGCGGGCCGTTGGCCCCGCTCACCTCGGCCAGCACCGCCTGCAGGTCGGCCTCGCCGGCGAAGGGCTTGGAGGCGCGCCACCACGTCCGCCCGTCGCCTTCCTTCTGCGGCCCCGCGACGGTCCAGCCGGCCGCTTTCAGGTCCTCCACCGGCAACGCGCCCTCGAGCTGGGCGATGTGCTGGGCCGCGGCATCGTCGACCCCGACCGAGGCGACGACCGAGCCGCTCCCGTCGGGCCGCACCTCGACCTCGACCAGGCCGTCGGCCTGGCAACCGGCCGCGACCAGCACGGCCAGGACCGCCAGAACGAGCCGCGCGACAGTAGGTACGCTCACCGCTCGACCAACCTAGACCATCTCCTGACCGCTCACGGTCGCGTCATGCGCCCCGACGCGAAAGCGCCCCGGCGGGGCCGGGGCGCTTCGAGACTACGGAGACGGGCGGTCTACTCCGCCGGACCACCTGCGGCGGCCATCTCCACCTGAGGCGGCTGGAAGCCCTCCTCGGAGCGGAACGTGATGTGGAGCTCGCCGCGGGCGGACTCGGGGTCGGGCTCGGCGTCGACCGTGATCATCTGGCCGGCGCGGAACTCCTTCCACAGCAGCCGCTCGGAGAGCGGGTCCTCCACCTGGCGTTGGATGGCCCGCCGCAGCGGGCGGGCGCCCAGCGTGGGGTCGTAGCCGACGTTGGCGAGGTGCAGCTTGGCGGCAGTGGTGAGCTCGAGGCCGAGGCCCTGACTCTCCAGCTGCTTCTGCAGCCGCTTGATCATCAGGTCGACGATCTGGGTGACCTCTTCCTTCGTGAGCTCCTGGAACACGATCGTGTCGTCGATCCGGTTGAGGAACTCGGGCCGGAAGTGCACCTTGAGCGCATCCATTACCTTGTCCTTCATCCGCTCGTACGTGATCGCCTGGTCCTGCTTGGTGAACCCGAGGCTCGCCTTGCGGAGGTCCTGCGTGCCGAGGTTGGAGGTCATGATCAGCACGGTGTTGCGGAAATCCACGGAGCGGCCCTGGCTGTCGGTGAGGCGGCCCTCTTCGAGGATCTGCAACAGCGTGTTGAACACGTCGGGGTGGGCCTTTTCGATCTCGTCGAAGAGCACCACCGAGAACGGCTTGCGCCGCACGGCCTCGGTGAGCTGGCCGCCCTCCTCGTAGCCGACGTAGCCCGGGGGCGAGCCGACCAGCCGGCTGACCGTGTGCTTCTCCATGTACTCCGACATGTCGAGCGAGATCAGCGCCTGCTCGTCTCCGAACAGGAACTCAGCGAGGGTCTTGGCGAGCTCGGTCTTGCCGACGCCCGAGGGGCCGAGGAAGATGAACGACCCGCTCGGCCGCTTCGGATCCTTGAGGCCGGCCCGAGTACGGCGGATGGCCTGGCTGACGGCCTTGATCGCCTGCTGCTGGCCGATGACCCGCTTGTGGAGCTCGTCCTCCATGCGGAGGAGCTTGGCGGTCTCCTCCTCGGTCAGCTTGTAGACCGGGATGCCCGTCCAGATCGAGAGCACCTCGGCGATCGCCTCTTCGTCGACCACGTCGAACAGGTCGATGCCCTTGGCCTTGATGTCGGCCTCGAGGGTCTCCTTCTGGCCGAGGAGCTCCTTCTCCTGATCGCGCAGACGGCCGGCCTCTTCGAAGCGCTGCGCCTCGACCGCCTCCTTCTTCTTGCGGACGATCTCGGCGATCTTGTTCTCGAGGTCCTTGTACTCCGCCGGCACCTGCATGCGCTTCATGCGCAGCCGGGAGCCCGCCTCGTCGATCAGATCGATCGCCTTGTCGGGCCGGTGCCGGTCCGAGATGTACCGATCGGCCAGGTTGGCGGCGGCCACCAGCGCCTGATCGGTGATCGTGACCCGGTGATGGCTCTCGTAGCGGTCCCGCAGGCCCTTCAGGATCTCGATCGTGTGCGGCACGGTCGGCTCTTCGACCCGGATGGGCTGGAACCGGCGCTCCAGCGCCGCGTCCTTCTCCAGGTGCTTGCGGTACTCGTCGAGCGTGGTGGCGCCGATCGTCTGCAGCTCGCCGCGAGCGAGCATCGGCTTGAGGATCGACGCCGCGTCGATCGCGCCCTCGGCGGCCCCCGCCCCGACGAGCGTGTGCAGCTCGTCGATGAACAGGATGATGTCGCCGCGGGTCTTGATCTCTTTCAGCACCTTCTTCAGGCGCTCCTCGAAGTCGCCCCGGTAGCGGGAGCCCGCCACGAGCGCGCCGAGGTCGAGCGTGTAGAGCTGCTTGCCCTGGATGGTCTCGGGGACGTCGTTGCCGGCGATGGCCTGGGCCAGGCCCTCGACGATGGCGGTCTTGCCGACGCCGGGCTCGCCGATCAGCACCGGGTTGTTCTTGGTGCGCCTCGACAGCACCTGCATGACCCGCTCGGTCTCGCGAGCGCGCCCGATCACCGGATCGAGCTGCTTCTCCCGGGCGAGCTGGGTGAGGTTGCGGCCGAACTGGTCGAGCACGAGCGAGCCGGTGGGCTGCTGCTCGGTGCTGGAGCCGGTGGACGCGCCGGCCTTGGGCTGGTTGCCCGGGCCGGAGTAGCCCGAGAGGAGCTGGATGACCTGCTGGCGGACCCTCGACAGGTCGGCGCCCAGCTTGACCAGCACCTGCGCAGCGACGCCCTCACCCTCGCGGATGAGGCCGAGCAAGATGTGCTCCGTGCCGATGTAGTTGTGGCCGAGCTGGAGCGCCTCGCGCAGCGAGAGCTCCAACACCTTCTTGGCGCGAGGGGTGAAGGGGATGTGCCCCGAGGGGGAGGAGCCGCCCTGGCCGATGATCTCCTCGACCTGGCTGCGCACCGCCTCGAGCGAGATGCCGAGCGACTCGAGGGCCTTAGCGGCCACGCCCTCACCCTCGTGGATGAGGCCGAGCAAAATGTGCTCGGTGCCGATGTAGTTGTGGTTGAGGAGCCGAGCCTCCTCTTGCGCGAGAACAACGACTCGGCGGGCTCTGTCAGTGAACCGTTCGAACAAGGCGGAACATGCCTCCCACGAGGGGGTGTCGTGAGACGATTGTACCCGTGCGGCCGACCTTCGCACGATTGGACAGGGGCCGGACAGGGGCCGCCTCCCGCCCTCGAGGGACGATGCGACCTCGACAGCTTCAACGCCGGCGAGGCTCTCAGTAGTCCCGACGTTTTTGGCGGCTGCGCCGCCCCACGTATCGGTCGAGGCGGCGCCTCGGTTGAGGGCGCCGGCCCCGCCCCACGCGGCGCCGGTTCGGGAGCACGGTTTCCGCTCCACCGGACGGCTCGCCTATGGTCGAGCCTCGTGGCGCCGCCGAGCCTCCACCCCAGCCTGCCCTCGCTGGCCGAGGATCTGGTGATCGTCGAAGCCGAGCTGCGCAACGCCGTGATCTGCGACGACCCGCTGCTCACCGAGATCGCCGGGCACCTCATCAAGGCCGGCGGCAAGCGAGTCCGGCCCAGCTTCGCCATCGCGTCGGCGGCGGCCCAGGCCGGAGGCGAGGCGGCCGCCGCGCACGACGTGGTCATGGGCGCCGTGTCGGTGGAGCTGGTGCACCTCGGGTCGCTCTACCACGACGACGTGATGGACGAGGCGAGCACGCGCCGCACCGTCGAGAGCGTCAACGCCCGCTGGGGAAACCTCAAGGCGATATTGGCCGGCGACTTCCTCCTCGCCCGGGCCTCGGAAATCGCCGCATCGCTCGGCACCGAGGTCGCCGCCCTGTTGGCGGCCACGATCAGCCGGCTCTGCGAGGGCCAGGTTCGAGAGCTCGAGCAGGCTTACAACGTGGGCCGCACCGTCGAGTCGTACTTCGCCAGCATCAGCGGCAAGACGGCCTCGCTCCTGGCCGCGTCCTGCCGCATCGGCGCCATCGTCGGGGGCCTGCCTCGGCCCCACGTGGAGGCCCTCACGGCGTTCGGGCACGACTTCGGCGTGGCCTTCCAGATCGTCGACGACATCCTCGATGTGATCGCATCGGACGAGCAGCTGGGCAAGCCGGCCGGGCTCGACCTGGTGCAAGGGGTGTACACCCTGCCGGTGCTGTGCGCGCTCGACGGCGAGTCGGCAGGTGAGCTGCGCCGCCTGCTCGGCCGCCCGTTGGAGGGCGAGCAGCTGCTCGCCGCCCGGGCGCTGGTGCAGGCCAACGGCGCGGTCCCCTCCGCCTTCGCCGCGGCGCAGCACCACGCCGAGCGGGCGTCGCAGGCGCTGCGGGCGGTCGATGGCACCCCGGGGGCCGCGGCCCTGCGCACCGCGGCCGACGAGCTGCTGGGCCGCGTGAGCGCCGTCGGCGCGTAAACAACAACAGCGCGGGCGCCGCGTCCGGCGCGGTCAGCGGGTTTGGCAGGCGGCGCAGAAGGTGGCGGTCCGGCCGTCGTACGCGCGCCTCTTCAGCGGCGCGCCGCAGCGGAGGCAGGGCAGGCCGGCCCGGCCGTAACACTCGAGGTGGTGCTGGTGGGCGCCCTCGTCGCCGCTCACCGTGCGGTAATCGCGCAGCGTCGTGCCGCCGTTGTCGATCCCCGCCTGCAGCACCGCTTGCAGCGCGGTGAGCAGCGCGGCGGCCTGGGGGCGGCTCACCCGCCGACGAGCGGGGTGCAGCCGAGCCTGCCACAGCGCCTCGTCGGCATAGATGTTGCCCACCCCGGCGATGGGCCGCTGGCTGAGCAGCCGGGCCTTGAGATGCGCTCGGCTGCGGGCCAGCGCCGCCCAGAACGCATCGGCGGTCAGCTCGAAGGGCTCGGGGCCGAGCTCGGCCAGCGTGGGCAGCGAGCGGTAGTCCCCGGCCCGGGTCACCGCCACCCGCCCGAAGCGGCGGATGTCCCGCAGCTCGAGGGCCTGGCCGTCGTCGAGCGCCCACCACGCCCGCAGGTACGGGTCCGGCCCGGGGCGGGGGGCGCCGACCCGCAGCGAGCCGGTCATGCCGAGGTGCACGATCAGCTCCCGGCCGTCGTCGAGCTCGGCGAGCAGGTACTTGCCGCGGCGGCGAACCTCACGCACGGTTGCGCCCCGGGCGGCGGCGGCCTGGTCGAACTTCGGCGATGGATGGCCGCCGGCCTCGACGATGCGCCGCCCGACGACCAGCGGCGCCAGCGCCCGCCGGATGGTCTCGACCTCGGGCAGCTCCGGCATCGGCCGGGCCCGGCTCAGGCGGTGGCGGGGGCGCCGGCCCGCGCCTTGAGCGCGGCGGCCAGCGCCACCAGCTCACGACCTTGGGGGCCGAGCTGGCGCTGCACGATCTGCTCCATGATCGAGATGGCCCGCGGGGCCTCGGGGAGCAGGCCGGCCCACACGAGGTAGCCGGCCATGAGCCCGGCCACGCTGTCGCCGAGCTCGTCCTGGTGCGCGATCACCCGGCCGCCCTCGGCCAGGCTGGCGCGCAGCTCCGGGTAGAGCCCCGCCGCGAAGGCGGGCAGCTCTTCGGCGGTCGGGAACGGGCGGTGCAGCCACGCCACGCCCAGCTCGTCGTAATTGTGCAGGTTGTGGGGCGACGGGATGAACGACACGACGCAGGTGAAGCCCTGCTCGCGGATCCAGATGATCTCCTCCTGGCGGCGCACACGCCGATGGTTCGTGCCGTACCCGCCGGGGCGCTCGCACATCGCGAGCTTGTCCTTGATCACCCACGAGAACCGACGCGGGGTGATCCCCTGCGCCCATTTCCCCTTCGCTGCCATGGCGTCCTCCCGAGGCGCTGACAGGCTAGCCCTGCTGAGGCCGCTGAACTCGCTCAGCGCTCAGCGGTTCCAGGCGTCGGCGGCGCCGGGGCGCTCGGGGCCGGCGTCGGGCAGGGCCGTGTTGGTCTCGTTCAGCAGGGTCATGAGGGCGTGGCCCTCCAGCGTCTCGTGGGCGACGAGCGCAGATGCCAGCCGGTCGAGCGTGCCGCGATGCAGCGAGAGCAGCTCACGGGCCTCGTCGTGGGCGGCGTCGACCAACCCGCGGATCTCCTCGTCGATGCGCGCCGCGATCTCGTCGGAGTAGTTCACCTCGTGGCCCATGTCCCGACCGAGGAACACCTCGCCGCTGCGCCGGCCGTACTGCTGGGGGCCGAGGCGGTCGGCCATGCCGAACTGGGTGACCATGGACCGGGCGAGCTCGCTGACGCGGGCGATGTCGTTCTCGGCGCCGGTGGTCGGGTCGCCGAACACGACCTCTTCGGCGGTGCGCCCCCCGAGCAGCATCGCCATCTCGTCGCGCAGCTCCGCCCGGCTGCGCAGGTGGCGGTCCTGGGTGGGCAGCGCCAGCGTCCAGCCGAGCGCGCGGCCGCGGGCGATGATCGACACCCGGTGGATCGGGTCGGTGTTCGGGAGGACGTGGCCCACGAGCGCATGGCCGGCCTCGTGGTAGGCGATCACCCACTTCTCCCGCTCCGACATGACCCGACCCTTGCGCTCGGGGCCGGCCAGCACCCGGTCGATCGCCGCCTCCAGCTCGGCCATCCCGATCTGGCTGCGTCCCCGCCGGGCGGCGAGCAGCGCCGCCTCGTTGAGCAGGTTGGCGAGGTCGGCCCCGGTGAAGCCCGGCGTGCGGCGGGCCACCACCTCGGCGTCGACCGATGCGTCGAACGGCTTGCCCTTGCTGTGCACCTCGACGATCGCCTTGCGGCCGGCGAGGTCGGGGCGGTCGACGACCACCTGGCGGTCGAAGCGGCCGGGGCGCAGCAGCGCCGGGTCGAGGATGTCGGGCCGGTTGGTGGCGGCGACGAGGATGACGCCGCGGCTCACGTCGAAGCCGTCCATCTCCACGAGGAGCTGGTTGAGCGTCTGCTCGCGCTCGTCGTGGCCGCCGCCGAGGCCGGCGCCGCGGTGACGGCCGACGGCGTCGATCTCGTCGACGAAGATGATGGCCGGCGCGGCCGCCTTGGCCTGCTGGAACAGGTCGCGCACGCGGCTCGCCCCGACGCCGACGAACATCTCGACGAAATCGGAACCCGAGATCGAGAAGAACGGGGCGCCGGCCTCGCCGGCCACGGCCCGGGCCAGCAGCGTCTTCCCCGTGCCGGGCGGGCCGTAGAGCAGCACGCCCTTGGGGATCTTCGCCCCGATGGCGTGGAACTTCTCGGGGTTCTGGAGGAAGTCGCGGATCTCCTTCAGCTCCTCGACCGCCTCGTCAGCGCCGGCCACGTCGGCGAAGGTGACCTTGGGCTGGTCCTTCGTCACCTGGCGCGCCTTGGCCCGGCCGAAGGCCATGAAGCGGCCGCCGCCGGCCCCCGTGCGGGACAGGAAGAAGCCGAACACGGCGACGAGGATCAGCACGGGCAGCAGGCTCCAGAGCAGGCTGAGCCAGAACGGCTCGGCCTGCTGATCGGCCCGGATCTCGACCGAGGGCTCGGCTCGGCGGAGCTGCTCGGTGAGCGTCTGGGTGTAGCTGGCCGGAATCACGGCCCGGTAGCGGGCCCCGCTGGCCAGCTCGCCGACCACCTCGTGGCTGCGGTCGCGGATGGTGGCGGTGCGGACCTGCCCGCCGCCGATCTGGGCGATGAGCTCGTCGAGGCGCAGGGTCGTCCTGTCGGGTCCGTTTCCGAGGAGGGAGAACCCGACGAGGATGACCGCGACCGCCACAGCGGCCGCGAGGATGGGGACGCGCACGAGCCTCTTCACGGTGCTGCCACGCTAGCGACGGGCCTCCTGCGATCCGAATAGGGCGAGCGGCCCCGCGCCTACAGCGAGCTGCCCGGCTCGGGCGGCGCCCGGTGGAGGCGGCCGGCGCGGCGCACGATGCGGTCGCCGCCCGCGAGCTGCGCGGCGCGACGCTGGCCGTTCACCACCGCGAGCACCCGGTCGAGCTCGGCGGCGCTGGGCGGGC
>JBJXGF010000406.1:0-7226 GCA_046153015.1 Acidimicrobiales bacterium | reverse complement strand
TCGCGCACCGCGCTGGCCCCGACCACCTGATGCACGAGCGAGATCGCCTTCGCCGCCGCCGCAGCGGTGAAGTTGCAGGCCAGCTGCACGCTCACCTTCTCCTCCGGCGTGAACCGCCCGGCCGCCGAGGAGTCGTACGCCAGGTGCGCGGCGCGGTCGAGGTAGGCGGCGGCCGCCTCCACCTGCGCCCGGGCCTGGGCCAGCTGCATCTGCACCACGTGCTTGTCCCGCAGCGTCACCTGCAGGAAGTTCGGCACCTTCGTCGCGGCCAGGCGCACCGCCCTGTCGAGCGCGGTCCCGGCGATGCCGAGGGGCACGGCGGCGTGGGCGAGCAGGCCTGTCCACGGCGCCATCCCGTACAGCGGGCCGGCGATGGGCGCCGGCCGCTCGGCCGACAGCTTGAACACGTGAGCGACCCGCTCGTGAGGCACGAACACGTCGTCCTCGATCGTCACGTCGTGGCTGCCCGTGGCCCGCATGCCGAGGGTCCGCCACGTGTCGAGCACCGTGAGCTGGCTCATGTCGTACGCCACGGCCAGGAAGTCCGGTTGCCCGGTCTCGGCGTCGAGCACCGGCGCCCCATCGGCCATCACGATGGCCGCGGCAATGAACCGGACGGCGTGCTCGCAGCCGCTGGCGAAGCCGACCCGTCCGCTGATCCGGTAGCCGCCGTCGACCGCGGTCGCCGCGGCGGGGGGCCAGAACACGCCGGCCCAGTAGGCGTCGGGATCGGCGAAGAGCCAGTCGAGCGCCCCACGGCACCACGACGCCAGCGTGGGCACGGCGCTGTGCTGGTTCAGGTTCCAGCCGGCGGCGCCGTCGATGGCGGACACCGCGGTGAACACCTTGCAGGCGTCGGCCGGGTGCAGCTCGAGCCCGCCGGACGCGGCCGGGATCCACATCCGCAGCAGCCCCGCCTGCTTGAACGCGTCGTAGATGGCGGGGGCGAGGCGGCGGTCGGCCTCGCCCTGCGGGGCGTGCTCCTCGATGACGGGCCTGATCCGCTCGACCGCGGCCAGCAGATCGGCGCCGGTGGTGGTGCTGGTGACGATGCTCATGTGCGCTCCCCCGAGTGCGTCAGACGACGTGCGGACTCTCGCGCCGCCGCGGCCGCCGGCGCTGGGTACGGGTCCTCAGCCGATCTTGTTGCTGGGGGCTGCGCCCCCAGACCCCATCGCCGCCCGGCTCGCTGGCGCTCGCACGGTCGGCCGGCTTCGCTGCGCTCAGCCGGGGTGAGGTTGTTCGCGCAGCCGGTCCGGGCTGGGCGGGGGCGGCGCAGGTAGCCTGCCGACCATGCCCGAGGTGGGCTCGGCCACCGCCACGATCCTCTTCACCGACCTGGCGGGCTCGACCGAGCTGCGGGCGCAGCTCGGCGAGGAGCGCGCCGACGAGCTGCGCCGCGTGCACGACCGGCTGCTGGGGGAGGCCGTGGCCGCCCACCACGGGCGGGTCGTCAAGTCCCTGGGCGACGGGATCCTCGCCGCGTTCACCGCCGCGGCGGACGCGTTGGGCGCGGCCGTCGGCATCCAGCAGGCGGCGCACGCCTACTCCCAGGCGCCGGACGCGCTGGGCACGCTGGCGGTGAGGGTCGGCCTGTCGGTCGGCGACGTGTCCTGGGAGGCGGGGGACTGCTTCGGCACGCCGGTCGTCGAGGCGGCCCGGCTCGAAGCCGTCGCGGAGCCCGGCCAGATCCTGTGCAGCGAGTTCGTGCGGGTCATGGCCCGGGGCCGCGGCGGCCACGTGTTCGACTCGTTGGGCTTCCTCGAGCTGAAGGGCCTGCCCGAACCGCTGGCGGCGTGCTCGGTGCGCTGGTCGCCCCAGCCCGAAGCGGACCGCGTTGCGTTGCCCTCGGCGCTGACGGTCGAGGGGCCGGCGCTGCTCGGCCGACGCGCCGAGCTCGAGCACGGTGCGGCCTTCCTGGCCGAGCCTGGCCCCGGGCGGGCGCTCTGGCTGCTCGGCGAGCCGGGCATCGGCAAGACGCGCCTGGCGGCCGAGCTGGCCCGCGCCGCCTACGAGGACGGCGCGGTCGTCTTGTTCGGGCGCTGCAGCCGCGACCTCGCCGTGCCCTACCAGCCCTTCATCGAGTGCCTGCGCCACCTCGCGGCGCACACCTCGGACGACCGGCTCGCGGCTCGTCTCGGTCCGGCGGCGGGCGAGCTCACCCGCCTGCTGCCCGAGCTGGCCGGGCGCCTCTCGTCGGCGCCGCCGGCGGGCGGCGCGGGCGACGTGGAGCGCTACCGCCTGTTCGAAGCGGTGCGGGGCTGGCTGACGGCGGCCTCGCCGGGGGCGCCGCTCGTGCTGGTGCTCGACGACCTGCACTGGGCGACCGACGCCACCGTCGCCCTGCTGGGCCACGTGCTGCGCACCCCGCTCGAGGCGCGTGTGAAGGTCATCGGCACGGCCCGCACGACCGCGCCCGACCTCAACGCCGCGCTGGTGGAGCTGGCCGACGACCTCGAGGCCGCCGGCCGGGCTCAGACGCTGGCGCTGCAGGGCTTGGAGGTCGTCGACCTCGGCGCGGTGACCGCCACCGCCGACGAAGCGGCGCTGCTGCACGACCAGAGCGGCGGCAACCCGCTCTTCGTGGAGATGCTCCAGCGTTCGGATCGGGGCGGCGGCCGCGGCGGTCTGGCTTCGGCGGTGCGCCGACGCATGGGCGGCCTCTCCGGTGAGGTGCGGGAGATGCTGGCCCTGGCGGCTCACGCCGGGCTCGAGCTCGACCTCCCCGTGCTGGCCCACGCCGCCGGCGCCGACGAGCTGGCGGCGCTCGACCGGCTCGACGCGGCGGCCGAAGCGGGGCTCCTGCGGTCGGTCGGGCCCAACGCATACCGCTGGGTGCACGACCTCGTGCGCGAGACACTCGAGGCCGAGGCCAACCCCGCCCGGGCGGCCCGAGTCCACGCCCGCTTGGCCGCCGCCCTCGAGGCGGTGCACGCCCGCACGCTCGACGCGCACGCCGCGGCGCTGGCTCACCACTGGTGGATGGCGCGCGCGGTGTCCGGGACCGCGGCGGCGTTGCGCTGGACGCTGCACGCGGCCGAACGCGCCGACGCGCAGGTGTCGTTCCTCGAGGCGGCCGAGCTGTACGGACGGGCGGCGGAGCTGGCCGAAGATGCGGACGGACAGGTGCGTCATCGCCTCTCGCAGGGCTGGGCCCTCGACATCGCAGGCGAGTTCTTCGACGCGATGGCCGTCTTCGGCGGGGCGGGGGACCACGCGGCCGCGCTCGGCCTGGACGAGCTGGCGCTCGAGGCGGCGATCGGCTTCGAGCAGGCCGGCACCACCGCGAGCGCCCACGGCGGCGCCGCCGTGGCCCGTCTGGAGGCCGCGCTGGCGGCCGCCGGGGACGCGCCGGCGTCGCTCGTCGCTCGCGGCACGGCCGGGCTCGGCCGGGCGCTCGGGTTCTCGGGCCGCTTCGACGAAGCCCGGCGCGTGGGCGAGCGGGCCGTCGAGCTGGCCCGGGCAACCGACGAACCGAACACCGTGCTGTGCGCCTTGCTGGCGATGACGTGGCTGGCCGGCATGCGCCACCTGTCGGGCGACGAGCACGCGGCGATCGCGCTCGAGGCGCGGGAGCTGCTCGACCGCGACGCGATGGACCACCACGTGCGCACCGAGACCGTGATGCAGTTCTGGATCGCCGCCTGCTACCTCGGCGACCCGACGCTCTTGGCCGAGGCCGAACGGGCCAGCGCGCGGCTCAAGCACCTCTCGGCGGTGCCGTTCCACCAGATGCTGTTCCTGCTCCACGCGGCGAGCCAGGCGCTGTGCGAGGCCCGCCTCGCCGACGCCGAGGCGGGCTTCGACGCAGCCTCGGCGGCGCACGCCCGCTCCAAAGCGGCGGGCGACGGACAGTTCACCGAACGGCGCTTCCTGCTGCTGCGGGCTCAGGGGCGCCTGGCCGAGCTGCTGCCGGCGCTGGCGCTGATGCGCCGCCTGGCGCCCGATGCTCGGGTGTGGCGGCCCGGCGCCGCGGCGCTCTACGCCGAGCTGGGCCTCGTGGACGACGCGAGCGCCGAGCTGGCCGCCCTGGCCGCCGACGGCTTCGCCGCGCTGGGCGCCGACGGGACCCGCATGCTCCAGCTCACCTACGTGGTCGACGCGGTGGTCAGCCTGCAGGACGCGTCGCTCGCCCCAACGCTCTACGCCGAGCTGGCGCCGTTGGCCGGCCGGGGGCTCGTGTGGATGGGCCCCGGCTTCGCCCTCGGCTCGGCCGACCGTCACCTCGGCGCGCTCGCCGCGCTGTGCGGCGACCACGCCGCGGCCGACGCGCACTTCGCCGCCGCGGTCGGCTTCGACGCCCGCATGGGCTGGCCGCTGTGGCTGGCGCACGACCATTACGAGTGGGGCCGGGCGCTGGCGGCCCGGGGCGATCCCCGCGCCGCCGCCGCGCTCGACCTGGCCCGCGACCTCGCCGAGCGATTCGGCCTGGCCGGGCTGAGCGCCCGGCTGGAGCGCCGGTAGCGCCGCTCAGGCTCGCTTCAGCGCCTCGAGCACCGGCAGCCAGGTGGCCGGGTCGGCCTTGTACGGGGCGTAGAAGTTGATGCGATCCACCACGTCGCCGAAGCGTCGATGCAGCTCAGCGGCCAGCTTGTCGGGCTCGGCCACCACCGCGAAGGTGTTGAGCACGTCGTCGTCGACCAGTGTGCCCATCTCGACCCACTTGCCCGCCTTCGAGAGGGGGTTGAGCTCTTCGTGCAGCGCGCCCCAGCCGTGGAGGTCGAGCACCGGGCGGTACGCCGGCGTCGAGCCGTAGAACGCGATCTGCTGGCGGGTCGAGGCGGCGGAGCGGACCAGCTCCTCCTCGTTCGCGCCGGTCACCACGAAGGCCGGGAAGGCGACCTCGAACTGGTCGAGGCTCTTGCCCGCCTTGTCGAGCCCCCGCTGCAGCGCCGGCAGCGTGACCTCGCGCAAGTAGCGCTCGGTGGTGAAGCCGTGGCAGAGGAACCCGTCGCACACCTCGCCGGCGACCTCGGTCATCTTCGCGCCGACCCCGGCGAGGAAGATCTTCGGGTCGCCGTGCGGGTTGGGGCCGGGGTTGAAGAACGGGGTCATCAGCGTGTGGCGGTAGAACTCACCCCGGAAGTCGAGCTTCTCGCCGTTCGCCCACGCCGCCCAGATCGCCCGCACCGCCAGGATCAGCTCCCGCATGCGGGCCGCAGGCTTCGACCACGGCATGCTGAACCGCTTGGTGATGTGCGGCTCGATCTGGCTGCCGAGGCCGAGCACGAAGCGGCCCTTGGAGAACGCCTGCAGATCCCACCCGATGTTGGCCAGCAGCATCGGGTTGCGGGCGAAGGCCACCGCGATGCTGGTGCCGAGCTCGACCCGGTCGGTGTGCTCGGCGGCCAGCACCAGCGGGAAGAACGGGTCGTGGCTGGTCTCGGCGGTCCACAGGCCGTCGTAGCCCGCCTCCTCCATCTCCTTGGCGTGAGCCCCGGCCCGATCGAGGGAGAGATCGAACATGGTGCCGCCGTCGACGCGCATGGCGGCACCGTAGTCGAACCGTCGGCCGGCGCAGGGCAGTAGCGTGGGCTCGGCTGCGACCGGATCGGAGAGGGTGCACAACGATGGCAACGATGATCGTCGACGTCACTGACGAGACCTTCGAAACCGAGGTCATGGCCCGCTCCGACGACGCGGCGGTGGTGGTCGACCTGTGGGCGCCGTGGTGCGGACCCTGCCGCCAGCTCGGCCCGATCCTCGAGCAGGTGATCGGGGAGACCGACGGCAAGGTGGTCCTGGCCAAGGTCAACGTCGACGACAACCCCGCCATCGCCCAGGCCTTCCGGGTGCAGGGCATCCCCGCCGTGTACGCGCTCAAGGACCGCCGAGTGGTGAACGGCTTCGTCGGCGCCCAGGGCGAGGCCGCGGTCCGCCAGTTTGTGTCGGCCCTGCTGCCGACCGAGGAGGAGAGCGAGGTTTCGACGCTGCTGGCCGCGGGCGACGAGGCGTCGCTGCGGCGCGTGCTCGAGCTCGACCCCGACAACGAGCGGGCCATCGTGGGGCTGGCCGAGCTGGCTCTGGCGGACGGGCGCAACGAGGAGGCGCTGGCGCTGCTGGCGAAGATTCCCGAGACGGCCGAGACCCGCCGCGTGGCGGCGCTGGCCCGCACGGGGGGCGGCGCGGTCGACGACATCGAGCGCGAGCTGCAGGAGCTGCTCCCCACCGTGAAGGCCGACGAGGAGGCCCGCAAGCGTTTCGTCGACCTTCTCGAGGTGATGGGCGCGGAGGACCCCCGCACCGCGCACTACCGGCGCGAGCTCACCTCCCGTCTGTTCTAGCCCCGTTCGTCTGACCCCGTTCGTCTCGGGCTGATCCGCCGGGTCGGCCCCCTGGTGTAGCCTTCCCCGCAGTCCGCTCGGAGGTCCCGCCTCCTCCTGTTCGTCGTGTGCAGGGGAGGCGCTCGGGTGCCCGAGTTCGTATCTGCTCCCGGAGCTGGCGTGTCGAGCGCGTTTGCGCGCGTCGCCGCGTGGTCCGGTCCCGTCCGGCGCCGCCAGGCCGCGCTGGGCGCGGCGGCGCTGGCGGTCGCCCTCGTCGCCGGGTGCGCAGCGTGGTGGGCCGCGGCCCGCCGCCCCGTCGCCGCCGCGGCGGCCGCACCCCGGGTGATCAGGGTGATCCCGCCGAGCACGGCCGCCCCGCCGCCGGCGGTGGTGGTGGTGCACACCGCCGGCGCCGTCGTCCGGCCCGGGCTCTATCGGCTGGCGGAGGGGGCTCGGGTGGCCGACGCCGTCGAGGCGGCCGGCGGCGCCGGGCCCGAGGCCGACCTGGCGCAGGTGAACCTCGCCGAACGCCTTGCCGACGGCGCCCGGGTCTACGTGCCCCGGGCCGGCGAAACGGCGCCGGCCGTGTCGCCGGGCGCGGCGACCGCCTCGGGGCCGGGCCCGCCGCCCGGCCCGGTCGATCTCAACCGGGCCACGCTCGACCAGCTCGACTCGCTTCCCGGCGTCGGCCCCGCCACCGCGCAGGCGATCATCGACCACCGCGCCCGTCACGGCCCGTTCGCCTCGGTCGACGAGCTGAGCGCAGTGCGCGGCATCGGCCCGGCCAAGCTCGAGGCGCTGCGCAGCCGTGTCCGGGTCTGAGCCCGCACCGCCGATCCTGGCCGGCACACGTCACGCCGTGGCGCTCGCCGCCGCGGTCTGGCTCGGCGCCGCCCGCCCCCCAACACTCCCATCCGCCATTCTCGCGGCGGCGGCCGCTGCGCTGGGCCTGCTCGCCGCGCT
>JBJXGF010000405.1:0-2636 GCA_046153015.1 Acidimicrobiales bacterium | reverse complement strand
TCGCGCACGAGCGGCGTGGTGAGGCGGGTATAGGCGGCGGAGCGGCCGGCGCGGGTCATGCCCGGATCTTATGGGGCGTACAGGTTGAGGGCGCCCCGGCGCACGAAGCCGGCCAGCGCCAGGCCCGCAGCCCGCGCCGTCGCCACCGCCAACGCCGACGGAGCGCTCACCGCCACGAGGGCCTCGAACCCACCGGCCCATGCCTTCTGCACGAGCTCGAAGCTGGCCCGGCCCGACACGTAGAGCGCCAAGCCCCGGGCGGGCAGGCGTTGGTCGAGGGCCAACCGGCCGATCACCTTGTCGACCGCGTTGTGCCGGCCGATGTCCTCCCGGATCACCACCGCCTCGCCTGCCCGGCTCACCGCCGCGGCGGCGTGCACCGCGCCGGTCCGGTCGAAGAGCTCCTGACCGGCGCGGGCGGCCTCGCAGACGGCGAGCAGCGCCTCGGGGGGCCACGGCGGCGCCGCCGGGAGCGGCGCCAGGCGGGCGGCCAGCGAGGCGATCGCCTCGCTGCCGCACAGGCCGCACGAGGACGACGTGAGGCCGAGACGCGGCGTGGGCGCAGGGGCGAGGCCCCCGGTGTCGACGCTCACCACGTTGAAGTCCGTGGCCGCGGCCGGCGCCGGGCCGCAGTACCGGCAGGTGCGCACCGGCGCGCCGGCGAGCAGGCCCTCGGTGAGGCAGAACCCCACCGCCAGCTCGAAGTCGTGCCCGGGCGTGCGCATCGTGGTGGTCACGAGCACCCCGTCGAGCAGGATCGACAGCGGCTCCTCCACGATCACCTCGTCGGGCCGGGCGGCGGACTCGCCGTCGGCGCCTACCCGGCGGATGAGGATCTTCTCGGTGCGGCGCCGGGCCATGCGGCGAGGGTACTGCGCAGGGCCCCCGCTCAGCTGCGCTCAGCTGCGCTCAGCTGGGGGCGGCGCCCCCAGACCCCATCTGCGACCGGCTCGCTGGCGCTCGCGCGGCCGCCCAGCTTCGCTGCGCTCAGCTGGTGCGGTGGAGCTCGGCCTCGAGGTGGTGGGTGAGGGGCTGACCCACCGCGGCCATCGCCAGCCGGTAGCGGAGCACCGAGCCGGCCACCTCGAAGGTGCGGGTCACGCGGCGGACGTCCTTGGCGGTCGAGCTGAGCCCGATCGAGCGGGAGTCGAGCACGATCCCGGCCTCGGAGAGCTCGCCCTCCTGGATCTCGACGATGCCGGTGGGATGGGCGAGCACGACCTCGACCCGCCCGACGCCCACCGGGCGCCAGTAGCCGACCTCGGCGTGCAACGGGCGGCCGTCGTCGAGGGCCCAGGTGCGCTGGGCGTAGGAAAGAAACGGCTTGCCCACATGACCGAAGGTCACCTCCTCCCGATAGCCGAACGACGGGATCGTCGGGTACTCGCCGCGGCCCTCGCCGGCCCAGCCGCCGAGCAGGAACGCCAACGGCGAGACGTCGGGGTGGAGCGGCGGCGCAGCGGTCATGGCGGCGAGGTTAGGGGGCGGAGGCGCCCGAGGCTGTCCGCCGGCGCGGCCGGCGAGACCGGCCGAGGCCCTCGAGCCGCTCGAGGACCACGTGCGCGGCGTTGCGGCCTGACGCCGCCCAGCTCCCCGCGCCGGGAAAGGTGGCCGCGGCGCTGAGGAACAGGCCCTCGATCGGCGTCTCGTAGCGGGACAGCTCCCCCGCCTGGCCCGACAGCGCGGCCAGCGGGCCGCCCACGCCGGACGCCGCGTGCCCCCGGGGCAGGCCGAGCTCGGCCTCGTAGCGATCCGGCGTCGTGGCCCGCCACGCTCGGACGCCTTCGAGGAAACCCGGCTCGAGGCGCTCGGCGTACTCGCCCAGCCAGCGGCGGGGCTCGCCCGAACCGGGCCAACCGCCCTTCAACGCGTACGGCGTGAACAGCACCTGCAGCGACAGCACGTGCCCGCGCTTGTCGGGCCGCAGCGTGCGGTCGAGCACCGAGGGCAGCCCGGCCAGCATGACCGGCGACCGGGCGATCTCGCCTTTCGCCGAGGCGCGGTGCGCGAGGTCGATCTCCGCCACGCTCGGCGCGAGCACGACGGTGGCGGCCAGCGGGTCGACGGCGAGGGCGTCGACCACGCGCCGGTCGAGGCGCTGGTAGCCCGGCAGGCGGTCGACCACCGCGTCGAGCCTCGACTCGCAGCCGTCGGGTTCGGTCCAGCTCCGCCAGGCGGCGAGCCGGCTGGCGGCGGCGGGCGGCGGGTCGGCCAGCCAGCGCAGCAGCGCCGACCGCGGGTCGCAGGCCGCCACCACGGCCTTGGCTCGCAGCTCGTCACCGCTCTCGGTGGCCACGCCCACCACCCGCTCCCCCTCCACCAGCAGCGCGGTCACCCTGGTGGAGGTGCGCACCAGCCCGCCCGCCTCCTCCAACGAGGCCCGCAACGCGGCGCTGAACGCGCCGCCGCCCCCGACGGGCCGGGCGGGGGGCGCCACGTGACGGAGCGCGAAGCCGAGCGCCGCCAGACCGCTGCGGGGCGCATGCGGGCCGAGGCCCCACACGCCGGGGCCGAGGGCTGCGCCGGCGCCCAGGAGCAGCGGGCTGGACAGGAACGCCTCGTACACCTCCGCCGCCGACCGGCGGCCCCAGGCGAGCAACGTGGCCGCGCCGGCGCCGCCTCGCCGCGCCGCCTGG
>JBJXGF010000404.1:0-5632 GCA_046153015.1 Acidimicrobiales bacterium | reverse complement strand
CGCCAGGCTCGCCAGCGCGCGGCCGGCGATGCTCACGCCCCGTGGCCTCGCCCGGTCGACGCTCTCCCGGTCACGGCAGCGAACGCTAGCCCCCGCCGGCCGGGCGCGGAGCTCGCTGAGCAGATCTGCCCGTGCCAAGCTCACGCCATGGCCACCGAGCACAGCTACGAGCAGATCCGCTACGAGGTCCGCGGCGCGGCGGCGCTGGTGACGCTCGACCGGCCCGACAAGCTGAACGCCTGGACGCCCAAGATGGGCCGCGAGCTGCTCGACGCGTTCGCCGAGGCGAACCGGGACCGAGCCGTCGGCGCGATCGTGGTGACCGGCGCCGGGCGCGGCTTCTGCGCCGGGGCCGACATCGGCGGCCAGTTCAAGGCCCAGCTCGACCGGTCCGACGCCGCGCCGCGGGAGCGCGCCGCGCCCGACACGCGAGCGGCCACGGCGTGGGTCGACGCGGTGCGGGCGGCCAAGCCCCTGGTGGCGGCCATCAACGGGGCGTGCATCGGCGTCGGGCTCACGATGGTGCTCGGCTTCGACCACCTCGTGGCCAGCGCCGAGGCCAAGCTCTCCTGCCGCTTCATCAAGATGGGCATCACGCCCGAGCTGGCCAGCTCGCACTACCTGGTGGCCCGCATGGGCTGGGGCGCGGCCAGCGACCTGGCCCTCACCGGGCGCACGATCGACGCCGAGGAGGCGCTGGCGCTGCGCCTCGTCGACCGGGTCGTGCCCGCCGAGGAGCTGCTCGACGCGGCGCTGGCCAAGGCCGAGCAGTTCGCCGAGAACCCGGACCCGCAGCTGCGGGCGATCAAGGCGCTGCTCACCCAGAACGCCTTCGAGACCGACCTCGAGGCCGTCCAGGCTCGCGAGCTCGCCGCCCTGGCGGAGGCGTTCACGACGCCCGAGCACCGCGAGGCTGTGGCCGCCTTCCTCGAGAAGCGCCCGCCCAAGTTCCGCTAGCCTGCCGCGGGCTCGGCCGCCCCGCGAGCGGCCGACTCACCGGGAAATCACCCGCATTCGCCGCCTTGAGCGGTCAATCCGCCCCGGCCACAGGTCGAAAACGCGCCTTTCCGCTACATAACCTCCCCTAGCCTGCCGATGGTTCTCTGTATGAGCAGCGCTCGCTTCTTCCAGCTCCGGGAGCAGCTGATCCCTGGGCCCTCCCAGACAACTGGGTACCGCACGGTGCTGTTCCTGGGCACGACCGGCGCCGGCAAGACCACGCTGATCCGCCAGCTCCTCGGCGCAGCCAGCCCTGAGGGGTTCCCGGCCACCTCCGCGTCGAAGACCACGGTGGCCGAGGCCGAGCTGCTGCTGGCGCCGGGTGAGCACTACGCGGTGGCCACGTTCATGACCCTGCCCGAGGTGTGCACCTACATCGAGGAGAACGTCGTCGCCGCCGGCTTGGCCGTGTTCGACGACCGGCCCGAGGCCGAGGTCCGCAAGCGCCTGCTCGAGCACGCCGACCAGCGGTTCCGGCTCAACTACATCCTCACCGACGGCCTCGCCGCCGACGGCGGCCCGGCGCACGGCGTGGCCGCCGGCTCCCTGCAGCACCAGCTCCAGGAGGCCACCGAGGGGGTGCTCGCCCAGATCACCGAGCTGCTGCGCGAGGTGGTGTTCAACGAGCTGGAGGACCTCACCGCGTCCGGCCAGGTGAGCGCAGACGACGTCGACCTCGACGAGCTGCACAGCCTGCTGAAGAGCCGGCTGGTGGGCCACCCGGTGGCGCAGGAGATCATGTACTACCTGCTCGAGGAGATCGAGGCCCGCTTCGGGCTGATCGACCCGGCCGAGGTGGTCCGCGGCGAGGACGGCTGGCCCGTGTACTGGCGCACGCAGAGCCCCGACCGCGCCGAGTTCATGGGCAAGCTGCGCCGGCTCTGCGGCAACGACGCCGCCGATTTCGGCACGCTGCTCACCCCGATCGTCAACGGGGTGCGGGTGCGGGGCCCGTTCCACCCCCGCTGGGTCGACGAGATCCCCTACCTCATGCTGGTCGACCGCGAGGGGTTGGGCCACACGCTCGAGTCCGCCTCGAGCCTGCCCTCCCACACCACCCGCATGCTCGACGAGGTCGACACGATCGTGCTGGTGGACAACGCGCAGCAGCCGATGCAGGCGGCGCCGGTCGCCGCGTTGCGCCAGATCGCCGCCGCCGGCCACGGCAGCAAGCTGATCCTGGCGTTCACCCACTTCGAGCTGGTGCAGGGGCCCAACCTGCCGGACCTCAACGCCCGCCGCCAGCACGTGATCAGCTCGGTGGACCAGGTGCTCACCGCGATCGGCAACGAGCTCGGCTACTCGGCGGAGCGGCTGCTGCGCTACCGGCTCGACCGCAACCTGTACTTCCTGTCCCGCATCAACGACGAGCTCGACGAGGACAAGGCGCCGCGCACGATCGCCGAGCTGCGCTGGATGCTGGGCCAGCTCCGGGTGGAGGGCCACCCGCTGCACCTCGGCGAGTGCCGCCCCCAGTACTCGCGCAACGAGCTGCAGGCGTCGGTGCGCGACAGCATCGTCGGCTTCCTGCGCCAGTGGGAGCAGAAGCTCGGCCTGGCGGCCGACACCGAGGTCACGCCCGTCCACTGGAGCAAGGTCAAGGCGCTCTGCGTGCGCTACGCCCGCCGCTCGGAGGACGAGTACGAGGCGCTGCGCCCGGCCGGCGATCTCGTGCAGCGCATCTGCGACAACCTGCGCCGCTTCGTGACCCAGCCGCTCGGCTGGTCCGGCGAGCCGCCCGACGAGGACACCGAGCAGATGCTCCACGATCGCATCACCCAGGGCGTCGCCCGGCGGGTGCAGCCCCTCGTGACGATGCGGCTCTTCGACGAGGCGCCCCACCTGTGGGCCGAGGCCCGCGACCTCGACGGGCCCCGCTCGGCGCAGCATCGAGCGGAGTTCATCTACCACAAGATCCTGTCCGAGCAGGTGGCCGCCGAGGGCGGCAACCCCGTGGGCGAGCACGCCGACTTCGCAGCGGCGGTCGTGCACGAGCTGGCCGCCGAGCTCGAGTCGCTCGACATCGAGCTGACCGGCTGAGCGAAGCGAAGCCGCTAGCGCCAGAAGCTGCGGCGGCGGCGGCCGGTCTCGCTGGCGGGGGGCTGGCCGGTCAGCGCCGCCCGCAGCTCGGCCAGCGCCGCCCGCTGCTCCGCCTCCGCCGCCCCCTGCTCGACCAGCGTCCGTAGGCGAACGGCGGCGGCTAGGCCGCTCAGCCCGCCGTTCGGCCGGTGGTGGGCGGGAACGGCCTCGTCCTCGAGCAGGCCGACGAGCACGGTGAGCAGGCGAGCCGCTCGCGCCAGGTCGGCGTGCGGCCCGAAGAGGATCCGCTCGATCTCCTCGAGGAGACGCTCGACCGCCTCGCCGAGGGGCGACCCAGCGCCTTCCGGCGCGGCGCGGCGGGACGGCGCGGCGAAGGCGTCGGGCGGGGCGGAGGACCCCAGGGTCAGCGGCGCCTGGAACCGGGCGGCCAGCGGGCGGATGCCGGCCGGCGCCGCCGCCGCCGGGCTCGCGGCCCAACCGGCGGGCGGCTCCACCGGCTGCACCACCCGGGTCAGCGGCCCCTCGACCCGCTCGCGCTCGGGGTCGAGGGCCACGAACGCGGTGAATCGGCACAGCACGCCCTCGGCCAGGCTGAGGCGCACGATCTCGGCCGCCAGCGCCTCGCCGTCGCCGATCCCAGCGGCGTAGCGATCCTCGAGGTCGCGCAGGCGGTGGCGGGCCCAGGCGCGGCGCAGCGCCGGACCCTCGCTCCAGCTCAGCACGGCCGGCGCCCGCCAGCGGCCCCCGTCGGGCAGCGCCCCCTCGACCACGATCCCGGCCCCGTCGGCGGCGCGCTCGACGCGTGCGTAGAAGGTCACGGCGTGCCCGCTGGCCAGGTCTGGCGCCCGGGCGGGGCTGATCTCGACCAGCTCCACGCCGTCGCCGGTCAGCGCCAGCCCGGTCACGTCGGGCGCCACGAGGCGGCGGCCGAAGCGGCTCATCACCTCGTCGAGACGGTCGGCCGACTCGACGACCTCGGCGTGACCCCCGCCCGCCTGCGCGAGCCGCCACAGCAGGCCGGTGTCGGCGGCCACGTCGACCCCGAGGCAGTACAGCTGCGCGTCGACGAGGCGGGGCGCCATGGCGGCCAGCACGTGGTCCTCGCCGGCCACCTCGGCGTCGGTGACCACGACCACCACCCGCCGCCGCCCGCCGGCCGGATCGGCGCCGAACTGGTCGAGCGCGTTGGCCAGGGCCGCCGCCAGCTCGGTGCCGCCCCGCGCCTCGGTGCGGGCGAAGAATTCCACGGCGCGGCACCGGTGCTGGTCGGTGGCTGCGGTCAGGCCGGCGGCGGGCAGCGAGTCCGGGCGCTCGACCGAGTTGTCGAAGGCCAACGCCGCGAAGCGGTCGCCCGGCGCCAACAGCTCGACCAGGCGGGCGGCGGCGCGTCGAGCGGTGACCATCTTCCAGCCCGCCATGCTGCCCGATCGGTCGAGCAGCACCACGAGATCGACCGGCTCGCGCCGCCCGCCCGGCCGGCCGGGGAGGCCCGCGTCCGGCGTCGGAGGGGTCACGGTCACGCCGACAACGCCCGAGCCGTCGTCGCCGCGGGCGCCCACCGCGCTCACCGCCGGCGCGTGGCCGGCGACCTTCCAGCGCAGCACGACGTCACGGTCGAGCCGCGCTCCGGGCGCCGCCTCCACCAGCCAGGCCCCGTCGGCGTCCGCGGTGCGCACCGCGTGCAGCGCGCTGCGCAGCCCGCTCAGCACCAGCCCAGCGGGCTCGATCCGGACCCGCACCGTGAGCGCCGGCCGCGCCGCGCCGGGCTCGAGAGTGGGCGGCGTGACGAGCGAGGCGTCGGGCACGGCGTCGGTGTCGGGCGAGACGCCGCCGCCGACCGACGGGCCGGGCAGCGGCGACCCGGCCGTGTACCGAGGCGCCACCACGAGCGGCGCCCGCAAGGTCACCTCGCCGTCGTCCACGCTGAGCTCGAGGTCGAGCGTGAGCACGGTCTCCGCCTCCGCACCAGGCGGGATGTTCCCGACCCGCAGCGTGAAGGTCGAGGGGCGCTCCTCCTCGGCGATGGCGGCGCGCTGACCGGCGGCCACCGCCTCGTCGTACCGGGCCCGGGCCGCCGCCCGCTCCTCCAACGACGCCACGAGCCGCCGCCCGCCGACCACCGCCTCGAAGCCGCCCACCGCGGCGCGCTCGGGCAGCGGGAAGGTGTAGGTGGCCTCGAGCGGCTGCTGGTGGTGGTTCACGAAGCGCTGGCGGACCACCAGCACGGCGTGGAGGCCATGGACCTCCACGTCCAGGTCCACCGCGGCCAGCGGGAGCGAGCCGCGCTCGGTGTCGAGCCGGCCGAGCCCGGCGGGCTCGGCCTCGACGAGCGCCGCGAGCTCGGAAGCGGGAAGGAGGGGAACCGAGGTGGCGGGGGCGGGCGTCATCGAATCTCCGTCTCTGTGAGGTGGGCCGGGTCGGCCGGGTCGGCCGTGGGGGGCAGCAGGCCGCGGGTGCGCAGGAGGGCGACCACCGCGGCGGCGTCGGGGGGGGTGGGCGGCCGGGCGGGCGAGAGGATCAGCGTGACGCCCTCCGCCAGCTCGAGCGCCGCCCGCTGCGCCAGCGCGGTCGGGCCCGCCGGCCGGGCGGCGGG
>JBJXGF010000397.1:0-37640 GCA_046153015.1 Acidimicrobiales bacterium | reverse complement strand
GCTTCGAGTCCGGATCACGGAGTTGGAGGCCGAGGTCGAGCGGCTGCTTGCTGCGCGCCGGTCGCGCATGTTGGGGCAGAAGTCGTGACGCACGTAGACGAGAAGGGAAACGTCTGGGTCATCGACGAGCCGCCGGGCCGCTGCGAACTGTGCGGTGCGGTGCAGGAGACACGCCCGTACGGGCCGAACGGTGAGCAAATCTGCCACGGGTGCGGGATGAAGGACACGGCCGCCACCGAGAAGATGATGGGATGCCTCCTGTTCGGGGAGGACGCACCACAACAGACGGTAGGTGACATGGCCGCACCCACCACAGACGACGACGATGACGACGGCTACGTGCTCCTCCCAGTCCGGGAACTGGCCGAACTGGAGGCCGAGGTCGAGCGGCTGCGCGTCATCGTGGAAGCCGCGCAGGCTCTCATCGACGATTCCTCGTGGCCTCGCATGTCCGGGGTGCCGTCGAGCCCGATGCATCGCTGGGAGCGCCTGCGTTCGCTGCTGGAGCAGAAAGCCGTGAGCGAGCAGCGCATCTACACGCGCACGCTGGGCCGGTGTGAATGTTCCGTCCACGGCGAGTACCGGCTTCCCGGCGTCCCGATGTGCCCGGACTGCATCGACGAGGCGTGGCGCGAGCGCGACGAGGCTCGCGCCAGGGTCGCCGAGCTGGAGGCCGAGGTCGCGTACCTGCGACCGTTCGAGAGCCGCGCGGCTGCGGCCCAGGCTGCGTCGCGCGTGGCCGAACTCGAGGCCGCGCTCTCCGAATACGCCGAACATCATTCCTGGCGCTGCCAGTACCGCAAGCGCTACAAGACGTGCCAGTGCGGCCTCGACGAGACGATGGTCGCGCTCGGCTTCGCGCCGGTTCCGGTGGACGACCCCGAAAGAGAGCCGAAGACATGACCCGCCTCGCCGCACTGCTCGCACTGCTCACACTGCTCGCCACCGCGGCGAGCGCACAGACGGGGCCGGCAACCACCGTAGGGCCGTCACCCTTGCAGGCGGGTCTCGGCGAGATGTCATTCGAGTCCGCCTCGCCGGCCGGCCCCGTACAACGCCTCCGCGACTACACCGCCTGCCGCACCAAGCGCGGCTACCCCGTCAACACCCGGACGCCGAGCGAACGCGAGCTCCGAGCGTGCCGATCCCAGTTGCGCCAAGACGCGATCGTCGACACCCACGTCGCCATCCGGGTCGTCTTCGACGAGCCCGACTGGCCCGCTGCGATCTGCATCGTCGACCACGAAGGCGGACGCTGGAACCGCGTCGCCCCGATGGGCGCAGCGGGCGAGATCACCAGCTGGCAATGGCACCCCGGATGGTGGAAACCCGGCCACACCTTCAACGGCGGCGCCCCCGTCCTCGACGAGCAACGGTTGCGGGAGAGCGCCACGTACGCCACCCGCGCCGCCCGCAGATTGTGGGAACGCAGCGGACGCACGTTCCGGGTTCACTGGGTCAACACGAGCAGAAAGTGCGGACTGTGAAGTCCCTGAGCGTCGCCGAGCCTGTAGGCGCACCGTTCCCGTACTTTGGGGGGAAGTCGACGGTCTGCGCGCTCGTGTGGCAGGAACTAGGTGATCCTCCCAACTACGTCGAGCCGTTCGCGGGAAGTGCGGCGATGCTGCTCGGACGCCCGACCGTGGGCAGGACTGAGACGATCAACGACGCCGACGGGTTCGTCGCGAACTTCTGGCGCGCGGTCAGTCAAGACCCTGCCGCCGTTGCGCACCATGCGGACTGGCCCGTGAACGAGGCTGACCTGTTCGCGCGGCACTCCTGGCTGGTGCGCCACGCTGCGGCCCTGCTGGAGCGATTGCACGCCGACCCGGGCTACTACGACGCGAAGATCGCAGGCTGGTGGTGCTGGGGTAGCTGCTGCTGGATCGGTAGCGGATGGTGCTCGGGCGATGGCCCGTGGGTGCATGACGGAGAGCGGGCGATCGACTCCCGCCAGCTCCCGCACCTCGGCGACGCCGGGATAGGCGTGAACCGCCAGCTCCCGCACCTCGGCGACGCCGGGAAAGGGCGCTCCGAGTTCATCGCGTCGTGGATGGACGCGCTGATGCGCCGCACCCGAGACGTGCGCGTGACAGTTGGTGACTGGACACGAGTGCTCAGCGAGAGCGTAACCGTACGGCACGGCACGACCGGGGTGTTCCTCGACCCGCCCTACACGAGAGGCAGCATGGACTACGCGGCAGGAGGGGTCGGCGGCACCATCGCCGCAGACGTGCGGGAGTGGTGCCAAGAGGCGGGCGACCATCCGCTACTTCGGATCGTGCTTTGCGGTCACGAGGGCGAGCACGACCTCCTCCTCGATCAGGGGTGGACGCAGCGGCGATGGAAAGGGCGAGGAGGGTATGCGTCGACCGACGCGGCGATGACCAACCGTGAGAGCGAGACTCTCTGGTGTAGCCCGAACTGCCTAGGCGCTAACGAACAACTGACCTTGCTGAGAGCACCGGAATGACCTGCCGCACCGGCACCCTCCTACGCCTCGCCGCCACCGCGCTCGAGGACTACGCGCTCGACTGCACGAACGGCTGGACGAACCCACGCTGGGTCATCACCACCCCCGACGACCTCCTCCTCGACCGCGGCTGGCACGCGACACCGCAGGACGCGCTCCTCGCCGCGATCGAACACCACTGGGGAGGGTGACATGGCAGTCCGCCTATCAGTCCGCTTCGACGTATTCAAGCGCGACGACTTCACCTGCCAATACTGCGGCAGACGACCACCAACCGTCGTCCTCGAAGTCGACCACATCACCCCACAAGCTAGCGGAGGAACCGACGAGTTTTACAACCTCACCACCGCCTGCTTCGACTGCAACCGCGGCAAGAGAGACACCCCGCTCGAACAGTCGACCGAACCAGTCAACCACGCAGACCTCGCCGAACGCATCGAGGAACGAGAGCTACAGATCCGCGCCTACAACGACGCCAAAGCACTCGAACGAGAACGCATCGACCGAGCCTTCAACGAAGCGTGGAACTACTGGTTCTACCAGTGGATCCACTCCACCTGCGCCCCGGCCGAGGACTCCTGCGCCCCGGCCGAGGACTCCTGATGCCCTGGGGCGCGCTCTCAGACAGCTTCTGCGACCACCCCAAGATCGTCGCCATGGGAAACGAGGCCGCCGGCCTCTACGCCCGCCTCATCAGCTACAGCGCCAGACACCTCACCGACGGCGTAATCCCGCTCGAGATCGCGCTCTCCTACGCCGCCCGCGGCGACTCCCGATACGCAGCGCGAGATGCACGGGAGCTACTACGGGAGCTACACGCGAGCGACGTCGCGAGGCACATCCGAGGCCACATCGTCATCACCGACTACCTGCAATACAACCCGACCCGCGCGAGAGTCGAGGAAGAACGCTGGCGAGCGACAAACAAGAAGCGCTCCCAGAGAGGACAAAACCCAATATCCAAGCCGGCTTTTGACCAGTTGTCCCCCCTCCTGTCCCTGGGTCTGTCCCCCGGGGACATAGAGGTTCTGTCCCGAGGGGACAAGACCCCGTTGTCCCATGGGGACGAGGCGCCTGTCCCCCAGGGACGAAACGGCGTGTCCCCGGGTCTGTCCCCCGGGACTCGTGCGGGCGCGCGCGATCGCGCGACCCCTCTAAGTACAAGTACGAAGGGACCAAGCGTCACCTACGAAGCCTCAGGCGTAGTAGGTGATGCGCCTAGACCACCAAGGACCAGCACTACGCCGGATGCTCTGGCGCCGGCTCCGGTAACGACCGTCGCCGCCGCATCCGGACAACCGCCCGGTCAACGACGCAACGTCCGCACCGGCAACCCCGACGACCCACCCCCACCACCCAAACCGAAACTCACCCCGCTCGACCGCGGCCGCAACTACATCCGCAACGTCGGCCACACCCTCGAACCCGGCCCCATCTTCGAAGCCGCACTCACCGCCGCCGTCACCGACCTCACCCCCACAGACACCCTCGAACTCGTCGACGAACACACACACCAACACGCACACCACCAGGAGGCAGCCGAATGACCCAGAGCACATACGGACAACCACGCGTCCTCGAATGGCTCCCAGACGACGAATGGCCACCAATGCCAGACACCGGCGGAAACGGCACCCGCTGGTCACGATGGACAGACCTACTCCTCGAGCTCCGCGAGAAGCCAGGAACCTGGGCCATCGTCCGCCGAGAAGTCACCGAGAGCAAGTCACTCTCGAACGCCATCCGGCACCGAGCAACCAGGATGCGCAAGGAGGAAGGACACAGCTACCAGTTCGCCAACCGCCGCAACGGCGAAGAAATCGTCGTCTACGCCAGGTACCTCGGAACCGTCGAAAGCGAGTAGGCAACCGTGGAAGTGCAGGCTTGCTCGATACTCATCGCAGGACGGTGGATCGACTGCTCGGAAATGTGGGTCGATCCCACATCATGCCGCGACGCCAACGTAATGTGGTTCCACCCCAGAGCATGGTTTCACGCTGTCCTCGCCTCGAACGGACGAACGATCTGCGGGCCACTGTCATCGATCCAAGCAATCGAACTGGACATGTCAGAGCCGTGGGGGTGTTTCTACCCGCAGGACGCGCCTCAGGAAGTCGTCCGAAGACCAGTCCCACCCCCGATGCCACCACCACCACCCGACCCCTGAGCCGCATGACCCAGCCGCGCCGCCTCCCCAACCTCCCCACCATCCTCACCCCACGCGAACTCGAAGCCTTCAACATCCGCCACTCAGGCCCCGAACACCAACCCATCGGCTGGCGCACCACAGGACGGCTCATGCAACCACCCGTCAGCCACCAACAAGCCAAACGCCTCGTCAAATCCGCCGAACACAAGATCCGCCAGCACATGCAGGAGGCCGCATGAACCGACGCCAACACGGCAGCCACCCCGCACCCCACCACCTACTCCAACGCCACCTCCTCCACCACCAGCAACACACCGCCGCAGACCTCGCCCGCCACGCCACCGCCCCCCAACCAGGACTCATCCCCACCGACCCCGCATGCCCCACACCCGCCGGCGGCGACCCCATGCAACTCCGAGGCATCCCCGTCATCGCCCGAGGCGTCGGAGGCACCAGCCCCGGCACAGCCCCACACCACATACGTGTTCCCAGCCATTCCCCGCCACGCTGAGACCACGGAACACAGCAGGCAAGGTGAGCACCCATCCGGAACCGCAGAACGGCACACACGAGCCCACAGCACCCATGCCGTCCGACCCGCACCGCTACCATCCCCGAGCACCATCCACGATGGAAACGCAGGCTGTAACGCGTTACCACGTGAACAACGCGCTCACTATCACCACAAGCCGCCGCAAGGCGGCTTCGTCGTTCAAGGAACCCGTGACCGCCACCGTCTGCCCCGCACCCGGCTGCACCCGCATCACCAACGGCGGCCGCTGCCACGCACACCCCATGACCACCAGCCCCCACGATGAGCAGCGACGCCGCGACAGGCGCCGCTCAAGCGGACGCAACACGAAAGCCTGGGCCAGGATGCGAGCCGCCACCATCGCCCGCGACGAGGCCTGCACCCGCTGCGGCTCGACCACAGACCTGACCGCGCACCACCTCACCTACCCCGCCGGTTCGATCGACGACCTCACCACGCTGTGCCGCCGCTGCCACGGCCACGTTGACGGGGGGAGGGTCGGATCTGTCCCCCAGGGAGACCCCCGCGTCCTTCCTGATTTTGGACGGAAACTCGGCCTGGACGTGAGGGCTTTCGCGTGACCCGCCGCGACGCCGTCGTTCGGGAGCTCGAGTTGCGCGGCGTTGAGCCGGGCGCGTTCAGTGAGGCGGTGGACGCGTACGTTCGGGCGATGGAGGACGTGGAGCGGTTCCGGCAGGTGTGGGATGAGGTGGGCCGGCCGGTGACGACGGAGGGTGGTGCGACTGGTTCGGCGGTGGTGCCGCATCCGTTGGTGGGGATGATTGAGACGGCGGAGCGGCGGGCGTCCGACACGTTGGCGCGGTTGCTGCTCGAGCCGAAGGCTGCGCGGGCTGGGTCGAAGGGTGGTCGTCCGGTGGGTGCCTCGAGCGCGCCTGATCGTCGGCCGGCGCCCCCGCGGTTGGTGAAGGTCAGCTAGTGGCTGCGACCGCGGTTCGGAAGCCCCGTGCTGGGGCGTCTCGGCGTGGGGACGCGTGGAAGCGGTACGCGGACGCGACCGGTGGCGATCACTTCGCGTGGTGGTGCGAGACCTACCTGCAGCACTCCACTGACCGGTTCGCCGGGACGCCGTTCCGGCTTGAGCCGTGGCAACGGTCGATCATGGACGAGGCGTTGTCGGTCGACGCGCATGGTCTGCCGGTGTGGAAAAGCGTGGTGCTCGTGCTCCCCAGGAAGAACGGGAAGACGGCGCTGCTGGCCGCGTACTCGCTGTACCACCTGCTCGAGGACGATGGGCGCCCCGAGATCCTGTTGGCGGCGAGCTCGGACAAGCAAGCGGGGCGCCTGTTCGACGCGGTGGTGGCGTTCGTGCGTCGGAACCCGGAGCTCGCGGCGCGGGTGCATCTGCGCGAGTACATCGGTGAGATCGCCCGGGTCGATGGGGGCGGGAAGATGCTGCGGATGGCGTCGGATCCGAACCGGGCGCACGGGTATGAGCCGTCGAAGGTCGTGATGGACGAGTTGCATGCGTGGACGACGCCGGGCCTGAAGAAGCTGTTTGCGGCGTTGACGACGGGTGGTGGTTCGAGGTCGAACGCGCAGGCGTTCACGATCACGACGCCGGGTGACGCGGAGACGCGGGACAGTTCGATCCTGGGCCGGTTGATCGACGGGAACGAGGCCGCGGGCGAGGTTGAGCGTGGTGAGGCGTTGACGGTGAGCCGGAACTTCGTCGGGCAGACGTTGGTGTTCAACTACTCGGCGCCGACCCGGGATCGCCAGGACGTGCGTGCGGTCAAGAAGGCGAACCCGGCGTCGTGGATCACGGTCGAGTACTTGAAGCGGCAGGCGGCGAACCCGGAGTTGTCGGACGGCGAGTTTCTGCAGTTGCACGCGGGGGTGTGGGCGTCCGGGCGGGACGTGTGGGTGGACGACGAGACCTGGGACAAGCTCGAGGTGGCGGGGCTCGAGGTGCCGGCGGGCGCGTCGGTCGCGGTCGGCCTGGACGCGAGCCTGACCTATGACACGACGGCGTGCGCTGTGGCGTGGCTGCTCGAGGATGGTCGGGTGGGGCATGTGTCGCATGTGTGGGCGGCGCGGCGGGATGTGGCGGCGCACGAGCTCGCCGATGGCGGCCGCATCGACTTGGCGGTGGTGGAGCGTCACGTCGCCGAGCTCGCCGCGCGCCTCGACGTGCGCCTGGTCGTGTACGACCCCAGGTTCTTCGAGCGGTCCGCGCAGATCCTCACGGAGGAGCATGGTTTGCTGTGCGTGTCGTTCAACCAGCAGGCGAAGATGCCGGAGGCCGCCCAGTTGTGGTACGCGGACGTGCAGGCCGCGGGTGTCGCTCACGACGGGTGCCGTGTTCTTCGGGAGCACGTGTTGGCGACGGGGGCGGAGAAGACGGACAGGGGGTGGCGGTTGTCGAAGATCCGTCAGGCCCGGCCGATCGATGCGCATGTGGCGGCGGTGATGGCGCACTGGGGTGCGCGGACGCAGTTGGATCAGGGTGAGGCGTGGTCGGAGGAGTGGGCTGACGACGCGTTCGAGGTGTTGGCGTGAGGCGCGGGCGGCGTGTGAGGTTGCACCTGGACACGGACAGGAGCGTGGAAGGCGTGATGACCAGGGGCCGTTGGTTCGGTGCGGTGGAGTTGCGTGAGGCTGCGTGGCTTGACGGTGGCGCCCCGGTGCTTTTGGACGGGGTCGTTGTCGTGCCTCGAGCGCGGGTGGTGTTCTGGCAGGTGATGGCGTGATCCTGGCTGGGGTTCGCGGTGATGTGCATGTGCGCGCCGACTTCGGGTCGTCGCTGCCGCCGGCACGCTCGAGCGGGTTCACGGCCGGGGTGCCGGTGACGACCGGGGCGGTGGCTGCGTTGCCGGCGGCGACGGCTGCGGTCAGGTTCGCCGCGCACCAGGTCGCGAAGCTGTCGTTGCGGGTGTGTCGTGGCGCCGGGCCGGGCCGCCAGGTCGTTGAGGGGTCGTGGCAGGCCAGGCTGTTCAGGGGCCAGCCGAATCGTGAGCAGACGTGGTTCCGGTTCTGGGAGACGATCGAGGAGTCCCGGGGGTTCCGCGGCAACGGGTTCGCGTGGAAGATCGTCGGCGGTGACGGCCGGGTGGCGGAGCTGTGGGCGTTACATCCGGATCAGGTGTGGCCGCACTGGCAGCCGAACCGGGGTGTCCGGTACCGGGTGATGTTCGGTGGCGGGTTCGTGAATCCGTACGGTGGCCAGGACGGCCAGGTCGACGCTTCCCCTCAGGATCTCGTTCACTTCCGGGCGTTCGGGGACGGTGGCGCGTTGATGTCGCAGTCACCGATCAGCCGGCATGCGGAGCAGCTGGGGATCGCGATCGCCCGCGACCGGTGGGAATCGAACATGTACGAGCGTGGCGCCGGCCGCCAGGTCGCCGTGATCTACCCGGCGAACATGACGCAGCAGAAAGCCAGGCAGGAGCAGGAGCAGGCGCAAGCACGGATGGGCGGCGTCGGTGCGGCCGGCGGTGTTCGCGTGTTCGGTGGTAACCCGACGGTCCAGACGATCGGCCTGTCCCCCGAGGAGACCGAGCTCGTGGATCGGGCGCGGTTCACGGCGGAGGACATGTGCCGGATCTTCAACGTGCCCGCCAGCCTGGTGGACGCGCAGTCGTCGAGCTCGCGCCCGTTGACGCCTGAGCACGAGATGCAACGCTGGTTGCATTACGGGCTCGAGCCGCGGTTGTGTTCGCTCGAGCAGGAGCTCGCGCTCGACCCCGACCTGTTCGGCCCCGGGGCGCGTGACTACCCGCGGTTTGAGGCGGACGGGTATGTGCGCGGTGATATCGCGACGGAGTCTGAGCGCAGGGTCAGGGAGGTTCAGGTCGGGATCCTGTTGCCTGATGAGGCGCGGGAGCAGATGGGCCGGGATCCGTTGCCGGACGGGGTCGGGCAGATCCCGCAGATCGTGCCGGTGGGGGGAAGTCCGGCGGGGCTACCACTGACAGCACCCGGAGCCGTCGCGGAAGAGGAGGACGAGTGACAGCCCCGGGGTTTGAGAACCTGATGCTCTTCGCAAGTCAGCGAGAGCACATGTTGCATCACTCGCTCGCATAGGGGGAATGAATGAGCACCATCCAAATGCCTGACGAGGTCGGGTCGGTCAGGTACGCGGTCGCGCCTATCCAGGGGTTCCAGTTCCGGGATTCGACTGCGACACCTGACGGGTCGTGGCGGTTCGACGGGTACGCGGCCGTGTACGACACGACGGCCGAGCTGTACGACGGCCAGTACTTCCGGGTGACCGAGGAGATCGCCAGCGGCGCGTTCACGACCGTGCTCGCGCGGCTCGCCGCCGGTGACGGATTGGTTCACCTGAACTTCGGGCATGACATGAACCGGCCGGTGGCGGCGTCGAACGTGAAGGGCATCGGCGGCCTGCTGCTCGAGGAGGACGCGTACGGGCTCCGGTTCCGCGCGAGCGTTGACCGTGAGGATCCGGACGCGCAGGCGTTGGCGGTGAAGATGCGCCGCGGCGTGATTGCGCAGGCGTCGTTCGCGTTCCAGATCGGCGACCAGGAAACCGTGACGACGGACATGGACGACGGGCGTGAGCACGATCACGTCCGGATCCTCCAGGTGAAGAACCTGTACGACGTGTGTGCGTGCGCGCAGGGCGCGTATCCGCAGACGATCGCTGGGTTGCGCAGCATCGGTGCTGCGCTCGGTCTCAACCCCCCGGTGGGGGTAGGCCGCCACCATCGTCCCGGCCATGCCGGGGGTGGTGAGCACATCGACTCGCCCGAGGGTGAGGGTGTGCCGTCGACCACGCCAGTCGAGCTCGCCCGGGCACGCGCCCGATCGCGCGGCCGGCTGGCCCTGATCGACCGTAAGGAGCAGTGACATGAAGACTCTCGTCGAGCGGCACCGTGCCGCCTACGAGCACGCCGTGCTCTCCGCCCGGGCGGCGGAGGACGCGATCCTGAACGCGGCCGACGACATCGACCCCGACCAGTTGGCCGCGCTCGAGCAGACCGCGACCGAAGCGGTCACCGAGGTCGAGCGGACCCGCGGGAACCTCCACGAGGCCGAGCGGACGCAGCGCGCACTCGACGACGCCCGCGGCGTCCACATCGAGCCTGCCACGACCACCGCGACCGGGGCGGCCGGCACGTTCGAGTTCAGGACAGTCAAGGTCGGCGGTGAGGCGCAAACGTACCGGCCCGACGTGGCCCACTCGTTCTTCCGTGACCTCCTCGCGTCCAAGGACGGCGACGTCGAGGCCCGCGACCGTCTGCTCAGGCACGACCGCGAGACCCGTGACCTGTCGACCACGGCGACCGCCGGCGGTGACTTCCTGCCGCCGCTCTACCTCGCCAGCCTGTGGGCGAACGTGCCCCGTGCCGGACGGCCGTTCGCGGACGCGTGCGCCAAGGCGACGCTGCCGCCGCAGGGCACCGCGATCACCGTCCCGAAGATGAGCACGGGCACGACCGTCGCGACCCGATCCGACAACGGCGCGGTCAGCGAAACGGACGCCGTCACCGCGACGGTGTCGCACATCGTCACGGAGATCGCTGGTCAGCAGGACATCGGCCGGATCGTGCTGATGCGGTCGTTCCCCGGCCTCGACCAGGTCATCTTCGACGACCTGATCTCCGACTACGACATGAAGCTCGACGCGCAGCTCCTCAACGGGACTGGCACCGCGCCGCAGCATCGCGGCATCAACGCGGTCGCGTCGATCAACACCGTCACGTACACGGACGCGTCACCGACGGCGGCGGAGCTTCACCCGAAGCTGTACGACGCGATCCAGAAGATCTCGACGAACCGGCTCACGAAGAAGGCGACGCACCTGGTCATGCATCCGCGCCGGGCGGCGTGGCTGGCGTCGAACCTGTCCTCGACGTTCCCGCTGTACCAGCAGGGGTCGCTCAACCAGGCGGCCGGCACCCAGGACATGGGCTTCGCGATGTCGATCGCGGGGTTGCCGGTGATCGAGGACGCGAACATCCTCACCACGATCGGCGCCGGGACAGAGGACGAGATCTACGCGGTCGTCATGTCCGACCTCGTGCTGATGGAGGGATCGATCCAGACGCGCGTGTTCGAGGAGGTAGGGTCGGGCACCGGCACCGTCAGGTTGCAGGTGTTCGCGCACTCCGCGTTCATCAGCGCGAGGTACGCGTCGGGCATCACGCAGATCCGTGGAACGGGCCTCATTGCTCCCAGCTTTTGAGTCCTAGTTTCTGAACCGGGAGGGCCGCTCGAGAGGGCGGCCCTCCCCATCGGACGAGCAGCGAGAGAGACGAGGGAGACGCAGTGGATGAGCAGATGCGTGAGGCGTTGCGTGAGGAGTTGCGCGGCTACGAGCGGCGCATGGCGCAGGCCGAGCAGGTCGGTGACGAGGAGCAGGCGGGGCGGATGCGCGCCCGCTGCGTCGAGGTTGAGCGGCAGCTCGGCAACGACAAGGACTCGCGGGTGGAGCGCAGGCCGAGGGGTCGTGTGCGTGAGACACGGGAAGGGGTGTGACGATGTTCAACGCGGATGTGCGTCCGCGCGGCGAGCTCGGCCTCGTCGTGAAGCGGCGCGGTGAGAGCCGGCGGGGCCGGTTCACGAGGTACGGGCAGGCGACGACTGACCGTGTGACGGTACGTGCCGCCGGCCGCGAGTGGGGTTTGCCGGTGTGGCCGGTCAGGTGGGCACGCACGGTGGCGATGTTGGCGCGGGTCGGGTGGGACGGGCTGCCGCACTGGGGCCTCGACCAGGAGGCGCGCGCGTACCGGATGAAGAACCTTCGGTTGTTCGTGCCGGCTTACCTGCGGTTCTCGGTGGCTGCGTGGGCGGCGTTCCTCATCCGGCTGCCGTTCCTGTGCGGACAGCTCAGGCTCGAGGTCACGAGGGCGGACGGTCGCCGTGTCGACCTCGGCCTCGTCGGGCTCCGCGTGGTGACCACCACTGGGGTGAACTTCATCGTCGACGCCTTCCAGAACACGACCGAGGTCGAGAACCTGAAGTTCCATGGATTCGGCACCGGAGCTGCCGCCGAGGCCGTTGGCAACACGACGTTGACTACGGAGCTGACGACGGAGTACGCGACCGACAACATCAGGCCGACAGGGACGACGGCGGAGGGCGCGAGCGCGAACATCTACCAGACCGTCGCCACGCTCGACCCCGACGCCGCAGTGGCGATCACCGAGCATGGGATCTTCTCGCAGGCGGCGACGGGTGGCGGCACGATGGTCGACCGGACGTTGTTCAGCGTGATCAACCTGGCCGCGTCCGGAGACACGCTGCAGGCCACGTACGAGCTGACGTTTTCGAGTGGCGGCTGAGAGTGATGGCGTTAGGCATGATTGCGGCCGTTCTGGTTGCGGCTGCGGTCATGGCGATACCTGCGGAGACGGCACCTACTGCGTCGCAGGTTTCGTGCGACGGGTCGGGGGACGCCGCAGCGATCAGCGCCGCCGCCGGCCCTGTCGTCGAGGTTCAAGGCACCTGCCTGCTCGAGGCGCCGGTGAGGCTGGAGGGCGGCGTCACGTACATCGGTCATGGCGCGACGCTGCGGGCGACGGTGCCGATGCCGGCGTTGATGGCGTCGGTCGGCTGGCTCGACGATCATCTGTGGACGCAGTACCCGCATCGGGTGATCGGGTTCGAGCTGGACGGTGCGGGCCTGGCTGAGCGCGGCCTTGTCGTGCGCGCGTGGGGCAGCCTGATCGAGGCGCTCTACGTGTACGACGTCACGGGCGACGGCATCGTCGTCTCGAACGAGTCGCAGAACGGGACGCTGCTCGCCAACACGCAGGTGAACGGCACGATCCGCAGCGTGCGCGTCGACGGGGTCGGCGGGAACGGCGTCCGGGTCGTGGACGGTGGCAACTCTGTGACCGACTGGACGTTGCAGGATTCGTGGATCGGGAACCCCGGCGGCGACGGCGTCTTCCTGGAGAACGCCGCTGGCTGGCAGGTGCGGAACGTCCACATCTACGGCGTCGGTGGCGACGCGATCGATGCGCGCCGCTGCTACGGGACAGGCATCGAGGGCAACTACATCGAGGACTTCGCGGCGGGCCAGTGGGGCATCAGCTGCACCGTGCAGGGCGACAGCTCGACCGTGATCGCCGGGAACCGCGTGCAGGGGACGACCGGCACGTGGATCGGCCTGTACGGCACCTACGGGGTCGGGCTCGTCGCGGTGACCGGGAACGTGCTGCGCGGCGTCGGCGCGGGCGGCACGGGGATCGTGACCGCGAAGAACACGGCGTCCCGGCTGACGGTCGTGAAGTCAGGCAACCTGATCGACTCGGGGGTGTGAGGCGTGGCTATCACGACGCAGGACGGTCTGCTCGCCGCGATGGGCGGCTCGCAGAAGCTGCAGTGGAACAAGGCGAACGTGACGGCTGTGGCGGGTCGCGCGTGCTCGGTCTGGTCTGGCACGGGCCGGCCCGGTGTCGGGTCGACAACACTCGGGCAGGCCGCGGCCGGTGTAGTGCCGGTCGACTCCGACACTGGCTTTCACTCGTTCACGAACCCTTCGGGCGGCCAGCTGAGCTACCTGGGTGGCGCGTCCGGGATCTCGGCGGCGTCCGGGCTCATCATCATCTACGACGTCCTGTGGGTGTGGGGGTCGGGCGGGTCGGGCTGGGTCGTGACGACGACGACGGCGCAGAACACGACGTCGCCTGCCGCGCTGACGCGCCCGGACGCGAACGGCGCGGCAACGGAGGCGTGGCTGGAGATCCTCGCGACGATGGGCGCTGGCGCGGCGACACCGGTGCTGAGCTACACCGATCAGAGCGGCAACAGCGGCAACACGACGAGCTCGCCGATGATTACGTCGTACGCGGCGTCGTCGATCATCGGGTCGTGCTACAGCTTCCCTCTCGCCGCGCCCGACACCGGCCTTCGGACGGTGCAGTCCCTGACCTTGAGCGTGTCGATGACATCCGGGACGGCGAGAGTGATGATCTGCCGCAGGGTCGCCGAGATCCCCTGCACCGCTAACCAGGGCTTCAAGTACGACGCGTACGACCTGGGGCTGCCGCGCGTGTATGACGACGCCGCGTTGATGCCGATCTTCGTTCCGAACAGCACGGCAAGCGGCCCGCTGATCCTGTCACTCGATCTCGTGCAGGGGTAAGCCCCCGTGAGCTACCAGTTCCCCCTGCACGGGCGCGTTACTCGCAACCGTGGCTACGGAGCGGGTATGCGCCGGAATCTGCTGCGGGTGACTCCGCCGCAGTCGCAGGCGTCCGAGAAGGCGGTCGAGGGCACCACAAGCGCGGTGCTCGCGAGCCGGTTGCAACTCGACGGGTTCTGGGGCTACACACCGAAGGGGACCCCTGGCCTGACGTGCTGGCTCGACGCCGTCCAGCTCGACGACACGCTCGCGAACAACGACCCGGTCGAGACGTGGGAAGACCAGTCGCACGCGGCCACGAATTTCACGCGGACGGCTGGTGGCTCGACGCGACCGACGTTTATCACGGGCTGGTCGAGCACGGGCCTTCCGGGCGTTGACTTCGACGGAACCGACGACTACCTCGAAACGAACGCGGTCGCGGATAACCTGATCGACACGACCGGCTGGTCGGTGTTCGTGTTCGCGAAGGTCAACTCGATCGGGACCGACAACGCCGACGCGACCGCGTACAACAACGATCCGATCGTCGCCGACGACAACGGCGTGTTCGGTCTGCATTACCGGACGACCGGACCGACGATGCAGGGGTACGGCTGGGACGGCAACTCTGATGTCGCGGCCGCCGCGTTCGCGTCTGCGACCGAGATCGTCGCGCACTTCAGGTTTGACGGATCGACGGTGTATTGCTCGATCAACGGTGGGACGGAAGCCACCGCGGCGCACGGCACGACCACCGCGCTCGGCGCCGACATGTACCTCGGCGTCAACTTCGACGGTTCCGCGTACGCCGACATGACGGTCGGCGAGTTCGTGATCTGCGACCGCGCGGTGTCGAGCACCGATATCGCCTTGGCCATCGCGTACCTGACCGCGAAATGGAAGTCGGCGGGGCAGACGATTGCGATGTCCGGGGCCATCACGCCGGCGGCCGCGGTCGCATGGCTCGTCGGGAAGACCGCGACCGGGTCGGCGGCCACAACGGGCGCGATCACACGAGCGACGTCGAAGACCGCGGCCGGCACCGTGACCCCGACCGGTGACCCGAGCAGCCTGATCGGGAAAGCACTGACCGGCGTGATCGCGAGCAGCGGCCTGCTCGACACGCTCATCGTGCGTGTCCTCGCGTTGGCCGGCAGCATCGCCAGCTCGAGCACGGTCGCGAAGCTCATCGGGAAGACCGCCACCGGCACGGTCGCGTCGGCGGGTGACCCGTCGAGTCAGGTCAGTAAGCAGCTCGCCGGTGCCGTCACCCCCTCGGGGGCGCTCGACCGGTTGCTCGTCATCCTTCGCACCTTTGCGGGCAGCGTGGCGAGCGCCGGCGCGGTCGCGAAGCTCGTCACGAAGACGGCGGCCGGTTCGGTCACTCCGACCGGTGACCCGGCCGCGCTCGTGTCGAAGCAGCTCGCCGGCACCATCACGAGCTCGGGTCTGCTCGACACGCTCAGAACCAGGGCGCTGGCTGTCGCCGGCGCGATCACCCCCGCCGGGGTGCTCGCGAAGCTGGCAGGCAAGTACCTGGTCGGGGACGCGGCCCCCGCTGGCACGATGGCGCGCGCCACGACCGTCACCCGTACCGGCGCCACCGGCCCCACCGGGTCGCTCGTCAAGGCCGTCGCGAAGACGTTGGCCGGCAGCATCTCGAGCAGCGGCCTGCTCGACACCGACCTCATCAAGCAGATCCTCGTCGCCGGAGTCATCGCCCCCGCCGGCGCGCTCACCCGCGCCACCACGAAGACCCTCGCCGGCGCCGTCACGTCGGCCGCCACGGTCGCGAAGCTCGTCGGGAAGACCGTGACCGGGACACTCACGAGCTCGGGCGCCCTCGACGCAGCGGCCGCCAGGGTGCGCGCGTTCGCTGGCACCATCACCCCCGCCGGCACGCTCACCCGCCACATCACAAAGGCACTGGCCGGCCTGCTCAACCCGGCCGGCCTGCTCGCCACCCTGCTCGACACCGCCGCCGCCCCGATCACGCGGCGGCTCCGTAGCGCGTTGCAGCGCGGCCACGCATCCAGCGGCCCAACCGTGTCCCGCATGGCCGGCACACCATCGGCGCACACGTCGAGTCTCCCCGACGTCGCCGACCTCGACTCGGCCCCAACGGGGCATTCAACCTCGAGCCCGGAGCAATGAGCATGCCGCCTGTCGTGATCTTCAAGGGCGACCGCAGCCCGTCTCTGACCGACACGATCACCGTCAACGGCGCCGCCTTCGACCTCAGCGGCAGCACGGTGAAGCTTCAGATGCGCGCCGTCGGCTCCAGCACCCTCAAGGTCGACGCGGCCGCGACCATCGTCCTCGCAGCAGCCGGCACCGTCCGTTACGACTGGGCCGCCCCAGATGTCGACACCGCCGGCGACTACCTCGCATGGTGGCTCGTCACCCTCCCCTCCACGAAGACGCAGAGGGTCGACGAGTTCCTAGTCGACATCCGCGACCTCGCCACCCCCCTCTACCTGTGCGAGGTCGCGCAGGTACGCGAGCTGCTCCAGAAAACCGGGGAAGACCGGGCGCAGGACAGCATCATCGAATCCTTGATCAGCCGTTGCACCCGGTTGATGCTCAACTACACCGACCGGGAGCTGACCCCTGCGACCGACAACGTCGCGCGCACGTTCCGGGTCGACACGAGCGAGCGTCACTGGGGCGGCTCCTACCGCGTCAACCTCGTCCCCTACGACCTCCGCGCAGTCGACGCGATCGAGATGCACCCCGAGGAAGCCTCGCCGACCGTGCTCACCAGCTCGCAGTGGGCGTTGAACCCCGCGAACGGCCACTTGGGCACGTACACCGAACTGCTCATCGACCCCGCAGTCTCGACGTCGTCGGCGCTGATGACCGCGTTCGGGTTCGCGAACGTCGAGATCACCGGCGACTGGGGCTTCGCCACCGTCCCCGGCGACGTGCAGGAGGCCTGCGCCCGCCAGGTCGCGATCTGGATGCGCCGCATGGTGATGACCGTCAACAGCGGCTTCGTTGTCGACGAGAACGGCGCCGAAGTCCAACCCCGCGCGCTCGACCCCGGCGTCCGCATGATCCTCGACACCTACCGCCGGCCAGGTGTCGCATGAAAGCCCGCGTGATCGTGACCGGCGCCGACCAGGTCGAGGGCGGCCTGAAACGCGTCCGCCGTGACCTCAACCAGATGGTGAAGACCGACATGCGCGAGAGCGCCGAGAACATCGGGCTGCCTGTCGCCCGCCGGCTCGAACGGTCCGGCAGGATCAGCCAGATCATGCGCGCAGGGGCGACGACCCGTGATGCCTACCTCGAGATCCCGAAACGCTCCGGCCTGTTCCCCGGCGACTCGGCCGGCGCAGTCGCGTTGTTGCAGTTCGGCGGGGTCCGCCGCGACCCGATCAGGCCCAAGCGTGGCCGCGCCGTCAAAACGCCGTATGGGCCGCGGGCCGCGGTCACCGGGCCACGCCGGTACAAAGGCAGCCGGTCACTCAGCCGCGCGGTCAAGCAGACGCTCCCCCTGGTGCTCGCTGACCTCGACCGCCGCATCGCCAAGGGCTACGAGGACAGGAAGGTCGACGTCGGATGAGCGTCCTCTCCACCACGTTGCCGACCCTCCGCGACGGGATCGCCAGGGTGCTCGACACGATCGGCATCCACACCGCAGCCGGCCTGAAGGTGTACGACTTCGAGCCGCGCGACTTCGACCAGTTACCGGCCGCGATGATCAAGCTGCCCGCGATCACCCGCCGCCGCCCGGACGAGCGCGACAACGTGATCGGTCGCGCCGACCTCGCCACCGAATGGCCCGTCGACATCGTCATCGCGTTGGACGACCCGCAGACGGGGCAGAACGCGGCATTGGAGTGGGCCGGCCGGATCGTCGGCGCGTTCGACGACAACCCGACCCTCCTCGACACGAACGGCGCCGGCGTGCAGTACGTCGTCGAGGCCGTAGTCGCCGAGCTCACACCCGCGTTCAGCGTGCCGGAGCCGGAGGAGAACCGGCGCGCACTAGTCATCTACAGCGCGACTGTCGCTGTCCTATCCGAACACCCCTAAGAGAGGGAGGAACCACAATGGCGTCCAAGACTTCGGGAGACCCGAAGCGCATCGGGCTGCTCCTGGACATGCCAGGGGCGCCCAACGTGTGGCACGGCGTGTCGGATCTGCCGTTCACGCTGCACCCCACGGAGCCACGCTGGCTCGACGACACCCCGATGTGGGACGAGCAGCGCGCCAAAGACTGGATCAAGGCGCACCAGCCCGCACCAGGGGTCGACGCGACCTGCCCGATGCGGCTCACCACAGACGACAACCCGGCCCAGCAGCCGGTGAAGGGAGAGTGACCCCGTGGGCCTCGGCTACGTCCGCATCGCCGGCGAGAGCATCCAGGGCACAGAGGCGAACAGCCCGACGCTCGCCACCAAGAAGGTGTTTTTCCCGATCCTCGAGTTCACGCACGCGCTCGCGCACCGGCCGATCAGCCGCGACGACGAGCTCGTCAACACCAACGACCCCCGCCCCGACCTCGAGGGCGACTACATGCCCACCTGGGGACTCCGGGCACGCATGTACCCGGACATGGTCGCGCACCTGTTCTCGATCGCGTTCGGGGCACCGACGACCACGGCCGGCGACGCGATCATCACCGACCTCGACGCGGTCGCGGTCCCCGTTGGTGCGACCCGGCACACGTGGACGAGCCCGTTCGGGCCCGCGGGTGCGGAGCCGAAGACGGCGCAGATCGACGTCGCCTACACGACCGAGTCGGCGTTCTACAAGCTGAAGGGTGCCGCGATCGACACCATCTCGATCGAGACCCCCGAGGCCGGCGGCGTCATCGTCAGCGTGTCGGGCCCGGCGAACTACCTCGACAAGCAGACCGACCCGTCGCTCACCCCGGCCTATGAGTCGGAGACGTTGCATCCGTTCCTGTTCGCGCACGCCGGCATCAGCTGGGCGTCGGGGACGGCGGACACCAGGAACGTGAGCGTGAGCCAGGCGATGCCGATCGTGAGGGACGCGATCTTCGGTGTCGGGTCGCAGTGGCAGACGAAGTGTTTTAAGGGGAACGAGCCGCCGATGACGACCGGGTCGATGGAGAAGGTGCTGATCGACCAGGACGACTTCGACAAGATGCGCGACTCGACGGGGTTCGCGGCGAAGGTGAAGTGGGTGTCGACGGACATCATCGCGTCGGCGTACCCGTACAAGGTGATCGGCCAGTTCGAGAACGCCCAGTACTCGGGCGGGGGTGCGGCACCGTTGACGAACGCTCAGCGACGCGGGGCGACGTTCCAGTGGAAGGCCACGCGGACGAGCGCTGGCGCCGCGGTCTGGCAGGTAATCAACAACGTGGCCTCATATTCGTGAAACGTCACGGGGTCTAGGGAAAGGAGCGGGGAGAGTGGGAGGTTGGAGACCTGCGGATCAGCAGTACGAGCACGAGTTCTCGACGGGTCGGACGGCGACGCTGCGGGCGCACTTGCCGATGACGGCGTTGATCGCGGACGACCAGTTGCCGCCGGACATCGGCGACTGGATCATCCGGCTGATCACCGGCCGCGTAGAGGCGGACGCCGAGTCCGCGAGGTACGTGAGGGCGATCGTCCGGGCCGCGTTTGTGAGCCCGGTGGTGTGCGCGGACGGGGAAGAACCCGAGGTGAACGACGAGGGCGAGTATGCGACGGTGCCGTTTGCGGCGTTGCTTGAGCCTGAGGTGATGGAGACGATCGAGCAGGTCGCCGGCCGCATGGCTGAGATCGCCAGGTTTCGCGGCGACACCGATGGCAGCGAGGTTAGCTCGGGCGGGGGAGATGTACCACCACAGGCCAAGCGGCGAGGTCGGGTTGCTTCCGGGGACGGTGGAGGCGGTGCTGTTCGACGACCTCGCCGCGCGGGCGTCGAGGGTGGAGCAGGCGATGCAGCGGTTCGGGCTGCCTGACCAGGACGAGGACGAGGGGTAGATGGCGAACACGATCCGGATCCGGTACGTCGCTGACACCGCTGACCTGAAGCGCGGCACCCGTGACGCCGAGTTGCAGGTGCAGGGGTTGCAGGGCGCGTTCGGCGGGCTCGCCAGGCAGGGCGCCCTGTTGGCGGGCGGGTTCCTCGGCGCGCAGGGGGTCGTGTCGGCGATCACGGGGAGCGTGCGTGCGGCGCAGGAGGCGGAGCAGTCCGCGGTCCGGTTGAAGACGCAGCTGGGGGCGTTGGGGATCAGCTACGACGACAACCGTCAGCGGATCGACGACGTGATCCAGGCGCAGTCGCGGCTTGCGGCGTTGGACGATGAGGAGTTGGCGGACTCGTTCACGACGATCGTCCGGGTCACCGGTGACGTCAACGAGGCGCTCGAGCTGAACGCGCTCGCGGCCGACATCGCGCGTGGCCGGAACATGGACTTGGCTGCTGCCGGTGAGATTGTTGCGAAGGTCGCGGCGGGGAACACGGGGATCTTGTCGAGGTACGGGATCCAGATCGAGAAGGGCGCGTCCGCGACGGAGGCGTTGGCAGAGCTGCAGGCGAAGTTTGCGGGGCAGGCGGAGGCGTACGGGGAGTCGAATGCCGGCGCCGCTGACCGGGCGAGGGTGGCGTGGGAGAACGCGCAGGAGCAGCTCGGGGAACGCCTGCTGCCGGTGATCACGAGGCTCGCCGACTTCGCGACCGACACGCTGATCCCGGCGATCTCCAGCTTCGCCGGCACGGTCGACGATGTCGTCAAGAAGATCGGCGGCTGGGAGGAAGCCGCCAAGTTCCTGTTCGTCGCGTTCTCGGTCACGAAGATCACGACGCTCGCCAGGTCGCTCCGCACGACGCTCATCCCTGCGCTCGTCGAGACCGGCGCCGCGACCGGGGCGGCTGCGGCTGGGTCAGCGGCAGGACGGGGCGGCGGCGGGTTTCTCGGCGCGTTCAAGCGCGTGCTCACCAACCCGACGGTCGGTCTGGTCGTCGCGTTCGAGGCGGGCCGCCTGGTCGCCAAGAAAGTCTTGGGTGAGGCCGGCACCGACGCTGGACATGAGTTCGTTGTCAGCGCGGTTGAGGAGATCAACCGGAACTGGAAGCTGCTCGAGGACAAGCAGGCTCTCGACTCGTCGATCGCGAAGCTCGCCGTCAAGATCGGGGCGCCCGGGTCGAAGTCGGAGCAGGCCGTCCGGTACATGGGCCGCACTCTGGCGACCGCGACGTGGGACGCGTACACCGACGTGCTCAGCCAGTACAGCGTCGCCAACGCAGTCTTCGGCGGCAGCGGAGGCTCAGGCACAACCGGCGGGCTCCCGGGCTCGAGCGACTTCTCGAACATCGTCCCGGACGGCGCCGTCGTCAACCCTGTCGTCGGTGGCGGATCGATCATCGGCACACCCGGCGCCGGCACGCACAACCAGTCGGACTGGCAGTCTCGCAACGCGATCGACATCGCCGCCGTCACCGGGACAGCCGTGGTAGCGGTCGAGTCTGGCCGGATCGTCCGGGTCAGCGGGCGCGACCCCGACCTCGGCGACGTGCGCACCGGGTCAGGGAAGGTGCTGTTCGGGTTCGGTGTGACGCTGGCCGGCAACTCAGGCACGTCCTACTACTACGGGCACCTCGACAACGTGAGGGTCGCCCCCGGCGACCAAGTGCGTGCCGGTGACACGATCGGGTTCATCGCGCACTGGCGCGGAGGGTCAGCGCACGTTCACTTCGCCACGTCGTCGGGTGACCCGATGAAGTTCGGCGGCGGCGGCGCGACCGTCGTACCGTCCCCGACCACCACGGCGCCGCCGTCCACGAGTTCCGGGCCGTCCGGCACATCGAGCACGTCGAGTGGCGGGCGCACGCGGCCGCCGGTGGATCCGTTCGCGGGTATCCGCGGGATAAGCGACCGGTTCGACGCGAAGATCGACCGGCTCGACGAGACCGGCGAAACTCTCGGGCCGGACGGGCAGATCGTCAAGTCCAGCGTCCGCATCGCCCGGAACATCCGACGGCTCCGGAAGCTCCGCAAGCAGGCGCGCGAGGAAGTCGTCCGGCTGACGAACCGGATCACGGCGATCAACAAGAGCATCGGGTACCTCGCCCGGATCCGAACCGCGAAGAACAAGGCGAGCATCGACCGGGAGATCCGCGAGCTGAAAGCGAAACGGGTCGCGTTACGCGCGGAGCGCGCGGAGATGGTCGAGATCTGGGAGAGGATCGGCGACACGATCCGGTCGCTCACCGATGCGCTCGCCGAAGACGAGAAGGACGAGGGCGGCGAGGACGACGGCGGCAACACCGCTCCCACCGACGAGGACGGCGGCGTGGTGTCGACGCCGACCGAGGGCGAGTTCAACCCCACCGCGGCCGCCACGGACGAGAGCGTGCAGCAGCACATCCGTCGCCTCGAGGTCGAGGCGAACGCGGGCCGGTACTCAAACGCGTTCCTCGGCGCATTGGGCATCGGCATCTCCCCGGCCGGCAACGTGATCGTCGGCGGCAACGGCATGGCGCCCCCGGGTATCGATGGGCGCCGCATGGACGGCGGCCCCGTCATCGTGTTCCAGACCGCGTTCCCACCCACCGAAGCGATGGCACGTGACGCCGCCGCAGGTGTCGCCCAAGGCCTGTCGAGCGCTGGCACACGGCAATCCCCGATGGTCCTGACGGGAGTCTGAGATGGCGAACAGCCTGCTGAAGGTCACGTCGAACACGCCCGGCGCGGCCGCGCTCACGCTCCTGGACGGCACCACCTCGACGGGGTACACGCCTTTGCAAGGCGTCCAATGGTCGCCACCATCGTGGGACACCAGTTACAGCGGGCCACGCGGCCGTTTGGGTGCTGTCGCTGCCGGTGCGCGCCCGCAGAATCGGGTGCTCACCGTCCCCGTCCGCGTCAACGGTGACGGGTCACAGGACACGATGTGGCAACGCTTCACGACGTTGGCGGAGAAGGTCGACGAGATCCGACGGCACGGCGGCACCGTGACGTGGCGTGCGCAGGGCCAGTCGTACCGGCAGCACTTTCAGGTGATGTTCGCCGAGATCTCGACGTTGCCGGGGTGGGACCGCAACCTCGACCTCGCACAACGCGTAGACGTCACCGTCGCATTCGTCACCGCACCGTTCGCGGAGGGCGACCCCATGGACTACTTCGACCCGTTCGTGTCGGACACCGTCACCGCTGGCGACTGGACACTCGACGAGGGCACCGGCACCGTCGCTGTAGCCGGCGGCCGGCTCACCGTCACGTCAACCGCTACCAAGCGGATGCGACACACCGTCACCGGCTACCTGACCTCGGATGTGCAGGTGACCGCGAAGGGCGTCGCGGCCGGCGGCGTCGGGGTCGCGCTCTGCATGGATCCGACCGGCGCGGCCGACACGATGATCACCGCGACCGCTGACGGCACTAACCTCGTGCTCGCCAAGCGCATCGCTGGCACACCCACGACTCTCGGCACAGTCGGCTTCGCCCCCGGCACCACGAACCCGTACTGGGTGCGCGTCCGCCGCGAAGGCCGCCGGGTCACTGCCGAAGCCTTCACGACCGAGCCGTCGCCGCTGTCGACGCCAGCGCAGACAACAAGCGCGACGCTGACCGAAAGCGAGACAGGCACGTTCGAATCCGGGCACGTCGGCATGCGACTCGTACCGACCACAACGGGGCTGGTCGTGGATGACTTCAAGGTCGAGCCGTTCACGTACCGCAACCAGGTGCTGCCCGAGGAGTGGTCGCTCCGAGGACAGATTCCCGGCGACGCGCCCGCTCGAGCAGACCTGCACGTGACCCCGAGCGGCGGGTCGGCCGCGCCGATCTGGGCGCTCGCCGCGTGGGCGCCGCGCATCTGCGACTGGAACCGCGTCTGGAACGGGGACTGGGAAGACGACGCGAACGGGTGGAGCGCAGCCGCCATCACCGGGGTCACCGGCGCCGCCACATCAATCACTCGGCAGACCTCCGCGCCGAAGTACGGGACAGCCAACGGTCAGCTTGTGTGCCCGGCGACCGCGAACACCGGTTGCACGTTCGCGATCTACCGCCGATTCAAGATCGGCCGCACCTATCTCGCGCTGGTGTGGGTGCAGTCGGCCGGCACGACGAACGCGCGCTCGCGCCTCGGCATGAACGGCGACATCGCCAGCGGCACCACCGCCGCGCTCACCACGACGCTCACACTGCGCCCGGTCGCATGGACGCCATCGGCTGATCGCGACGTCGCCTACTTCTGCTTCGAGATCACCGCCGCGACCGGCACCACGATCAACCTCGACGGGATCTCGGTCGTCGAGGCGCGCATCGCCACGCTGTCAGCGTCGATCTCATCGACGAGCGCGACCTCGATGACGATCACCGCCGACCCGACCGACCTGCCCAAGGGGCCGTTTCTCGCGCTGATCGACACCGAGCTCGTCTACGTCAACTCGGTCAGCGCCGACGGCCTCACATGGAACATCGCTCGCGGCGCCGAAGGCACCGTCGCTGCAACCCACAGCTCCGGTGCGACCGTGTACGTGATCGACCTGCCGCGCCCGCAACTCGAAGGCAAAGGTGCGCCGCCGCCGATCACCGTGCTTGAGGCGGAGCAGTGCGACATCGGCCACGTGTTCGGGTTCTCGTCGACGATCGCCACCGACGCCGCCGCTCGCATGGGGGTCTCGCTCCAGGCAACAGCCCTCTCGGGCGCCGGGAGCGTCGCTGCCGACTGGCTCATCGACCCGTCGCTGATCGTGCCCGACGAGCACGCCGCCGGCGAAGTCGCCGTCGAGGCTTGGGCCAGAGTGAAGATCGGCAGCGGTCTCACGAACCCGGCCGTCATTCTCGCCGCCGCCCCCGAGACCGCGACCGTCTCGAGCGGCGTGTTCGCCTCGAGCTTCGGACAGGTCAGGTACAGCGACGAGCACGGCACGGCCGGCCGGTTCATCACGAAGCCATCGTCGGGCGACCACTGGCGATTCGTGAGGCTCGGCACCATCCGGCTGCCAGTCGACCCGGCCAACCCTCTCAGGTGGCGCCTCCAGTTCCGGGGCACCCACCAGACAGGCACCTCGAGCGGCCGATGGGATCTCGACTACCTCGTCCTGGTGCCAGCGCTCAACCGGTGCTCAAGCCCGACGCTGAAAGCCGACGACAGCTCCTACCCCGACTTCGTGTCGACCACGTCGGAAGTGACGAAGATCATCACCGCCGAGCTCGCCGGCCAGGTGATCAAGCCGGGTGTGTCCGCGACCAGCGACGCCGGCCTCGGCGGCCAGTTGATCGAGATCGCCACCGACGGTCCGGGCGGCGCGGCCGACCTGATCGTCAAGCTCTCCTCGCTCGTCGCCGACGACCCGACGTCGAACACGAACACCGAGCAGGAGGAGCACGCCGCCACCGTGCATCTGGCGGTCACACCGAGGTTTCTGATGGCGAAGGGCGCTCTCTCGTGATCACCCCGTCCGTGCGCGTACAGGAGCTCGACGGCACCTGGCGGCAACTCGGCACCGGCCGCCTGCGCGGCATCGTCCCCGAGGGCCTCACCTACTCGAGCAACGTGTGGGGGCCGGACACCTGCTCGTTCACCGTCAAAACCCCGACCGCCGCTGTTGAACGCCCCGACCTGCTGCCGTTCACGCCGGTCGAGGTCGAGATCGACGGTGCGGTCGTCTGGTCAGGCCGGATGATCCAACGGCCAACCGATGAGACGCAGCACCAGGTCGCGTGTCAGGGCTGGCAGTACCACCTCGACGACGACGTGTACGAACAGGCCTACGTGGTCACGCGCCTGTCCGAGTGGCGGGACTGGCGGCAGAACCTCGCATGCGACCTCACCGTCTACAAGAGCAGCTGGAACCAGGCAGTCGGGGAGTCCGTCACGTTCGACTACGTCGGCCCCACCGACGGCTCATTCCCACGCACAGGCATCTACCTCGACCTCGGCCCGTCAACCACCGCCGCGCGCGTCGTGGCCACGTGGGTGAAGAACCAGTGGGCCGCCACCGCCACCTGCTACCTCAACGCGATGAGCACCCTCCCCGGCTCCATGAACACCGGCAGCGTCGAGGCGACCATCTCGACGCTCTCGGACGCCAACACGTCAGGCACGTTCACGCGCACCCTCACCACCCCGTCGCGCTACCTGGGCATCTTCTGCGACACCGGCACCGACCAGGCCGAAGACCGGTACTTCCAGATCGAAACGATCCAAGTGTTCGCGGCCACGGCGTACGAGTCGGGGAACGCCAGCATCCTGAAAGCCGACGTTGTCGTCAAGGACGCCAGGAACCGCGCCGCGCCGCTGCTCAACCAAACCGACGTGCTCGTCAACGCCGGCACCTTCTCGATCCCGGAGTACACGACCGGCGGGTACGTGACCCCCCGCCAGGCGATCGAGCAAGCGAACGTGTACGAGAACTACCTCGCCCAGGTCGGCGGCCACGACTTGAAGACGCTCCGGTACCGGGCGAAACCGAGCTCGCCGGTGATCGAGGTCGGCTCCTGGTCCGGCGCCCTCGTCTCGGACGCGAGCGTCGACGGCCAGGAGATCTTCAACGGCGCCATCACCGACGCCACCGGCCCCGACGGCAACCGACTCGTCGCCGCCAGAGCGACCGGGAACCTGTCCGGCAGCACGTTCGGGATCACCGCGACCGTCCAACCCGCGAACCCCGGCTTCGAGACCGCCACGACCTCGTGGCAGGTCGGCTCCACCGCCAGCGTGGCCCGCGACACCGGCGTGTTCGACACCGGCGTCGCAAGCGGCCGCGTCAACACCAGCGCCACCGACCCGCTCATCTACGTGGACGCGTGGACGGCCGCGTTCATCCCCGGCCTCCGGTACCGGATCACCGCCCGCCTCAGGAAGACCGCCAGCTTGAGCGAGATCTACTGGATGGTGTACAAGGCCACCGCCGCCGCCACCCCCAAGACCGGGTTCCTCGAGCAGTCCTCCAACTTCGTCGGGTCGCTCACCACCGGCGCGTTCGTGACCGCCACCTACGACTTCACCGCCACCCAGACCGACCACGACATCGGCTGGCTCATGGTCCCAACCGCCCCAGCGTCCGATGTGTGTTACATCGACACCGTCAGCGTCCAGGTCGTCGGCCGGTCGTTGCCTGACCGCCGCCAGTTCCTGCGTCGCCGCGTCATCCCCGTCCGCTCCGGCGTCACCCAAGCCGTCGCTGAACGGTTCGCCGACCTGTGGCTCACCGAGCACATCACGAGCCCATTCGCCGCCAGCGTCACCGTCAAAGGCCAGCAAGCGTGCCGCGCCATCCCGTCCGGCGCCCCCATCCCGGCGCACCTGATCCCCCTGTACGTCGGCGAGAAACTACGGGTCTCACACCGCGTCGACCCTGACACCGGCGCACTCGGCCGCGACGGACGCATCGTCGCGGCCAGCTACGACCACGCGTCGGACACCTGCCAGATCACGTTGGACGACCGACGCGACTACTTCGACCGAGTGCTGGCCCGGTACGGGCTCCTCACCCAGCAGTAACCCCACCCCCGACGGTTCCTTCACACCCAGACCTGGGAGGCAGCGGCATGAGCAGACGCATCAGAGAGCCCCGCATCGACGTCGACTGCCGAGGACTCGTCGACTCACACGGCCCACACAAGCCAGTACGGATCTGTTTGCACGACACCGAAAGCCACGACGTCAAAGGCATCGGTGACCTCGCCGGCATCGCCCGGTTCTGGCAAGCGCAGGGGCGAGGGTACGGCGCGCAGATCGGTGTTGACGCCGAAGGCCACTCGGCCCGGTACGTGAACGACACGCTCATCGCATGGCACGTCGGCGGCATCAACACCGGCACCCTCGGGGTCGAGCAGATCGGGTTCGCCAGGTGGGGCAAAGCCGTATGGGTCGCCCGGCCCAGGCAGCTCGAGAAGGTCGCCAGGTGGCTCGCCTACTGGCACGTCGAGTACGGCATCCCGTTGAAGCGCGCTCGCTTCGACGAGGCGACGGGGCTGATGGGGCCGGGCGTGTTCACGCACAAGGACTGGTCGGACGTGAGCGCCCTCTCCGACCACTGGGATCCCGGCTACGGGTACCCGACTACGTTCGTCATCTGGCGCGCGCGCCAGCTCGTCAGGCAGGGCGGCTGGTCGTGACATCGGGTATCCCGAACGGTGATCACGTCACCCGCGCCGAACTCAACGCGCACCTCCAGACGATCACGGCACGCCAAGAAGCAGTCGCCGAGAAACTCCAAGCGTCCGTCGACCATCTCGCGACCGCGGTCGAGCACCTCGGCGAGAAGGTCGACGGGCCAGCCGAGTGGGCGAAAGGCAGGGCGACCGCGATCGTCGACCGGTGGCTCCCGGTCGGGGTGATCGCCCTGATCGTCGGGTTGAAAGACGCCATCTGACCATGGCCGACCAGCACCCGAGGTGCGCGCACTGCCAAGAACGCACGCACACCGTCCGGCTACGCGAACTCACTGACCCGCGCACCTACCGGGCCGACCAACGGCCCCTGTGCCTGCGGTGCGGCCAACTGCTGCGCTACAGCCCGGTGTCGTTCGACCGGGCGCACTCATCGGGGTGGGGCAGACCCAGCCCGGTCACATCGACACGAGGAGGAGACCGATGATCCGAGACACCTTCAACGACCCCTTGTTGCGAGCGTTCCTGTTCGCGCTCATCATCGACCTGCTGTTGGGGGTGCTCGCCGCGGTGAAGGCCGGCAGCTTCCAGATCGGGTACCTGCCCCGCACCCTGCGTGACGACGTCCTGTTGAAGGGCGTGCCGCTCCTGGTGCTCGTCGCCGGGTCGAAGGCCGCGGGGGACATCAGCATCGTCATCCCCGGGTTGGACCTCGGTGACCTCGCCGCCGGCGCGTTCGCGCTCGCGATCGCCGGGATGGCCGCGAGCGTCCTGTCGAGTGTCCACGACCTGTTCCCCGGGTTGAACGTGCCGCCCGGGTTGAACGGCGGCGACCAGACCGCCCCCAAATAGCGGGGCGACACAGGCTGGCGCCCGGGCTCCAAACTCCCTGGGGCCGCAGCCAGGGAACCTCCCACCCGGGCGCCAGTCCGCATCGTGATCCCGCCCGCGACGAGCGGCGAGGATCTCATCAAGAGCACTCACCTGGGTGAAGGCGCCGCGTAGCCCGCGGCCGCGCTGATCGCGCCAGCCCTTCAAGGCGGCCCCGAACCGGGCCGCCATCTCGGCCTGCTCCAACGCCATCAGTAGCTGGAACCTAGCGGCCTGTCTGTGCCGTGTCGCCGCCACTTGCATGAAATCCCCTTGCGTGCAACTGTACGCCGTGGTAGGGTGCAAGTCAATGACGTGCAACGCTACCCGTAACGAGGCGACAGGAAACCTGTTCGCCATCCGGCTCCGCGTGGCCCAGGACGAGTGCGGCCTGACGAACGAGGCGTGCGCGCGCGAGGTCGGGGTGACCCTACGGACGTGGCAGCACTGGCGTGCCGGAACGACCGAGCCGCGTAACCACGCACAGCGCGCCCAGGCCGCCCGAGTGCTCGGCCGATCGCTCGCGTGGTTCTACGAGGACGCCGCGTGAGCGCGCGCCCGGCGCTCGACGCTCGCATGCGCGCGTACCGGGCCGACGCGGATCGGCGGTCGTCGTGGTGACCGCGTGCCCGCTCGGGTTCGGCGAGTTCGTGTCGTTGTCCTGCGTCGCTCGTGACGGCCGTGTCGCGGTCGGCGCCGTCGGTCTGTGTCTCGGGTGTCTCGGCGAGCCGGCCGAGCTGCTGCGCGAGCTCGTGAACGCTCCCGCGCCAACGGCCGAGACTGACGCCGCCGGCCGGGGGCTCTACGAGGACGCCGCGTGAGCGCGCGCCCGTTGGCTGACGAGGTCGCCGGTTACCTGGCTGGCCGGGGGGAGCGGCCGTGGCGGGAGATCGCCCGCGCGATCTCGGCCGCCGACATCGCCGTCCTCGACGCGCTGAACAGCGACCCGCGTTTCTACTCGGCCGAGGAGACCCTGGCCGGCAGCCGCGTACGGAAGGTGTGGGGTGTACGGCAACCCGCCCGAACAGCCCCGAGCGCGCCAGCGGCCGCGAGAACACCGCAGAACACGAAGCGTGTGACGCACGCTGACCGGCTTCTGGCCGTCCTGTCGGATGGGGAGTGGCATTCCCACCGTGACCTGTACCGGCTCGGGCTCATAGTGCATAGCCGCGCGAGTGATCTGCGCGCGCGCGGCTACCGGGTGGAGATGCGTCGTGATGGTGACGACTACCTGTACCGGCTCGCTGACGCCGCGGTGGGAGCCGTGGCGTGAGCGCGCTCGCTTACGACTGGGAGGTCCTCGTGTGTTCGTGCGTGTACTGCGGCGTCCCGGTGGTTGATGGTGCTCGTGCGTGCCGTCAGCACCGGATCCTGCTTGACCTTGACCCTGCGTACTCGCGTGAGACAACCACGACCGCCAGGCGTGCGCGTCGTGGGTTGCGGCGGGCCAGCCGCTCTATCTCCCCCCAGGAGCCGGGTGCTGGCCCACCGGAACCCACGCGCGGCTACTCCGGTCTCGGACCGGCCGCCCCGGCGGCGCTCACGCGCAACCAGCTTGAGCGGCTCCGCGTCGACCAGGTCACGCGAGCCCGTCTCGCCCAGGAAGCAAACAGCCCCCACGACGGCCCGTCCCGAGAAGACCCGGCCGCCGCGGGGGCATAACCACCCGAGGAGGGTACCAAGTGCCGCAGCACACGCTCGTTGACCTGCCCGGCGGCAGGCGCGTCGGTCTTGACCTCGACGTGCCAGCCGCGAAGCAGCGCCGCGAATCCGTCGCGCTGATCCGCAGGGCATGGGAAGGACGCCACCGCCAGCCGCGGCGCGCCCGCATCGTCATCCGCGCGAACGTCGGTGTCCTTCGCGCCCTCGACTACCTCGGCCTCTGATGAGCAGCCTCGCCGTCCCGGCCATCACTCAGCCGTCGGGCCGTGACGCCGTCGCCACCGCCGGTGTCCACGCCATGGACGCCATCCACGACCTCGCCCGCGCCCGCATGACATTGGACCGGCTCGAGGTCGACCTGATCGACTCGGGCGACCATGACCGCCACCACGTCAAGGCCGCGCTGCTCGCCGCACAGAAAGCGCTGTCCGCGTTGGCGACAGCGGTCGGCCACATCGAAAACCTCGAGAAGGCGTGGCCGGAATGACCATCGTGCAGATGGCAGGAGTCATCATCCTGACCGGGGCGGTGTGCTGGGTGCTCGGGTGGTGCGCGAGCGAGCAGTCGATGATGGACGAGCAGCGCCGCCAGAACCGCCTCGACGAGCGCCGCCGGCGAGGCGACCGGTGGTGAGCGACACCACGAAGCTGTGGTCCGTCACGACGATCCTGGGGCAGGGGATCCCGAAGCCCGCCCTCGTCGGGTGGGCCGCGAAGGTCGCCGGTGAGTACGCGGTCGACCACCTCGACATCCTCGCCGCGCACGTCCGAGCCGGCGACCGCGACGGCGCCATCAAGCTCTGCACCGACGCCCGCTGGAACACCACCAAGCGGGCGCAGGAGCGGGGCGCGTCGATTCACGAGGTCGCGGAGCAGTACGCGCTCGGCAACCCCGTCGACGTGCCCGCCCACCTCGCCCCCTACATCGAGCATCTGCGCGCATTCCTCGCCGACCACCGCCCCACCTATCACGCCGCCGAAGCCCCCGTCTACAACACCACGTACCTGTACGCCGGCACCCTTGACGCGATCGTCGAGATCGACGGGTCACTGTGCGTCCTGGACATCAAGACGACGGAGAAGCTGCCCGGCGAGAAGTCACGGCCGCCATGGCCCGAGGTCGCGTTGCAACTGTGCGCCTACAGCCGGTGTGAGCACGTCGGGTTGCGCGGGTCGGAGCGGGAGGACGGACGGTACGGCACCCGCTACTACCTGTGGGACGACACCGTCGAGGTCGCGCCGATGCCGGCGGTCGATGGGGCGTTCGCGTTGGTGCTGTCCCCCGGCGACTACCAGCTCGTGCCGTGCCGGGTCGACGACCAGATGTGGGCGACGTTCCTGTACGTCCGGGAGGTCGCCAGGTGGTCGTTGGAGACGAGCCGAAACGCGTTGGGGAAGCCCGTGCAGCAGGCGGTCGAGGCATGAGGGGCGAGGCCGAACTGCTGCGCACACCCGGTGACGGCGCCATCGGCGGCATTATCGTCACGTGCCAGACCGCGTTGCGCGCCGTCAACGCCGAGCACGCGCGCTGCGACGAGACCGACCTTGTGAGCTACCGGCTCGCCGTATTACACATCGAGTGGGCGCTCGATCAGCTCTGGAAGATCCACGACCAAGAGGTGAGGTCGTGACGATCATCGACCGGCAGCGTCGCATCACCGAGATCGGCCGGATCCGCATGGGCGAGAAACGAGTCTCGAGCAGCGGCAAGACGTACCCGGCAAGCCTCGACACCTTCAGGCTCACCAGCCGTGTCCGGGAACGCCTCGAAGCCGCCGCCACCATCTACGGCGGCACCGTCGAAGCGTGGGACGACCAGTACCAGCTCACCACCGACACGAACGCGCTTGACGTGATGATCCCACCCGGCGCCACCGTCACGCAGTGGTACGAACTGTGGAGCGGGGGAGGGTGCCAACGCCGCTGCGACGGCGCCACCGAACTCCTCCACGACCAAACGTGCCAGTGTGACCCCGACAACCGGGAATGCAAGGTCACGAGCCGCGTCAGCGTCATGCTCCCCCGGATCCCCGGCCTCGGCGTGTGGCGACTCGACACCGGCGGTGAGTACGCCGCCGACGAGCTCCCCGGCATGGTCGAACTCCTCGAGCAGCTCGGCCCGCGGGTCGCGGTGAAGCTGAGGTTGGAGCGGCGCACCGCGAAACGAGACGGGGAGACGAAGTCGTTTGTGGTGCCGGTGTTCGACGCAGACCTGCCGCTGCTCGCCCTGATGGGCGGTGACGCGCCGGCCGGGTACACGCCGGTGCAGGCCGGCACTCCGCCGGTGGTGGCGGCGTCGAGGGCGTTGGAGCAGGCGAACGAGCCTCCCCCGGCGCGTGCGCCGCGCCGCAACGCGCAGGCCGACATCGGGCCCGCCGCACCGTTGCCGCCAGCCGTCGGCCCGGTCCCCGAGCCCGCACCCGAACCCGACGCGGCGGCCTACCGGATCTCGGACGCGCAACGCAAGCGCCTGTTCGCGATCGCCCGCGAACACAGCGTCGACCAGGAGCACGTCAAACGCATCCTCGTCGACGTCACCGGGCAGGACAGCACCAGCGGCATCCCGTCCCGTGACAGCTACGACGCCGTCATCGCAGCGATCCAAGGCGCCGCCACGTGAGTCTCGCCGAGGAACTCGCCGGCCAGGTGTCCGTGATCCTGCACGAGCGCGTCACCGACGCCGTCCTGATCGCGGTCACGAACGCGCAGGAGGAAGGCCGCCCGTTCACGCAGTTGCAGCAGGCGGACCTGTGGTCGGCGGTGTTGCAGGCGATGGACGGGTGCCGCGCCACGGTGCGCGCCCACCTCGAGATCGACGCGATGTTCCGCACCGGAATGATCCAACCGCCACCGAGAGGGGACGAGATGGGGGAGGCCGCGTGACCCCGCTCGGGTTCAGCGTGTGGTCGTTCCTCGCCGGCGCCGCCACCACCCTCGTCATCGTCGCGTTCCTCACCGCGTTGTGCAGCCTCATCGCCACCGGCCGCGGCAACCGACCCTACGACCAGAACCGCGACCAGTGACCGCACTCACGTGGCTCACGGACGCGGAGGCCGCTGAGGCTAGACACGACCTGGAGCATGACTTGGCGCGGTGCGCTCTGCTGCTGCTGGGCCACCGCCAGGCGCCCTCGTCGGGGACGGTGCTGCCGGGCCAACTGGTGCTCCGGTACGACCCGGCGACGTGTGATTGGGGCGGGTACGGGGAAGCGGCGGCGTGAGCTACTACGCCGGCGTCGACTTCGACACCCACGGCGTCCACGTCTGCCTCATCGACGAGGACAGGCCGGAGCGGGCACGCGCGTTCACGTGGGCTCTCGCCGGCAGCGACGCGCTGACCCGGCTCCGCGCCGTCCGAGAGATCAGATGCGGGTGGGATGACGTCGCGATCGTCAACGTGGAGTGGCCAGCCGGACGCTTCCACACCGCCGCGGCGCTGCTGCCGTTCCATGGCGCGATCGTCAACCAGGTTCCGTCCGGGGTGATCGTGTGGCGGATGCGCCCGATGGAGTGGCGCCGCCACGTCGGCCTCGCCGGCAACGCCAGCAAGCAGGAGGTGGCCGACCTCGTGGCACGGCACGTCCCCGCGGCCGACTGGTCGCAAGACCTGTGCGACGCGTGGTGTCTGGCGCGGGCCGCACAGGTCATCAACGAGGAAGCGATACGGGAGGCGTCTGCATGAGCACACTCGAGTTGCCCGACTGCGTCCACGCCTACCTTGCCGGCACACACCGGATGGGTGAACTGCCGGAGCACCCTTCGGGCGAGTGCGATGACTGCCGCACCGTCACGGACGGGTGCCGGTTCGAGTACGGGTGGGTGTGGGTGACCTACCCGGGAGGGGAGAAACGACCACGCCTCGTCTGCCTCGACTGCGCGAAGGGCCGGCTGCGTCGCGCATCCCGGATCGTCGGTGGCGGGGTCCCTGACCCGGAGCCGTTCCAGCCGCCCGTGGATCTCGCCGGGAGCGCGACGAGGCTCGCGCCAGGATCGCCGAACTGGAGGCCGAGGTCGAGCGGCTGCGATATGTAGGCCCCTAAGGAGAAGGAGACGCCATGACCATCGTCAACCCTCTTCCCGCCGACGAGATCCACCTGCACGCGGGCAGCCACGACCCGAACCAGGAGCAGAAGTGGTGCGCGATGGAAGCCGTCGCATACATGGCCGGGGAGGAATGGACAGACCACCCCCGGTGCGCATGCCCCGTGATCGCCGCGTTCATCAGGAAGTGGAACGACGACCTCGAAGATCGAGACAGGGACAGGTTGCTCGTGCCATTGCTCACCCGGCTCATCGGGTCGCGCTCCATCCGCGAGGTGCAGACGCGGCGGGCGTGGATGGCGTCCGACTGGCTCGTGGGCGAAAACGCGGCAGCGTGGCTCGACCTCGCCGGCATCGATCACGGGCTGCGTGCGCTACCACCACTGACCGCCGACACGGTCGCGGTCGCGATGCCAGCGCTTACGGAGGCACGTCAGCGCGCAGCCGCAGCCAGGGCCGCAGCCGGGGCCGCAGCCAGGGACGCAGCCTGGGACGCAGCCGGGTACGCAGCCGGGGCCGCAGCCGGGTACGCAGCCAGGGCCGCAGCCGGGGCCGCAGCCGGGGCCGCAGCCTGGGACGCAGCCTGGGACGCAGCCAGGGCCGCAGCCGGGGACGCAACCGGGGCCGCAGCCAGGGCCGCGCTTCGCCCCACGGTCGAAACGTTGCAGCAGTCAGCGCTCGGCCTGCTCGACCGGATGCTGCTCGTGGAGGCCGCGGGGTGAGGCTCGTCGTGCTCACCGCCGCACTCACACTGCTCGCCACCACGGCGAGCGCAACGTGAATGCCTGGTCGCTGTTCACGGGAATCGGCGGGTTCGACCTCGGACTCGAACGAGCCGGATGGCGCATCGACCTCCAATGCGAAGCCGACGAATACCGGCGAGCCGTCCTCGCCGAACGGTTCCCCGGCGTCCCCTGCGCCGATGACGTCCGTGCAGTTCGTGTCGGAGAACCAACGAGCCGAACTGCTGCTGACCCCGTCACGGCAGCTAACGACGGGGGGAGGGAAGCCGGGACAGGGCTACCCGCTCGTCCTGATCTCATCTGCGGCGGGTTCCCCTGCCAAGACCTCTCCGTCGCCGGACAACGAGCAGGCCTCGCCGGAGAACGCTCCGGCCTCTGGTGGGAGTTCCACCGAATCATCGACACTGTTCGACCCCGCTGGGCTCTCATCGAGAACGTCCCCGGGCTACTCAGTTCCAATCACGGCCGCGACTTCGCCGCGCTCATCGACTCGATGGACCGGATCGGGTACGTGGGCGCATGGCGCATTCTCGACAGCCGCTACTTCGGAGTGCCCCAGCGACGGCGACGCGTGTTCATCCTCGCAACCCCCGCTGAGCACGATCCTCGAGGCGAACGTTGCGCCGAGGTACTCGCTGTCGGCACGCGCTGCCACCGGCATCCTGAGGCGCGCGGAGAAGCGGGGCCGGAGGTTACCGCCGCCCTTGCTGGCCGCTCTGCAAGCCGTCTCGACGACGCCTGCGCAGGAGGAGGACAGCTAGTGCCCGACCGCTACTGGGAAGGGTGCGCCACCATCGGAGCGCTCACCGCCGCCGGTGTCCGTCGCCTCACTGCCCGGGAATGCGAACGACTCCAAGCGTTCCCAGACGACTGGACACTCGTGGGCAAACACTCCGACTCGCGCCGGTACGCAGCGCTCGGCGACGCCGTCACCGTCAACGTCATCGAGTGGATCGGCAGGAGGCTGATCGCATGCTGAGGATCGTCGCCACCGCACTCATCCTGCTCGCCACCACAACCGCTTTGGGGCAATCCCGCCCCGCCAACGAAGGAGGAGCACATGGAACCCGAACAGGGGCCGAACTACGACCGGATCACGCACGACTTCAAACACCACCCGCCGACCGGCGGCAAGGTCGCCAAGCACGAGAACATCAGGGCGGCGCTCGGCTCGATGGCGCACATGCTCGACCACTACCTGCCCGAGTGCCGGGAGAAGTCGCTCGCGCTCACGAAGCTAGAGGAGGCGATGTTCTGGGCGAACGCCGCCATCGCGAGGCGCCCGGAGTAGACCTGATCGCCATGGAGCAGAAGGGAGACGACGATGCCGACTGAGCACCCGCTCGACCACGTGTTCCCGGCCGGCGAGATCGTGGACGGCTGGAACGGCGACAGCTACTGGCGCGGCCAGCCCGGCCGCAACGGACGCACGCACGCTCTGGCAGTGCTCCGCTACTACTCCGACAGCGTCGAGCCGGTGTGGGTGATCGCGCACCACCGCTGCCCGGAATACAACAGCCTCGCCGATGCCTGGTGCTGCAGCGGGGAATGCGAAGGCGGCCCCGTCTGGCAAGTCGTCAAGGAACGCGTGCCAGGAACACGACGAGCATGGAGGGCGACGACATGAAACCGATCCGCAGATGGCGCACCCGCAGGCTACGCGCCCGCATCCGATGACTGACAGCATCTTCACCCCCGAGGAGATCGAGGGGTTCTTCGCGCCCCGTGTGTTGCGTGACTCCCACGAGGCCCTGCGCCGGGAGCGCGACGAGGCCCGCGCCAGGATCACGGAGTTGGAAGCGCGCCTGGAGGTCTGGCGTCCCCTCGGAGACGAAACCGACGACCTGGAATCGGACAAGTTCTGGGCGGCCGAGTACCTGCACTGGGAGAGTCTCATATACCGGGTCGAGTACGGGGACTCTCACGAAGTTGAGCGAGAGAAGATGCGAGCAGGAGGGAAGGAGCGTCGAGTCCGGATCACGGAGTTGGAGGCCGAGGTCGAGCGGCTGCTTGCTGCGCGCCGGTCGCGCATGTTGGGGCAGAAGTCGTGACGCACGTAGACGAGAAGGGAAACGTCTG